>DATKPK010000062.1:0-10627 GCA_035524095.1 Binataceae bacterium (SeqCode) | reverse complement strand
CGACGCATCTGCGTCGCGCGCCTTTTCTATCTGGGACGTTATCACCTGTACCGATCTTCCTCATTCCTGTAGCATCATAAGAGTCTGCGTATCTCCGCTATGTGCGCGGAAAAACCAAGCTTTGTTTACAAACCGCGGGTTGGCTTTGTTTCTGGCTGTCTTTCTCGCTGTGACCAACCAGCGACCTATCGCCGCGCACGCCAGTAACTCCGACGCCGATCAGGCTGTCTGCGACCCGCTCGCTGACTACTATCTCGGAATGGAAGATTATCCCGATGCTATCCGGCGTCATCGGGAAGTTATCCAGCGCGATCCTGGCAATGCTCTCGCTCATTACCACTTGGGATTTGCCTATGGTGCGATCGGCGACCACCACGATGAGCTCGATCAATACCAGAAGGCTATCGCGTTGGGCCTGAATGATTGGCAGCTCTTCTTGAACCTTGGCCTGCTGTACGCGGATGACGGCCGAGTTGGCTCCGCGGTCGATTTGATGCGGCTCGCGACCTTGCTCGGTCCTTATCGTCCCGAGACGCATTTCAACTTGGGTCTGCTCGACGAGCGGCTCGGATTGTACCAACCGGCTGAGCAGGAGATGCTGCTTTCTTTGCGGCTCGATCCCGATCAACTCGACGCGCGCAACCAGCTAGGGGTAATCTATGCCGAGGAAGGTAATTACCGGCGTGCGCGCGAGGAGTGGACCGACCTGCTAACGGCCGATCCGCAATATTCGCCGGCGCACGCAAATCTGGAACTGCTGCGGGGCCTAGAGCAGGGACGTCTCAAGCGCACGAAAGAGCTGAGTGGCCTTAGCCACTCGCAGTGAAGGGCCCTGTTCCCATCGAGCGAAAGGCCGTCGTCGGAGAAAGATGGGAACCCCTGCAGGTCCGCTGGCAAGATTCACGAGAGGAAGGGTGGTTGAGGGGGAGATGGTAAAGTTCAATCGATTCGGCATTCTTTTGCTTGCGGGCAGCATAATCGCGACGTTTGCACCGCGAGCTCTGGCGGTTAAGTCTTACCATTACCGCCATTATCACCGGCACTCGACGACTCATTATGTTGTCGTAACTCCGCGCCATGCTGCGTTGGTCGAAGACGCCGATACTGGCCGGGTTCTATATTCAGAAAATCCAACGCTCGCCTGGCCTCCCGCTTCGATGGCCAAAATGATGCTGTTGCTGGTGGCCGAAGATCAAATTCAGGCTGGTCGTTTCTCTTACAATACGCCAGTAAGAGTTTCGTTCAGGTCAGCCACTACCGGTGGCTCGCGCTTGGGGCTCCGCGAAGGCCAAGTCTATCCGCTCGGCGAATTGATGAAGGCAGCTCTGATTCGTTCCGCTAATGACGCTGCGGTCGCGGTAGCTGAGACGGTTGGCGGCTCTTATGACGGCTGCGTTCGCATGATGAATGCGAAGGCCGCGAGCCTCGGCATGACTAGCACCCATTACGAAACGATCGACGGCCTGCCGCCGACTCCGGGTCATGACGTCGACGTGACTGATGCGCTAGACCTCGCAACTCTGGCGCGCGCGATCATCCATACTACCAACCTGCTCGCGTGGTCCGGGATGGAAACGGCGATGTTCGACGGTGGCGTCGCAATTCTGCATAACACCAATCACCTCGTAGGCCATCTCGACGGCTGCGACGGCCTCAAAACCGGATTCACGATGCAGGCAGGTTTCAATCTGACAGCCACCGCCAAGCGCGGTGACATGCGGTTGATTTCTGTTGTCCTCGGCACACCTTCCAACTGGGCGCGATTCTCGCAGAGCGCCACACTTCTCAACTGGGGCTTCGAGAACTTTACAAAGGTCGAACTGCTTAAGCGCGGCGAGCCGTTGCCGGTTCACGTGCAGGTAGCACAGGGCGAGACAATCCAACCGATCGCGCAGAATGATATTGCGCTGGTCCTCCGCAAAGACGAAGTGGCGGGCCTCAAGCTTGCCTATAACATTCCACCGACAATTTCTCGTCCCGTACCGCCCGGCACGCCGCTAGGCCAAGTGACCGTCATGGAAGGCGGCGATGTACTCGCACGTTCTGACGCCATTTCGCCGCTGCCCACGACCTTGCCGTCCGTCGCTTCGGACCCGCCAGGCAATGACGCTGCAGCCCGGACCGATAACTATACGATAGCGGATCGTCCGCTACAGGAGACCCGATGACCCACGCATCCCGCGAACGTAATCGTCATAACCGCAGGCTCGCTCGCAAGCGCCGCCGTAACCCGATTCAAGTGAAATCACGAGTGCGCAAGATGCGCCGAACGCGCACCCGCCGCGCCTCGTAATCCTCACGCTGCCGACACTCTGCTTTCACTCTCAATCGACAAAACTCGGCGCCGCATCTTGAAGAAGATTTCGCGCCGAGTTTTTTGAAAAAAGGCGGCCCGGCAAATCAGTCTGATCACCGGACCGCCACCTCACCACACCTCAACCATTCGACGACCCCGCTGGCGGCGGGGGCCCAGCTGCGCCAGCGCCGGGACCATCAGAGCCTCCGGGACCGCGGTCGCCCCGGCAGCCCCAACCATGACGATCGCATCCGAACCCGGGGCCAAAACCGTACGCCGGACCATAACTGTATGCCCACGGCGGGGGTGGGGGCGGCGGCCAATATCCGGGATACCCTCGATAACCCATCGGTCCCTGCATGCCCATCGGACCAGCCATTCCCATTGGACCCTGCATCGCTATCGGGCCAAAGCGTGGCGGCGGCGGGCGGTGATGGAATCCGCCAATTAAAATTACGAGTGCGAGCAGCACCAGCGCGGCGATCAACCCACCGCGCCACCACCGGTTCTCGCGCATATACTCCTGCTCGATTCGGTCGAGCCGCCGCTGCAGCGTCTCGACGCTCGCCGGACTATCGGCGGTCATGCCTTCATCAGCCATTCAATACCTCCTGGCTATCTGCTGCGCCGCGCCGTCTTTGCGCGGGGGTTCCGAACCGCCTATCCAGCGACCCGAGCCTTCACAGCCCTTGAAATAAAGGACGACCAGAACGGAGATTCGGTTACCGGCGCGGATCATCTGCTGATAGTGATGTGTCTCCGTGGTATTCTCGACGGCAGCTTAATACCTCTTAACCTACATCTGAGACTAACTTCCGATGGTTAACCGCAACTTTGATCCCGAATTCCGGCCCTTCGCTACTCGCTCAAACTGGCTGATCGTTTCCGCAATGGTACTAGCAGTCATCCTGATTTCCGGCTTGTTGCTGAGTCCGCTTTCGAGCTTCGCCCAACCGCCATCAGGATCTCCTCGATGGGTCATGCAAACGCGAGTGCAGGAGGCGCTCGGCGGCGATCCGCGCTTCAAAAACGTTAGTGTCACCGTCACTCAGCCCGGTACCGTAATCCTTGAGGGCAATGTCTTCGACCGCAAAGCTTTCGACGCTGCCGCCCAAATTGCGAGTAGCGTGCAGGGCGTCACCCGCGTGATTAACGCGCTGACGACAACTTCATTCGATTGGAAGAAAACGCAGCTTCGTATCAATCAGATGCTGCTCAACAACGGTCTCGGCTCGGTGACCGCGACGGTTATCGGCAATCAGGTCTTCCTCAATGGCACTGTGAACAGCGACGCTGACAAGCAGCGCGCCGTTTCAATCGTGCAAAACACCGCGCCGGACACGACTCTTGGCAGTAATATCATCGCCGTCGTCCCAAACGGCTTGTTCTAACGCAAGCGTCCGCCGCGTGGGGCGATATCGCATCCGCCTAAAGCACGACTACGGCTGCGGCTTGAATGTGATCGAGCCGGATGCGTATGCGACCGCCGCGGCCGCCGTCAGCAGATCGGCGCGGCTCTGTATCAGCGTGTAGCGCGCATTTGCCAAGTCGCGGTCGGCTGTGAGCAACTCCACGATCGTGCTCAGTCCCTGCCGATAAGTCTCGCTGTTAGCCGCGTACGATTCCTGCGCGGCGTTAATCAAGGCTTGCGCGTATTCGTACTTTGTCAGTGATGATTGAAACTGATAGTACGCCTGCCATACCTGCGCGTAGGCATTAAGCTCCAATGACACCACTTGCGCCCGCGCCGCGCGGCTCTGTGCCTGTGCCGCGCGAACGTCGTTAAGTCGTTTGAACCCGGTAAACAAATCCCACTTGAGCGTGATCAACGCCTGGTATTGAGGATCAATCGCGTCGATCGTCGGTGGCCCGTTGAAGGTATAATCGTAGATATTCGAACCGTAGGCGCCGTTGAATTCTACTTCGGGGTACCACTGCGCCTTGGCTTCGAGCAGTTCGGCCTCGCGCGTGCGCACGTCGGCCATACTCGCCGCGAGGTCCGGCCGCTCGCGCCGCGCATCCTCGATCAGCGCATCGACGTCGGCACCCAAATTTGAGGGCAGCGGCTGCCGTTCAAGCGTCTGAATCGGCAACGGATAGTTCGCCGGTACACCCGCGGCTACTGCGAGATTCGCCTGTGCGTCGTGTACGATCAATCGCGCACTCGCCAGGTCGTACTCGGCCTGCGCCACGCGCTCTTTCGCCAGAAGATATTCCGGCGATGTCGCCAGTCCGAGATTCATCCGCTGGCCGGCAGATTCGAAGTCGGCCTGCGCGTATTGCAAATTCTGAATTGCTGCCGTAACTGCCGCTTGCGCCGCCGCCAGCCCGTAATAAGCCTGCTCGACACTGAACACCACATCCTGAATTTCACGGTTGAAGCTAAATCCCGCAGCCGCAAGCCGCTCCCGTGCCGCCGCCGCATTGGCACTGCGCCGCCCGAAATCGATCAGCGTGTAGGTCAGCTCTATCGTCGGATTCGCCGTCCATTGCTTGACCACGCCGATTTCGACCGGCACCTGTTCCTGGAACCGTTGATAGCCGTTATCCGACTCGGTGGTGATCAGCGGATAATAAGGCGCGCGCGCCGATCCATATGCCGCGGCTGCAGCCCGCGCGCCCTCCCATGCCGTCCGCTCTTGCGGATTATTTCGCATCGCGAGGTCGATCAATGACGCCAGGTCGTAAGCGCCTGCTGCACTTGTGCCGCTCGTCTCTGCGCCTGCTGAGGGTGCCGCCTGATTCAATTCGGCGGGCTGGCGTTTGCCGGCAGCACTTTCACCCGACTCAACACTGACAGGCGGGGGTTCGTACGAAGAAGTCGTGTCCTTTGGATGCCATTGCTGACCTATCGCGCTCGGCGCATAACGATCGGGATTAATTTCCGGCTGACTCGCGAAGTATGCGCAACCGTTGATGACTGCGCTCAGCGCCCATCCGCCGATAGTCGCAATTATAAACGCACCCGCCGGATGGCTTTGCGTGACTCGCCCCTTCCTTTCTCGCCTTATCGTCATCCGCCTCACGTCGCGCATCCGTCGTGGCGATAATCGCGTCAAGTGGCTCGCGAGTCTATCGGATCGGCATACCCGCCCATTGGGCCCAAATGTTTCGGCCGATGATCGAGGTCACGTGCGCCAGACCGACAGATCTCTGCTCAACAGGTTTTCTAATTGTTCGACCTCAGGACGGAATCGTTCACGCAGTCTGGCTTCCAAGTCGGGGCTCAACGGCGGAAAAACCTCACCTCGTCCCATGCAGAACTCGAAAAAAGGATCCATCATTTCGAGCAGCCGGGGATGGCCGCGTTCTTCCAGCAGATCCCGCAGCCGTAATGCGCGACGCGCGGTTCGGCGGCTCTTCGGTGCCCGCTCAACATGCGCGGCGGGCTCCCGCTCGATCTTAACGTTCTTTAAGTCGAGCCTTGGCGCACGGATAAAGTCGCATAAGCGATCCACATAACCTTGGCGATCAGCGCGCGTGTCTTCATAAATTAGAACCAGCGTTTGTTGTTCGCTGAATTGCTCGCGCCAGGCCATGACGTTGTGGACGTATTGCGTATGCGCGATGAGTTCCTCGTGATGGTCCACAACTTCCTCGAACGGCGCTTTCACAACGCCGATCTTTCGCCACATTTTGTAGTGTGAATAAAACCGCTCTACCGGTTCGCGCAGCGTTATCACGATCCGGCAGGCGGGCATGTGCTGGCAGATCAACACCCGTGCCTTGGCTACCGGAAAATAGGCTGGCCCGAATTCTCCCGTCGGATAATCACGCGCATACCCCGCAAAATGGCCCGCGTACCAGTCCAATCCGAGATGATAACGCCAGACGAAAAACTGGGTCTCCTTGAGTCCTGCGGGCAAGCCCACGTGATTCCGCAGAATACGATCCAGCCACGTCGTGCCCGTACGCGGTGGCCCGACGCCGATAAAATCCGGTAGCCTCATCAATTTGGGCTTCGCCGCCTTCACGCAGGTTTCACCGATGACACAAATGCTCCTCGGCGGTTACCGAACCTCGGCGCAACTTCGCTATCGCCATGATCGCGGATCGCAAGAACCCGTCAGACTGGCTGACTTCCGGTGCGTCCGCTCAAAGCCCGCGCCAGCCGCGCCGGTAGATAGGTGCGGGCGAGCCGAAAATAGTTCTTGACCCGCCTCGGATCGAGTTCTAGCGCATAGCGGAAAGCCTCGCGCGCACGCTCAAGGTCGCCGTCACGCATTGCCGTCAAACCGATATAACCGAGAATGCTGCGTGGCGCGCGCACCCTCGAATCAATCAGAGGCGCGATTGCAACACCCCATCGTTCGCGCACCAGCCGCGCAAACACCGCTCGATTATGAGACGATACCCCTCCTCCTCGTTTAAGCCGCCGAGGATAGAGCGAAAACCGCCATTGCGCGAGCCGCTCCGGCAGGTAGATGAAATGGCCATGCTCGCGCGCGCGCATCCAGCAATACAAATCTTCGTAAGTGCAGCTCTTGAACTCCGTACAAAAGCCGCCAATCGCCTCCAGCACCGATTTTCGCATCACCACGGCACTGGGCATGATCGGCCATACCCGATGGAGCATTTCGTCCAGTGTCGGCGCGTGCGCGTTCGTCCCGCCGATTAGCGACGTACGCAGCGAATGGCCGTTGCTATCGACGATTTCGAGGTCCGCGTAGGCCAGAACACATCCAGGATCGGCTTCGAGCACCGGCACCAGCCTGGCTAGCAACTCCGGCTTCCAGAGGTCGTCGGCGTCGAGAAACGCGATATAGCTGCCGCGCGCTATCTCAAGTCCGGTGTTGCGCGCCGATGCGGCGCCGCGATTCTCCTGGCCGACTACCCTGATGCGGTCGCCGTATCCGCGAAGAATCTCGGCGGTGCGGTCAGTCGAGCCATCGTTGATTACGATTACTTCGAAATCGGGATAGCTCTGTATGAGGACACTGCCGATCGCCGCGTCGAGCGTGGCGCTGGCGTTGTAAGCAGGAATAATGACGGAAACGAGCGGTTCCACGGGATTTCGCGCGCTAGTATAGCACGCCGCATGAAATCGCAATTTCAGCAGCTTCAACTCGAGAAACGTGCTTTTGGGGTCTGTTTAACCGCCTACGAATGCAGCTATTGGCGGGGTTCAAGCTGCCGTTTGCGTCGTCCCCGCGGCACGATTATTTGCTCGCCCGACGCCTGCGTTCGTTCCCATTGCTCGATCGCGGCCCGATTGAACCTCCAATTGCTCCCAACCCTGAAGCCGGGGAGCAATCCTTGACGCAGCAATCGATAGATAGTCGTCGGATGCACGCGTAGGTGTTCCGACAACTCTTTAATCGTGAAAATATCATCTTGGGACGCCATAGCGACGCCTATCTAACCACGTAATACTTATCAAACGCCCGAAGCTCCAAGTCAAGCGGGATTGGTGTCAAAAACGCACTTCAGCCCATGATTCTTAGCTTTAGAGACGGTATGATATAGCTACAGTTACCAATACATCGAGTACGCTTCGACGCCTTCCCGTCCAATCAACGTGCGCTTTAGCCTGATTCGCTTGATTCGGTTATGCTCTCGGGAACTCTGACGAGGTCTCACCATGTCCTATCAGGCTCTCGATGTAACCCGTGACGGTGCCGTCACTTGGCTTACTCTAAATCGCCCGCAATCACTCAATGCCCTCAACGCTATGATTACTGATGAACTGCACGATTTTGTCGAAGGCCTCAACCATGACCGCACGACGCGCGTCGTGGTGATGCGCGGCGCTGGCCGCGCCTTCTGCGCCGGCCTCGACCTCAAGGAGCAGGGTGGCAGCGGTGTCGGCGAACTCGGCCATTCGATAACCGGCACGTTCGAGATGCAACGCCGGCTTAGCAGTCTTGTGATCGCGATTCGCCGCGTGCCGCAACCCTTTATCGCCGCAGTGCGCGGCGCCGCGTCAGGCGGTGGCTTCGCGCTCGCCCTTGCCGCGGACGTTCGTATCGCCGCCCCAACAGCGCGCTTCAACGCCGCCTTCATTCGCATCGGACTGAGCGCCTGCGACATGGGCGTCAGCTATTTCCTCCCACGCGTCGTCGGTCTGTCCGTCGCCTCCGAACTGATGCTCACTGGACGCTTCATTAACGCGCAGCGCGCTCTCGCGACCGGCCTCATCTCAGAGCTTGTCGATGAAGCCGAACTGGACGCAGCCGCTGGAAAGCTCGCGCAGGAAATGACCGAAACATCGCCACTAGGCCTCCGCTTGACCAAGGAATGCCTCGCGATGAGTGTCGATGCCGGCAGTCTTGAGCAGGCTATCTTCATGGAGGATCGCAACCAGACGCTATGCGTCGGCGCCGGTTATATTGCGGAGGGTGCCCGCGCCTTCGTTGAGAAGCGCAAACCGCGCTTCGCCGATCGCGCCTGAGCCGCGAAGCCGCCGCCAAAGGTGTGCGGCCGCGGCCGGTGAACTCGTAGGGATTGGCGTTGGCAGAGCCACTGGTAGTCATATTCCGAATGGGTCATAGGTATAGCTGGTGGTGATCGCGCCGGAGAAATTAGTCAGTCCGATGGTGCTACCCAGTGTATCGCTCAGGAAAGTGGCAGTGCCGCTGGAGTCTGTGCGGGTGAAATACTCGTCGATATTCAGACCGCTGAGCAAATTGGCGGTGACGTTGGGCGGGCTGGCACCGTCGAGCTCCTGCAGCGGATTGAGCCCATCGTAGAGGAACTGGGTAGTGGTGCCACTGATCACCTTTTCGGCGCGCCGTCCGAATGGGTCGTAGACGAAGCTGGCGCTGATCCCGCCGCTGATTGGTGCTCTGATGGTTGCGCGCGTCCCACGAGTAGGTATTGGTGCCGTCATAGGTCAGATTGCCTTGGCATCATAGCTCAGGCTCGTACCATTGAATTTGGCCTGCGCATCGTCCGCATTGTGGGTCGTGCCGCTGCTGGTCACGTTGGCCGACAGTGTCACCGCTGCCAAACCTCCGGTGACGGCCGTCCGCCGCCCGGAGGCATCATAGGTGAACGCCGCATTCCCGAGCGCGGAGATTGCCGTCAAATGATTGTGTCAAAAAGTTGGCCACGGTCAGTGACTTTGCTCCCGTTGGCTCCTTAAGCTTATATGCGGCGCTTCTCGACGGAACGCATCGGCCTCCTCTTCCTCTAGATTAAGAAAGGCGAGGCGTTCGTGCGAGATTGTCCCCAACATCGGGCCGCCGTCCGGCCAGTAGAACGCCAAGTCTTCAGGAAGGTTCGGAAATATCCAACCGTACAAACCTTGGACGCTGGCCTTCAGAATGGTCACCACCTCGGGTGTCGGCCTGAACCAGAAGACTGGGACCGCCGCCCGCATTAGTTTCGTTCCCGGCCATTCTTTCTGGTCGACGACTCTGACCGTGTATTCACTCAACGCATCGAGAAACTGCGTGCAGCTCTGTGCAACCTGCTTCCGGTTGTGTAACACAAACGTGCACTGCGAAGCTCGAATCGAGCAGAAATCGATCAGTTCGTGATATGCGATACTTCTAAGGTTCTTCCGCGATCCAGTACGTTCGTCTGCTCATGGCACTACTGGTATATGGTTTATAGGTCCTACATGGATATGCGATCCCAAATTACCGCCGTGATCTTTCGGACCTCTAACGTCTATACCGACTTCATCACCCCAATCGCTTAGGATTTAAGCTTCTTCTGGAGATCCTCCTCCGAGTTGTTGTGCTTCCTGCGCCAAGTCGATTAGCGCACTCTGATCCGGCGTAAAGCGTTTGCTCTGCTGCCGATTGCCTTGTTCGCAGAAACCACCTGGGCCGCTTGGCGCTGCACCCGGATCGCCTGTATTGGAGACCGCTGGCGGTAAGGCAGGCGTGTCGTCCTCACCATCCGAGGATTTCACCATAGTGCTAGCTATTGCGCCGTCAACTGCAGCCAGAGCGACCGCCGCCGCTCCCCATAAAGCCTCTCCAACCTCCACAACTGCAATCGTTTCGCCAATGCAAAGGTCTTCAACACATCGGCCGTCGGGGTCTTTGAGGCTGATTGGATTCCCGCTGGCATACGCATACAAATTGGCATCGCCACCGCCGAAGCCTACTGGATCTTGCCCAAGGAATCTCTGGTACAGGGGGCTGTAATAGCGAACGCGGTAGTAATAGAGGCCGGCGCCGTCATTTTTCGCGGCCGGTGAACTGGATCATAGGTATAGCTGGTGGCGATCGCCCTGGATGAGTTAGTCAGTCCGATCGTGCTGCCCAGCGCGTCGCTCAGGAATGTTGCCGTGCCGCTGGCATCGGCCCGGGTGAAATACTCATCGATATTCAGACCGGTGAGGAGATTGGCGGTGGCGTTGGGCGGGCTGGCGCTGTC
>DATKPK010000061.1:0-6144 GCA_035524095.1 Binataceae bacterium (SeqCode) | reverse complement strand
GCCGCAGCACCGCTACCTCCAAGCTTTCGTGATGGTCTGCTTGGAACCTAGCTCGTGCCGGTTAAGAGGGACATCTCGTCTCGGCAATCAACTGACTTTTCGCCTCGGCACTCTACCGACATCTAGCTCTGGCACTGACAGCTAGGGAATGCGTGGTTTGCGAAAGCTAAATATCAGAGTGCTTGGGACGACTATAATAGAGCGATTGAGCTCGACCCGAATAGCGCTTATGCATACGCAACGCGAGGTGATGCGGCAGCCGCGCTGTTGGACTACGATGCAGCCCTCGCGGATTATCAGCAGGCGTTCAAGGTCGATCCTGATTATCCAGGGATGAGTATCCTAATAGAGCGGGCGGAGCAACATAAACGTGACATTCTGCAGGGTCAGATTGTCATGGGCTTGTTTGGCATCGGAATGCTGGCGATGTTGTACGCGGCGTTTCGCGCCTATCGCTCGCCCACGGCGTTCAGTCACAGCATCGATCGTCGGTTTGTACGGGCTGCGGATGGTAAGTTAATCTTTCATCCTCCGCCGCGGGGGCCAGGATATGTCGTGCCGGATGCTGACAAGGAGCACGCATTGAGAGTCTTCGCCCGGCATTGGATGGCCGTCGGGCTGGCTCTTCCCGTGGCGCTGCTGGCCGCCCCAGTTGGGCTTGCTCTCCTCGTAATCCCGCACCTTTCGCTCTCGCAAAAGTGGGGTGCGTCATCAGGTTGGCTGCCTCTGATTTATGGCTGGACGATGGGTAGCATGGTGATGGGCGGTATTTTTGCCGGGCTCTGGCGGAGAGCGGCTATGCAAGGCATGGTCAAAAGCGGTCTCAAACAGAAACGACCGCTCAGTAACCGATGGGTCAGTGACTTCATTCGCGACGTGCCCGTGGGGGCGCGTTGTTGGTTCATGGTCATGCTCGCCGTTTATGTTTTCTTAGAATCAGTCGCTGGGATTTGGCGACACGATACGAATTGTCGCCCGCAGGAATTGCCAGAATGTCGCCACTGGAGTGGATGACGCTATCGAGTCAATTCATGTGTTTGGCCATGTTCGGATGGTACTTGATTCTGGCGTTGCGCTACTGGCGTTCTAAGCAGGGAGTTCCGCAAGGACAAGAGAATTAAGGGAGTCGTCGACCAAGTCGAAGTTCCACCGAGCTGTGATCCAGATAACCCGATTTCTAATTCAGAAGTTTGGTTAGGTGCGCCAGATCTTTTGGTCGTACTCGCGGATGGCACGGTCGGATGAGAAATTACCCATGCGCGCGATGTTCAGAATCGACATCTCAGTCCATTTCCGTTCGTCGCGATAAGCTTCGGCCGCGCGACTTTGGCAATCGATATAGGATTGGTAGTCAGCCAACACCAGGAAGGGATCGCGTTCCAAAAGCGACTCGACCAGGGGACGAAAGATCTCTCGATCACCGTTGGAGAAGACACCTGCCAACAAAGAATCGAGCGCCTCGCGTAATTCCTCGTTCTTCTCGTAGTAATCGCGCGGACGGTAGCTTGCCGCTTGAAGTGTCGAGACTTCCTTCGCACTGAGTCCGAAGAGGAAGAAATTCTCGGCGCCGACCTGGCTGCGAATTTCGATATTGGCCCCGTCAAGGGTGCCGATAGTCAAAGCGCCGTTCATCGCAAACTTCATGTTGCCGGTGCCGGACGCCTCTTTGCCTGCGGTTGAAATCTGTTCGGACAGGTCAGCGGCGGGATAGATATGCTGGCCGTTCTTGACGTTAAAGTCGGGAATAAACGCGACCTTGAGTCTCTGATTCACCTGCTTGTCATTGTCGATCGTCTCGGCCACCGAGTTGATGAGTTTGATGATCAACTTGGCCATCGCGTAGCCGGGGGCCGCCTTGCCGCCAAAGATGAAAGTACGATGAGGCAGGTTCATCGAGGGATTACGCTTGAGCCGATGGTAAAGCGTGATGATGTGCAGGACGTTGAGGTGCTGGCGCTTGTACTCGTGGATGCGCTTGGACTGCACGTCGAACATCGATGACGGCTCTAGTCTGAGGCCGGTGCGCTGCTGAGTAATCTTAGCTAATTCCCGTTTGTTCGAGAATTTGATCAGCCGGACGGCCTCACGGACTTCCTCATCATCGGCGAATTTTTCAAATTCGCGCAATTCGGTCTCGAGGTTAGAGAGCCACGTATGGCCGATCTTGCTAGTGATGAGTTCGGTGAGCGACGGATTAGCAACCGCGAGCCATCGGCGAGGTGTAACGCCGTTGGTGATGTTGGTGAATTTGTCGGGATAGATCTCGGCAAAGTCATGCATCACTTCGCGCTTGAGCAATTCCGAATGCAGCTCGGCGACACCATTGATCTTGCGGCTGGCAATCGTGGCCAAGTGCGCCATCCGGACGTAGCGTTCGCCCGATTCGTCGATAATCGAGACGCGCGCGATGCGTCCGGGATCGTTAGGGAAGCGCTCGCTGATGTGGTTGAGAAAACGGGCGTTGATTTCGTAAATAATCTGGAGATGGCGCGGCAACAATTTACCGAAAAGGCCCAGCGGCCATTTCTCGAGCGCCTCGGGCAGCAGTGTGTGATTAGTGTACGCGAAGGAATGACGAGTGATTTCCCATGCTTCCTCCCATCCGAGTTCGTGCTCGTCCATCAGCAGCCGCATCAATTCCGGTATCGCAATAGACGGGTGAGTGTCGTTGAGTTGAACTGTCCAATACTGATGGAACTCGGTTACCGGCCGGCGGCGCAGGCGATGGAGCCGGAGCATGTCCTGAAGCGAGCATGAAGCGAAGAAATATTGCTGTTCGAGACGAAGAACCTTGCCGCTGACCTGCTCGTCATTCGGGTAAAGGACTTTGGTGACATTTTCCGACTGAACCTTGTCCTCGACCGCGCCGTAAAAGTCGCCTTTGTTGAAGGCCTGAAAGTCGAAAGATTCGTGGGCCTCGGCTTTCCATAAACGGAGCAGGTTAACCCATGAGACGCGATAGCCAAGAATCGGCGTGTCGTAGGCGACCCCCTTGATCATGCGCTCGGGAATCCATTTTTGACGGCTCTCACCCGATGAATCGGTGACTGTTTCGACTCGACCACCGAAGGAGACGTAGTGAAAATTCTGCGGGCGCGCGATTTCCCATGGATTACCGTTACGGAGCCATTCGTCGGCGATTTCCACCTGCCATCCGTTGAGAATTTCTTGCCGGAAGATGCCGAACTCGTAACGGATGCCATAGCCGATAACCGGCATCTGCAGGGTCGCGGTCGAGTCCATGTAGCATGCGGCGAGACGTCCGAGCCCGCCGTTGCCGAGACCTGGCTCTTGCTCTTCCCAAATCAGATCGCGGAGGTTCTGGCCCAGTTCCTCAACTGCGGCCTCGACCTGCGGATAGATTCCGAGGCCGATGAGGTTGTTGTGTAGATGAGGTCCGAGCAGGAACTCGGCCGAGAGATAAGCGGCGACTCGCTGATTATTAGCGTTGCGTATGTCGGTGCTGTACCAATGGGCGACCAATAAGCCGCGCACGGCGAGCGCCACTGCCGCATACCATTCATGTCGATTGGCGTATTGAGGGCGGCGGGCAAGTCCCAGTTCCAGGCTGTCCAGGATACGACGCTTGATTTCAGCGACGGAGACGTCGCTAGCCGAAGGGGGCATAAGTTTGCTCTCCGCACGGGCGAGGGTTGTAAATTCACGAGCCAAAGCCCGAGTGCAAATTAATAGTTCATTACCCAACGAGGCCAAGCAACCAAAGCGGTCAGGAAAGCGGCTGATGGGGCAACTTCCTTTTGCAAGCCGCGTGGGATAGCCTTCACATGCCAATGTCTGAGCGGAGCGAGCACAATCTCAGCCTGATGCGACGAAGCGTCATCGTGACGCTGGCGCTGCTGTTGCTGGCTGCGCAATCGTTCAGCACCGCCCATTATCATCAGAAAGACTTCCGCGACAATTTCACGCATGCGGTTCAGGGCAGCGACGCGTTGTGTTCGCTGTGCTTGTTCCATTTCCACGCGCCGGCGCAAGCTGCTGCGCCACCGGACATTGGCAGACCAGTACTGGCAGTGTCGCGTCTGACGCCGCAGGCAATCGCTCGGCTCCACGCACTCGCGATAGCGCTGGTATTTTCACGCGGGCCGCCATCTCTGCAGTAAAAGCTCCCCCTTTTATATCCAAGGCTGGTTGACTGCCCCGGCGCACGGCGTCGCCCGTGGCCGGTCGCGTGCCGCATGGCATGCGGGGAGGCGAAGCTTGTACGGCGGAGTATCACATGAGGAAGCTCATATTGGCGGCCATCGCAGCCATTGCGCTGGCTTGCCTGTTCAATCCGATCGCTCGCGCAGCGAGTGCGGGAACTGTAGCAGGGACTGTAAGAGACACGCTCGGGCGGCCGGTAGCCGGTGTTCTCCTGGTTTTGCAGACTGAAGATGGCCATATTCTGGCGCGCAGGCAGAGTGGTCGTGACGGTGCCTTTCGGTTCCGCAATGTGCCGGCCGGTACTTATGCGGTAGTGGCGAACAAAAATGGTTTCAGGACCGCCGTTACGATCGCGGCAGTAACGCCAGTAGAGGGTGCTAGTGTCGATATTGCCCTTGCGTCGGAAACTGCGCTGAGTCTCACAGTCGCGACGACCAGAATCAACCAGCAGCCTAATGGCGTCACGCAAACCGGCACCAACATGTATTCGCTGAATCAGCACGAGATCACTGCTTTGCCCCAAGGCCAGAACACCCCGATAAACCAGGTGCTATTGCAGATGCCTGGAGTCGTCCAGGACGACCAATCACAGGTTCATGTTGACGGCGAGCACGAGGACCTGCAGTGGCGCGTCAACGGCGTCATGATGCCGATGGACAGCTTCACCGGTTTTGGCCAGATCTTCAACAGTTTCTTTGTCAGGAATGTTAGCTTGCTAGACGGGATCCTGCCGGTCACCTATGGCTACCGTGACGCCGGGGTGCTCGACCTAGTGACCAAGGACGGCTGCTCGAATCCCGGCGGGAATGTGGGATTCTATGGCGGCCAGCGGGAGACTCTGCAGCCAAGCTTCGAATATGGCGCTTGCGATGGACCATTCAGCGGCTACTTCACCGGAACGTTTCTTCACAGCAATCTTGCTTTCAGCTCGGCGACACCCGGACCGACTCCATATCACAATATCACCAACCAGGGTCAGGGTTTCGGCTACTTCACCTGGGAGCTCAATCCGCTCAACAAGTTGAGCCTGGTCACTGGGATTTCAGTCAACAACAGCGAGATCCCCAACACTCCGGACCTTCCGCCACTCTACAACCTCAAAGGGATAAGCGGTTGTCCATTTCCCCAAGTGTGTGCCCCTATCAACTACCCTTCAACCGCCGTCAATGAGAGCCTCGACCAGGACTACTTTTTCGGAATTCTCGCACTGAGCGGTATCGTCGGGCCCCAGATCAACTATCAGGTGGCTTATACCGGCGCGTACACCACACTGTGGTTCCTTCCGGATCCATTCGGGGATTTGGTTTATCAAGGCGTCGCCTCGAATTCCTTCCGGAGCGAACTCGATAATACGCTTCAGACCGATATCTCGCGCGTGTTCGACACGCAGAACTTCGGCTCGCACAACATCGGAACCGGCTTTTATCTTGGCTACTACGGCGTTCAGCAGGACGACACAACCCAGGCGTTTCCGACCGACCCAGTGACCGGAGTGCCGACGACAAATGTTCCTGTAAGCATCATCAACAACCTGAACAACATAAACATCCTTTATGGCGTGTATCTTCAAGACATCTGGCAAATAAACGAGCAACTGACGCTGACTTCAGGTCTGCGTGAGGACGGGGTGACGGGGATCATCGACAACAATATGTTAAGCCCGCGCATCAACCTGCTCTATCAACTAAACCGGGATACAGCATTTCATGCGGGGTTTGCGCGTTATTTTCAGACGCCGGATTTTTTAACGGGCTCGCCGCAAAGCGCCGAGCTTTACAAAAACACCACGGCGGCAATTTCCCCGGGTGGAACGCAGTCGTATCCTGAAAAGGACTATTATTGGGACGCGGGTGTGCTGCACCACTTCGGGCGGCATTTGACCGTGACGGAGAGGGGTTACTTTCGTCTCTCTCAGGATCTGATTGATGAAGGCCAATTCGGGTTCGTGCCGATTTTCGTGCCGTTCAACTATGCGCGTGG
>DATKPK010000060.1:0-11199 GCA_035524095.1 Binataceae bacterium (SeqCode) | reverse complement strand
GATCGCGCCTGCTGCTCGTTCGTCATGGCGAGACGACGGGCAATTCGAGCATTCGTTACTACGGCCGCACCGACGTCGGCTTATCCGATCTCGGCCGCCGCCAAATGCAAGCCACCCGCACCGCCCTTGCTCAAGGCTTCGGACACGGCAAAGATGTGGCTCGTTTCGATCCGGTATTCGCCAGCCCGCTGAGCCGTGCGCGCGAAGGCGCAATGATCATCGCCAGCATCGAGCCGATTCTGATCGATGAATTCGTTGAGATTGATTTCGGCCTCTTCGAGGGCCTCACTGCCGATGAGATTCGCGACCGGCATCCCGACGATTTCGCTCATTGGAATAACCATCGCCTTGATTCCGATTACGCCTATCCGCACGGCGAGAGCCGCACTGCGTTTTTGGAGCGGGTCCATCGCGGCGCTGCTCGCATGCTTGCCCTAATTGATGACGCGCATCGTGATCGCGGCGGCACCGCAATTGTCATTGCTCATCGCGGCGTGGTTCGCGCGATTACCCAACGCCTTGCGAATGTCTCACCGGTGATAGAACTCGCCTCTATGCAGAGCTTAATTCGGGATTCTGCAAAAACTCCGTGGCGCCCCGAATTCCTCGACGATACATTCCATCTGGCTGATATCGAATAGTTACTTACGCTGAGTGCGAGCGAGACCTCAGAATTCTAACGCGGAGACTCGCGGACTGGCGCCCGGCTTCGCAAGCGAGGCCTATGATTCGAGCCGCGACGTAACCTCGGCGACCGTCATTAGATCGACACCCCCGTCCCGCCAGCGCTGGCGAAAGGATGGCCCTTCGTCACCGATATCCGCCGTCGCGTCAGTCACGACATGCAGCCGCTTGCCGAAGTGCTGCAGGCCCCGCACCGCATCTGCAACGCAGACTTCCGTATAGACGCCGTAGACCACGACGTCGCTGTAATCCCTGAGTATCGCGGCGAGGATTGCCGCCGTATTGCGATTACCGGCGAAGGCGTCGAAAAGCTGCTTCTCAAAAATCAGTTCACCGCGCCATGCAATCGCTGCCGCTCGCTCCACGTGAGTCAAATGGCGATTTTCAATGAATAATGGATGCTGCGGCATAGTCGCCTCGATCTTGAACTGGCCTTCCGTACCGTCCATGCAATGGTCAGGATATTTGCCGCCATTGCGTTCGAGTTCCAGGTCGCCCGCAAAATGACGGTCGGTGGTCGCGACGATGCGTATCTCAAGCCGGCGCGCCAGTTCGGTCATCGCTCGTAGTGCCGGGATGATCCGCTCCGTCCCTGCAATGCACAGCCGCCCACCGCGCAGGATAAAGTCTCGCTGCGTATCGACATCATAAAACAGAGTGGTTTCCGGTTGCATCGTTAACCTCTCGAATCATCCTGCCGAGGCCTCGCTTAGAAATGCTCCGGCTCCCGCTCCTTGCGGTTGTCACATTCGAGTTGCACGGTCATGTGATTGATCTTGAATTTATCCTCCAGCACGTCGGCCATTTCGCTCAATACACGATCGTGATCCGCCTCCGCCACCACCACGGCGTGCGCCGACAATGCATACTGGCGGCTGGCGAGGCACCACACATGAAGGTCATGCACTTCGGTCGTACCCGTCACCGCCAACAGCCCGTCGCGTACTTCGTTGAGGTCGATATGCGGCGGTACCGATTCGAGCAGGATATCCACGCTCTCGCGCACCAATCCCCAAGACCCGTAAATTATCAGGCAGCCAATCAGAATACTCACTGCCGGATCGGCCATGCTCCGTCCTGCAAGCCAGGTAATCGCGCCAGCGATCAGGACGCCGATTGAACTCGCGAGGTCCGATAGCACGTGCAGGAACACTGCCCGCCGCGCCATGCCGCTGCCATGGCCATGGCCGTCGTCGTCGCCCGCGGTCATCCATGCGGAAAACGAATTGATTCCGATTCCCACCGCCGCGACCATCATGACCTCGAGTCCCTTAACCGGTTCGGGATTGCGCAGCCGCCCAGCCGCCTCGATCCAGACAAAAATCACGAGCACCCACAGCATTACGCCGTTGACCAGCGCTCCGAGAATCTCTGCGCGGAGATAGCCGTAGGTCCGCGCGCCTTGCGCCGGTTTCGCTGCGACCCATAGTGTGAAGAGGCTTAGGCACAGTGCCGCGATATCGGTCAGCAGGTGAACCGCGTCGGTCATCAGCGCGAGGCTGTTGGCCAGGTATCCGGCGGTCAGTTCGATTACGAAATAGGCTGTGGTGACGGCGAGTACCGTCCACAGCCGCTGATTATCGGAGGTCGACTGATGCCGGTTGGCCTGCCCGATCGCGATAGCCTCTGATGCTGCCACGTTACTTGATCCGCGAAATTGCTTCGTACTCCAGCGAAACAACCACGCCAGGCCACACTCTTTGGAATCTTCGACGCAGCCTAATGTTGAAGTTCCTCAATCATAACTGATCAGAGCGCTACAATTGACTGGCTCAAGCCGCTGACGCCCGCCCAACGCCGTCAACTCAATCATGAACGCGCAGCCGACGACGTTGCCACCCAGCCGCTTGACCAGCCCAACAGTGGCGCGTGCGGTCCCACCGGTTGCCAGCAGATCATCGACGATTAGCACTCGCGACTTTCCTTCGAGCGAATCGTCGTGCATGTTCAACGACGCGCTTCCATACTCGAGGTCGTAGCTTTCGGTGATGGTGCGGAAGGGCAGCTTGCCGGGCTTGCGCGCGATCGTCAGCCCTACGCCAAGGCGATATGCGACCGGCGCGCCAATTATAAACCCGCGCGACTCGATCCCGACGATCATGTCAACTTTCCCAAGCCACGGTTCAGCGATTTGGTCGACCACGGCGGCCAGCGCACGCGAATCTGCGATCACCGGCGTGATATCGTAGAAGAGGATTCCGGGCTGCGGAAAATCAGGAATATTACGTATTAATTCTTTCAGTTCGTCGTTGGTCATCGTTCTGTAGGTGAGCGTTAGTGACTCGCCCGCAGGATACTAGGAATCTTCCGCCGGATTCTAGTCAACTCCGTTGCGCGCAAAGGTTATTCCTCCAGCTCGAACGGGTGGCGGCAGATAGGCGAGCGGATTCTGCGGATGGTTCTCGTAACGCACCTCGAAATGCAGGTTTGGACCGGTCGCCCGCCCGGTCATCCCCATCTCGGCGATCTCCTGACCACGCGCGACGGTCGCCCCCGCACTCGTCACGTTACGCTCGTTATGTCCATATACAGTCGCGTAGTTCGCGCTATGCTGAATAATCACAACGTTGCCGTAACCACGCAGCCGTCCCGCGAAAATCACGGTTCCACTATCTGCGGCCAGAATTGGAGTGCCGAGTGGCGCCGCGATATCGATGCCGTCATGCATTGCTCCATGGCGCATCCCGAATGGGGACGAGACGGTGCCCGCCGCCACCGGCCATGCGAACTGGCGATCGGCCGGGACCACGTCCCATGGATTACCGAGACCGAGAGCCGAGGCGGTGGCGAAGTCTTGCTCACCGGTTCCTGCTGAGTGATGCCCCGGAATTATCAGGCGTTCGCCAATGTGCAACTCGCGAGGATCAGCGATCTCGTTCGCTGCCATCAGCGCGTCAACGCTAATCTTATATTCCTGAGCTACATGATAAAGAGTGTCGCCCGGCTGAACGACATGGATGGCGGCTCGATGGGTTGGATAAAAGTGTGAAGTTTCATCGGAATGGCTGGAACATCCGGCGAGCGCGATCACCACGATCAGGCTCAGTCCCAAGCCGAAGCCGCCCAACCGAATGTTTCGCCAATGGCGATCGCTGACCGCTTCGATTAAGGCTGCGACACCTTGATCCACCGCCACCACTCCACAACCACAGCCGACATCATCCCATCTTCGCCTGTCTCATCGCTTTATTTTTGAGGCGGCGCCCTCTAGGTTTCGTCCGGCGGCGCGTCCTTGAAGCCATGTCGTCCCGACATCGGTACGAAGACGCATTCGCCGAAATACTCTTCCTGCCATACGCCATTCTTACGGCCGATTCGCACCAGTGTCTGCAATTCATCTTCACCGATAGGCGCGATCAAGCGCCCATCCGGACGCAACTGGTCGAGCAGCGGCCGCGTGATTCCTGGCATCGCCGCGGTCACAATCACGACGTCGAATGGTGCATGATCAGGCCATCCGTCAGACCCGTCGCCGCAGCGCAGCATGACATTGCCTATCCCCATCGCCCTGAGGATCGCGCCAGCCCGCTGATGCAATCCGCGATCGATTTCAACCGAGTAAATCTGCCCCGCCAGCCGCGACAGAATCGCCGCCTGATATCCTGAGCCTGTGCCAATCTCGAGCACGCGCTCATTGCCGATCAACGCCGAAGCTTCGCTCATCAGGGCGACCATGTAGGGCTGCGAAATCGTCTGCCCTGATCCGATGGGCAGGGGACCGTCGTCGTAGGCGTGCTCGGCCAACTCACCGGGTAGGAAACGCTCGCGCTCGACCGTACGCATCGCCGTTAGTACCCTTTTGTTCTTGATCCCGCGCTGTTCAAGCTGTTCGGTCACCATCCGAGTGCGGGCCTTTGACTGATCGATGCGCATTACGGCCCACTATACGCGCAGGTGACTCATGCTCATAGCCAATGGCGGTGAACCATCTAGCTGCGAGGCTTTTATCGGTCCGCTCACGACTTCAAATCGAGCTAACGTCCGTTTCCCTTTCATCCCGCGCCCAAGTTATATTTGGCGAGGATGGCGAGCGGCTGGAGGGGCAGGGCGCATCCTGCCGCAATGCCAAGCCGCCCTTACGGTTTCAACAATTGCGAGCGGAGACATGTTGCATGGCGGCTACACCATATACTGAAGAGAAATTCCGCGTCGGCGAAACCGATCTGATCGTGCTTAAAGGCGGCAGCGGCAAACCGTTACTCGTCTTTCACGGCGAACTCGGATTCCCCGGCTGGCTCAAATGGAACGAGGCACTCGCACAGAAGCGTACCCTCTATATCCCTCTGCACCCCGGCTTCGGCAAATCTCCGATGGCCGGATGGGTCATGGATATGCGTGATCTGGCGTCCTTCTATTCGCGGTTCATCCGCGAGCAGAAGCTTACGCCCGCAGATGTGATCGGCTTCTCGCTCGGCGGATGGCTCGCGGCCGAGATGGCCGTCGCCAACCCGGCCCAATTTAGCAAGATGATTCTGGTCGGGGCGACCGGGCTGCGTCCGCCATCCGGCGAAATCGCGGATCTATTCACCGTCACGGCGCGCGGCTATCTCAACAAAAGTGTGCTGGACACGCAGAATCCCGAATTTGCGCGCATGTTCGGCGGCGAACAGACCCCTAAGCAGTTCGAGGAATGGGAAGATGCGCGGGCAGAGACCGCCCGCATCGCATGGAAACCCTATATGTTCACGCAGAGCATGGAGCATCTGTTGGATAATGTCGTCGGCCTCCCAACGCTGCTGCTCTGGGGCAAGCAGGATCGCAACGTTCCGCTATCCGTGGCCGAGCTTTACAACAAAAAGATCGCCGGCTCGAAGCTCGTTAGCTTCGACAACTGCGGTCATCTGCCTGAAGTCGAAAAGAGTGCCGATTTTATCCGCGAAGTCACGAATTTCCTCGGCTGATTCCTCCTTGAAAGGGTCATGCCGATGTTCAAAACGATGCGAAATTACGCTAGCGCCGCGTCGCGCTGAGGAGGTCTCGCAATGCATCTGATGTTCTTTACCGAGAGGGCCTATCACGCTGTTCCTGAAGACGAAGTTCTCAGGATCCGCAGCTTCTTCGGCGTGCCGAACAAATTTTTCGACGCGCAGAAGGGCTCGGAATTGCTCAATGAATATATCGACGAAAAGATCCTCTGCGACGAACTTGGGTTCGACGGGGTGATGCTCAACGAGCATCATGGCACGCCCTTCTGCATGGGCGCCGTGATGGACGTCGAGGCCTCGATTCTAGCGCGCGCAACCAAGCGGGCGCGCATCGTCCTGCTCGGCAATCCGATGCCAGTGGTCGGGAATCCGCTGCGCCTCGCTGAAGAACTGGCGATGATCGACCTGCTCTCTAAGGGACGCCTCGTCTCAGGCTTCATCCGCGGCGCCGGCAGCGAGCAGCTCTTCAACAATGCGAATCCCGCCTACAATCGCGAATACTTCGACGAGGCCCACGACCTTATCATCGCGGCTTGGACGAAGCCGGGTCCGTTCCGATGGGAGGGCAAGCATTTTCATTATCGCTTCGTTAATCCATGGGTGCTGCCGATGCAAAAGCCGCATCCGCCAATATGGATTCCCGGCTTAATTAGCCCGGAAACGGTGATCTGGTGCGCAAAGCACCGCTATCCTTACGTCGCGCTGGCGACCAGCCTCAAGCCGACTCTCGAACTCTGGAACATGTACGGCAAGACTGCGGCTGAAATGGGTTATCAGGCGGGGCCTGAGAACTTCGGTTACCTGCAACCGGTTTTCTGTGCTGAAACCGACGCGAAGGCCGAAGAAATGGGCAAGGCCTTCCTCTATGGCGGCGGCTTCTCGCATTTTGCGCGTCCCGAATGGATGTTCCCTCCCGGCTACAACTCTAAAGAGGCGACACGGCGACTTGCCAGCCAGGCGGCCAACCCAAATCTGCCGCATGCCGCGCTCGATCGCGACCCCGCCAACGATGCCGAGATTCAGGAACTGAAGGCGCGCCTCTACGCGACTTATCCGGACTGGCAGAAGCAGGGTCAGATTATCACCGGCACTCCTAAAACGATCGTGCCCAAGCTGCGCCACGTCCTCGAAGTATTGCGCCCGGGTATCTTTTCGTTTTGGCTTGACGGACCAGTGCCGCTCGAGGAACGCCGCAAATGCGTCACGTTGCTCGGCAAGGAAGTTCTGCCGCAGCTTCGGGAGATCGGCAAGGAACTCGGCCTCGAGGATCCGTTCTCGCGCACGCCGGGTACGCGCCCATTAGTGGGTGGCAAACCCGAGCCGGTCGGCCACGAGGAACTGATCCAAGCCTCTGCCTAGTTCTCTAATTTTTCCTAGTTTCCTGACAGCGGGACCGCTGACGCGGTCCCGCTCTTTTCTTTTCCCGCGCTTCAATCGAAATCAAACAGGCAGTCCGGCTTCATCTGTGTCTTTGCAGGTAATCTACTTTGACTAATCAAGATTGGGGTCATGCCATGATGGATATACGTAGAGAGTTGTTTCGCTATGCTGATCTAAAATGTCATTTGTGGAACGAATACTTCATTGATCTATTCACCGGTCTGGAAGAATGCGAACCGCTGGATAGCTTCGACGAGATCGACGACAGGTTGTTTAAGACTCTAGTGTGCCGCCCGCTGGGGATAAAGCTGCCAGACTATTCATATGGAAAGTCCAGGGCCATCAAGCAAATCGTTATAAGGCCGCAGGCCCATACTAGCGAGATAGTCATCATGTTTCGCATTCCAGATACTCAAAGAAATATTTGGGAGAAAAATCAGGTCATCAAGGCGGATGGAATGTCGTGCTGGTTTATAGATTTCTTTCAATGGGACCGATATGACTATTTGAAACTCCCGTTAGTTGAATGCGTTGTGTTTGATTGGCCAGCACATCCAGAATTAGTAGGGCGCGAGGCCTTGATCGAACCCATGTACCTTGACTTTTTCCTTGCAGGCTCCGAGAAAGAGAAGGATGCAGACGGGTGAGCCACTGGTTTTTCCAGCGGTTCCTTTGACTGCAGGCCCACAAATAAAGAATTGCCGGAAAACTCGCCTGCTTGAGCCAAGTCAGCCACTTCAGTAACGTCGCAATGGCTTCACGTCGATTAGTGGTGGCGGGTTATGCATGCGGTTGATGAACTCGGATTCAAGCTCGATCTCGATCATTCCCCCAAACGCATCGTCTCATTGGTCCCCTGCTGGACCGAGACCCTCTTCGCCCTCGGATGCGCTACTGAAATTGTCGGCGTAACCCATCTATGCATTGCATCCGCCGCTGCCGGCCTGCCTCGAGTCGGCGGCACCAAGAATCCCGATCTCGACACGATTGTTAAGCTCGAACCCGATTTCGTCCTCGCCAACGCCGAGGAGAATCGCCGCGAGGATATCGAGCATCTGCGTGCTGCCGGTATCACCGTTTTCACTACTTATCCGCGCACTATCGCGAACGCGGTCGATTCGATCCTGAGGCTGGGTCGCGTGCTTGGCCGCGAGCCTGAGGCGGGTGTTCTGGTGCGCGACATCGTGCGCTCGGTCAGCGAAATCGAGACCGTACTCGGCGTATGGACCAAGCTGCGCTTTCGTGTCTTCTGTCCAGTTTGGAAAGATCCCTGGACGGTCTTCAACGCGGACACTTATGCCCACGACGTCCTGCGGATGCTCGGGTTCAACAACGTCTATGCCGCCGCGGGCGAGCGCTATCCCCAGACCTCACTCGAAGAAGCGATCGCGCTCCGTCCCGATTTCGTGCTGCTACCCGACGAGCCTTACGCCTTCGGCCCCAAAGACGTCGAGGCGCTGAAGCCGCTATTGCCGCCGCCGCTCAGCCGCCGCGTCATCCTGATCGATGGCCGCGACCTCCATTGGTATGGTGCGCGGATGGTCAACGGGCTCAAGTCGTTGGCGACACTGCTCTCGCGCGTCCGCGCCTCCGCCATCTGATTCCGCGTTTGCGCGCGGCCGGTGAAGGCGACTAAACAAGGGAAGGGCGCTATCGATGGGCGCCGCCTGCTTAACGATGAAATTCAGGCTCGCGTCCGCCTGACCTACGGCGCGGGCAGCGCTTAGTTAAGGAGAAACTCACATCATGGCCGCTATTGCGCCGCTCACCGGAATCAAAGTTATCGATCTGACCAAGCTCGCTCCCGGACCTCATTGCACGATGATCCTCGGCGATCTTGGCGCCGACATAATCAAGGTCGAGGAGCCGGGTGCCCCGACTGGCCGCCGTGCCGAGCAGGCTGGACCCGCAGGCGTCACGCGTCCATCGGGACGCGCTATCCCCACCAACGCACTCGCCCGCAACAAGCGTTCGATCGGCCTGAATCTAAAAAGCGCCTTCGGTAAGGAGGCTTTCCTCAAGCTGACCGACTCGGCTGACGTCGTTGTCGAGGAATACCGGCCCGGCGTCGCCAAGCGCCTTGGCATAGATTATGAGACGCTGGCGAAGCGTAATCCCAAGCTCATCTATTGCGCTGTTACCGGCTTCGGCCAGACCGGCCCCTATCGGGATCTCGTCGGCCACGATCTTAACTACATCGCTACGGCTGGCGCGCTCTCCTTGATTGGCCGTAAGGACCAGCCCCCGACCATTCCGCTAAATCTGCTTGCCGATTACGCTGGCGGCGGGATGCATGCCGCGATCGGCGTGCTCGCTGCTCTAGTTGCCCGCAGCAGCACCGGCCGCGGTCAATTCGTCGACGCCGCGATGCTTGACGGCACCATGCTCCTGATTGCATCTGCGCTCTCGACCCATTTCCAGACCGGGAAAGTTCCACGCCGCGGTAACAACCAGGTGGATGGTGCGTCGCCATTCTACAATATGTATGAAACGAAGGACGGCAAGACCATCACGATCGGCTCAATCGAGCCGTGGTTCTACGCCAACCTTTGCCGCGCGCTCGGATGCGAGGAGTTTATCGAAGACCAGCAAAACAAGGAGCGTTGGGATGCTATGAGCGCGCGCTTCACCGAAGTCTTCAAGACGCGCACGCGCGATGAATGGTTCGACCATTTGACGAAGTCCGATATCTGCGTGGGCCGGATGCTGACCCTTGACGAATTGGCCGAGGATCCCCAAATCCGTGCGCGCAACATGATTGTCGAGGTCGCGACGCCGTCTGGCGAGAAGGTCAAGCAGGTCGGCGTCTCACTGAAATTCTCCGACACCCCTGGATCGATTCGCTCGACCGCGCCCGCACTGGGCCAGCACACGGACGAGATTCTCGCCGATCTCGGCTACAGCGCTGCCGCGATTGCCCGCTCACGCGAAGAGGGCGTGATTCGCTGACCTAGGTGGAGGCGACGAGATCGAGTCGTTCAGGAATCGTGTCACGATAACTGCGGCTGTCTTCTTCTGCCTATCGGCGCTAAGGTCGAATTAGAATGAGTAGCCGACCCGCACCCGCGATGTTCATCAAGCAGGCCCTCGAACCGCTCATGATCGAGCGCGCCGAAGGCCCGTGGCTCTATTCACGCGACGGCCGCAGAATCCTCGACGCCAGCGCCGGTGCAGTCGTCGTCAATATCGGGCAAGGGCGGGAGGAACTTGCCCGCCTCGCCGCCGACGAAGTTGCGCGCCTCAATTACATTCTCCCGGTGTGGTCCTCGCCAGCCCGCGAGCGTCTGACCGAACGCCTCGCCCGCTGGACCCCGCCCGGTCTCAACCGCTTCTTTTACACCAGCGGCGGTTCCGAAGCGGTCGAAGCCGCGATCAAGTTCGCGATCATGTATCACAAGGCCAAAGGGCATCCGGGTAAGCGCAAAATCGTCTCGCGATGGACTTCCTATCACGGCAACACGCTGGGCGCGCTTTCAGTTGGAGGCAACCGCACGCGCCGCGCTGACTACGAACACGTATTATTCGATTGGCCGCACATTCCGCCCTCGTATTGCTATCGCTGCCCATGGGGCAAGACCTATCCCTCATGCGGTCTCGAATGCGCCGACGCCCTCGAGGAGGAAATTCGCCACGAGGGCGCCGACGCGATCGCCGCGTTCATTGCGGAGCCGATGATGGGTGCAACGGGTGGCGTAGTCCCCCCAGTTCCTGAGTACTGGCCGGCCATTGCCGACATCTGCAAGCGCAACGATATCCTGCTGATCGCCGACGAGGTGATGACCGGCTTTGGCCGCACCGGCAAGCGCTTTGCGGTCGAACACTGGAACTTGAAGCCCGACATCCTTATTGGTGGCAAAGGCCTCACCGGCGGCTATCTCCCGATGGGTATGATCGCAGTAGACGAACGTCTGCTCGAGGAATGCGAAGCGGCACAAGCCGAATTTATGTTCTATACCTACAGCGCTCATCCGCTCGGCTGCGCGATGGCAGACAAGGTCCTCGAAATCATGGAGCGTGAACGTCTGGTCGAGTACAGCGCTGAACTCGGTGTCCATCTTGGCGCACAGTTGAAGGAACAGTTGTCCGGCCATCCGATGGTCGGCGACATCCGCGGAAGCGGCCTTTTCTGGGGAGTCGAATTCGTTCGCGATCGCGCCACGCGCGCACCCTTTGCGCCCGACTTGAACGTCACGCCGCGTGTCCTGGCCGC
>DATKPK010000059.1:0-5786 GCA_035524095.1 Binataceae bacterium (SeqCode) | reverse complement strand
GCGCAATTGCGTCTCCTTGAAGTCAGCCGTGATCCACACGTCTGGCTCAACGATCGCGAACATCTCCTCACCGGGTTGCACCCGCTGTCCAACCTCGACGGTTTTCTTGCCGACAATTCCCGGCGCGGGCGCAGAGATTTTCGTGTAGCTGAGATTGAGTAGCGCCTGATCGAGTACCGCCTGCGCAGCTTGCGCATTAGCCTGTGCCGTCGTGATTGCACGCTGTGCCGAACCAGCCTGTTGCTGGTTGGCGTCAACCTGCGCCGCGCTTACGAGCGCGGTCGCCGTATATTGATCGTATTGCGCCTGAGACACGACCTGAGCCTTGAGTAGTGCGGTATAACGCACGGCATCGCGTTGCGCTCGGTAGTTGGAGGCCTGCGCTTCATGGACTGCCGCCACCGCTGCCGCATAGTTCTGTTTGGCGGCGTCTACCTGCGCCTTAGCCTGCGCGACTTGCGCGCGTGCTTGATCGACGGCAAGTCGGTAATCCCTTGGGTCAATCTCGACTAGAAGCTGACCCGCAGTGACCCGCTGATTGTCCTCAACCAATACTCGCTCGACCGTACCGTTGATGCGCGAACTGATCGGGTCGATATTCCCATCAACCTGCGCGTCGTCCGTGGACTGATAGGATTGGATATAGTTCCATCCGCTATAGCCCACCGGAATCGCGATCAGAGTAAACGCCGCCAGAGCGAGGATTCGCGCGCGGCGGGGGATTCTTGCGAGAAACGCAGGCGGCGAAGATCCATCGCCAGCTTCGTCGTCAGCAACGACATCAGCATAGTCTTCAGGCGATTCGTCAGCCTCCAGTGTTCTAACGGGAGAGCCTTGATCATTTTGATAGGCACGATAGCCAACGGGACGACTCGAATTAGGGTCGTTCAGTTCGTAATGAGAGTCCATGTTCGCCTCAATTCATATATATCGTATGTAATCTATACACTGTATAGTCAGACGTAAAAAAAATTAGCGCTTGAGTCCGCGCGCGATGGTCTCCACTAAGCCGTCAATCACTTTGGCTCGCGGTGACCAGGGAAAGTCCGGATTCGCCACAGTCAGGGCGGAAAAGCCATTACCGGCGACGATCACAATCTGGGTCGCGACCTCGATCTCCTCGGCGGTCGCGGCCTCACCCATAAAATTTGCGACCAATTCCTGTAGAACTTCTCGCGTGCGCAGTCGTACCGCGTCTCGCCGCGGCATCGAGCCATGCGCTCGGGTGGGCGCCAAGAAGGTCGCCCGATAATGATGGGGGTGCTTCACCGCAAAATCGATAAACCCTTTGATCGTGTCACGCAGAACTTCAGCCGGGTCTTTGCGCGATACCTTCAGACGGTCCAGTGCCCTATAGAGCTGGGTGAAGGCCTCTTCGCAGATGCAGTCCAGCAGGTCGTTCTTGTCTTTGAAATACAAATAGATTGCCATCGGCGTATAGCCAATCCGCTCCGCAATTTTCCGCATCGAGACGTTCTCATAGCCCTCGGTGCCGAATAGCTCTGCCGCCGCATCCATGATTTCGCGGCGCACCGCCGCCTTTTGCGCTGTGCGGCGCTCATGCGGCGTGATCATCGGCTTTGTCGTCTTCGGAGCTGCGCGCACTACACTATACACCGTAAACTGACGTACACTGTATAGTTACGTGTCCGGGCCGTCAAGTGCCGTTGTCAGCCTTCTTCAACCCTCGACGGCATCCATCGCCGTTCGACTCACAACCCGCAGCCGCAGCAGGGTTCTCCCGCTCGATACGGACTGCGCCTTCTTTTGCTTCGACTTCACGGCCGTGGAAGCGAGCCCATACCTGTGTCAACTCGACGCCCAACAGGAATACCAACGCTGAGTAATAGGTCCACAGCAGAATCAATGCTAGCGATCCCGCTGCGCCATAAACACTGGTTTTGCCTAGATGGCCGAGATAGAAAGCGATCAGAAATTTGCCGATTTCAAACAGCGTTGCGATAAACAAGCCCCCGATCCAAACGTCGCGCCACTGAATATACGCATCGGGCATCACCTTCAGGACCGCGCCGAAGACCAGTGCAAAGGTCAGCAGCGAGATGGCGAACGTAATAAGATGGACCGCGTCGGCATAGGGCAGCATCCGCGCAATAGCAGTCAAAACCGAGGTAGCGGCAACCGAAACAATCGCGAGTAAGCCGCCACCGAGCAGGAGCAGCGCCGAGCGGACACGTTTCATCAGGAAACCGCGCATCCCCCCGGCGAGAACCTTCACTTTCCACGCCCGATTTAGACTTGCCTGAAGTTGCAAGAGCACACTCATCGCGGATAGCACCAGCCCTACGATCCCCAATACGGTCGCGATAATGCCGCTCCGAGTATTGTTGGCGATATTCGCGACCATTGTTTGCACCTCGGCAGAGGCCGCCGCACCCATCGCACTGCTGAGACGCGCCTGAATCTGCCCGCTCGCCGCTTCTGGGCCAAGCACCAACCCTGCCACGTATATGATGATCAGCAACAATGACGGCAGCGAAAAAAGCGTCGCGTACGCCAGCGCCGCCGCCATCGTGGGACAGTCGTCGTCGGAAAAATCCTTAAATACTTGCGAAAAAAAAACTTTGGCTTGCGCGAACATCCCGCCTCTCCTGTTCGCCAGGTTGGCGCGTCTAACGAGATGCAAGCACGTTGCCGACTGCTACGCCATTAGCTGAGCGCCCCGGGTAGACGGGTCGACGACCAGCAGTTTTGAGTTGATCGTCGTTGGAGCGCCGCTCTTAGCGGCGTCCGTAACCACGCCCAGCGAGACACTCACCGATTGCGATGATCACGGACGAGGTTTGGCGCCTTCGGATGCGGATAGGGATGCGGCGTATGCACCATCTCGCGATGGAAAGCGCGGGCGCGGGTAATCGTGTCGCGCGCGATCGCCGCCAGTTGATCCTCGGTCGCGTAGTCGAAATTATCTTGTAATCGCTGCTCGATATCGCCTCCGCGCTCCGGCTGATGCTCGATGTACCAGCGCGCCGTGCGGCGCAGCGCTTCTGCCGCCGGAATCGGATCGCTATAGCCTAACTGCACCTTGATCTTGTGTAGGTCCATCAGCTTGTGATGGGGCGTAATTTCGAGACTGATGCCACGCGCCGGGTATGCTACCTGTGCAGGCAGGCTGAGTATCTCAAACTTATGATTCATCTCGTCGGCGATGAGCTCAACGATCTGGCGAACGGTGAATTGATGCTCGTCACCGCAATTGTAAATTTGTCCGGCCGCAGCATCGGGTTTATCAACGGCCAGGAGCACGCCATGCGCGAGATTCCCCGCGTACCCGTGCGTCATCAAGCCAAGGCCGCCCTCTGACAAAATGATGAACGGCCGCCTATCGAGCACGCGTCGAATCACGCACCATTCGCGCGGGATCAACTGATACGGACCGTACACATAAGGATAGCGGTAGACCGCGCCGTTCGGATGAGCTGACAGCACAGCATCTTCGGTACTCGCGATCAGATAGGAAAAGCGATGCTCCTCTTCACTCGCGACCTTCGGCAAACTCTCCTGGGCCGGAAGGGGCAGTCCCGGCGGAAAGTTGGCCTCCGGATGAAAATAGCCGCGATAGGCCGGTACACCACCGATCGCGAGGAACTGTCCCGTGCGTCCGGCCAGTGTCTCCGCGATCACGCGGATACGTCCGTACGTCGCGATCACGACGTCGAAAGTGCGGCCCGGAATCGCAGCCTCTAGCGTTTCACGAAAATGGGGGTCGGCATGGATATGCTCGATCCCCTCTGGAATCTCAGGAATCTCGTGGGTGCCGCGATGAAGAATTGCGACTTCGTAACCGCGCTCGCGCAGTCCGTTAACCAAAAACGGTCCGCTCGGACCAGTTCCGCCAATCACCAAGGCTGTCTTCATCTACGCAGTACTCCCAGAAATCAGGCGGCCAATCGCACGGCCGTCATTACTATTTCAAATTGAAACGCACGCCGCAGATATTGATTTGATCGTCGCTAAGCTTGCGGCCTCGTTTTGCCGCCGCCTGCACGACACGATTGCGATCAGGTACGACAATATCGATCGCGCTGAGTCCTTCGCCACGCCCATCCGTCGCTTCGACAAAACGCACGCTAGCGTTCGCGAGCGGCATCTCGAAATGCCCGTCAACGCCCTTGCGCAAGGGAATCTCCGCGATACTGCTCCAGCGTTCTGCCAGGCCCTTCGGATCCGCCGCCTGCAGCTCGACTGCCGAAAAATACTTGACCACGTCGGTACGCATAGCGCTGATCCACCCGCTTCCGCCCGCTGGCTCCCAATGGCCTTCCGGTTCGCCCTTCGCGTCCCAATCAATCTCGAAAAATGCGCCGCCGGTGTCCGCCGGATGGAGCTGCATGCCGTGGAAATTCCTGCCCTCATGCTCCCAGGCGGTGCGGATGTTCAGAGCCCCCGCTCGTGCCTTACGGGCCAGTTGCGTCTCATGCGAGTCGCATTGGCAGATAACCATGTAGCCGCCGTCGCCGTTGCGACGTTTGAGATAACGGCCTGCAGCAGTATTTTCCTTGATTGGCGCGACCACCTCGACAAAGTTGCTGCCGAACGGCATCAGCGAGTTTTCGAGGCCGAAGGTTGCGACTGCTGGATCCTTGAAGCATACGTCAACGCCAAGGATCGCTTTGAAATCATCAATTACAGGGGCGAGTTTTTCAGCGACGAGACAGATCTGGCGCAGGCGAATTGACATGACTACCTCCTTGATGCGGCGTAGGGCCAGCGCCACATCGTGCCGAACATATAGCTAGTCCCGCCGCGAACCGCCAGCGTCACATTACGCAGCTAAGAGCATCGCTAGAGAACAACCGAGCGGCCACGTGTCGCGATTAACTATTATCTCAACGGCCCTTGAACATAGGTTTGCGCCGCTCACGCCATGCACGATGGCCCTCACTCTTGTCCTCGGTCATCTCCAGTGCGGCGAATCGATAGAGATCGCCGAGTGCGGCATTCGCCAGCGGCCCTTCGACTCCGAAATTATAGGCCTCTTTCGTCAGCCGCGCTGCGAGCGGCGGCAGCGCCGCGATATGTTCCGCTACTTCGAGCGCCTTTGCCCGCAACTCCGCATGCGGCGTCAGCCATTGCGCCAAGCCAATCCGATGCGCCTCGTCGGCCTTGAGTGGAAAGCCGAGCGCAAGGCGCATCGCGTTGCCCTTGCCGACCCAGCGAGCGAGCCGCGCGGTCCCGCCTTGCGCTGGCAGGATTCCGAGACTGCTCTGCGGGAGCCGCCACTCGGCGCGCTCCGACGCAACAATCACGTCGCAGCAATAAGTGAGAATGCAACCGATTCCGATCGCATAACCGTTGACCGCTGCCACTAGGGGCTTGGCGAAATCCGCCACCATCTGGATCGGCGAGGATCGTCGCTGATTTGGCAATGCCTCGATAAAATTGCCAATCGATTTAATCGTATGCGTCGCCGGATTCTTCAGATCGGCTCCCGCGCTGAAGGCACCGCCCGCGTCATCGCCGGTGAGGATCACACATCGAATCGAGTCATCGTCTTCGAGTTCAAGCAGTCGCTCGCGTATCCCGTTCTGGAACTCGGCACACCAAGCATTGCGCGCCTCAGGACGACTGAGAGTCAGAATCGCAATATGGCCAATCCTTTCGCAGAGCAACGGCATGATCGCTTCCTCCAGTTTTCGTTAGCTAGCAGAATCGAAGCCAAAAATGAGCTAAATGGCAAGCGGCGGCGAGTTCTCTCTTGGTCGCGCACGCAAGCCTTTGCTCTCAGCCAGCCTAATCTTCTACATTAGCGGCAATTCAAAACGCGA
>DATKPK010000058.1:0-17142 GCA_035524095.1 Binataceae bacterium (SeqCode) | reverse complement strand
TCCCCCCACGACCGCCCAAGTCGGAGGTAACGGCAGATGGATCGTCTCAAAGGCAAGGTGGCGCTGATCTCGGGCGGCGCACGCGGACAGGGTGCAAGCGAAGCGCGGCTATTCGCGGGCGAAGGCGCAAAGGTCATGATCGGCGACGTCCGCGACGAATTGACGCGGCAAACGGCGGATGAAATCAACGCCAAACTAGGGGCCAAGGTAGTTCACCCGATCGGCCTCGACGTGACACGCGGGTCCGACTGGCGCTCCGCAGTCGAAACCTGCGAGCGCGAATTCGGCGGCCTCGATATCCTGATCAACAATGCCGGGATCGCGAATGTAAAGGGAGTCGAGGAAACCAGCGAAGAGGAATGGGACGCGATCGTTAACATCAATCAGAAGGGCGTATGGCTGGGGATGAAAGCGGCTATCCCCGCAATGCGGAGGCGCGGTGGCGGCTCTATCGTTAATATTTCATCGATTTACGGGCTTATCGGTTCGGCAGGGTCCGCGGCGTATCACGGGACGAAAGGCGCGGTGAGGCTGCTGACCAAAGCCGCGGCGGTCCAATATGCAGCGGACAAGATCAGAGTTAATTCGATTCATCCGGGAGTGATTTTGACACCGATGGTGGACGTGGTGCCGCGTGAGGAGCTACAGCCGCTGATCGACTTGGCGCCAATGAAGCGCGGAGCTCATCCGGATGAAGTAGGATGGGCGGTGCTATTTTTGGCGTCCGATGAGGCGTCGTTTATCACCGGGTCCGAGCTGGTCGTGGACGGCGGCTACACGGCTGTCTGAAAATCGGCTACGAATAGGAGCGACGCGCCGCGATCACGCGAGTTGCCGCTGCCTTTGGAGGATTTGTCATGGGAGTACTGTCAGGTTACCGGATAGTCGAAATGGCAGGGATTGGTCCCGCACCGATGTGCGCGATGCTGCTTGGTGACATGGGCGCAGACGTAATCCGGGTCGATCGCACGGCTGATGCCGGACTCGGTATCAGCATGCGGACCAAATACAACCTGTTGAATCGCAGCCGCAGGTCAGTCGCAGTGGACCTCAAACGTAAAGAGGGCGCCGAGGTCGTACTCAAGCTGATCGAAAAGGCGGACGCGATAATCGAGGGTTTTCGGCCGGGTGTGATGGAACGCCTCGGGCTTGGCCCGGACGTGGCGCTCGCGCGCAATCCGCGGCTCGTTTATGGACGCATGACGGGGTGGGGCCAAGATGGGCCGCTGTCGCATGCGGCCGGACATGACATCAACTATATCGCGTTAAGTGGCGCGCTACATTCGATTGGACGCAAAGGCGAGACGCCGGTGCCTCCGCTAAATCTGATCGGCGACTTCGGCGGCGGCGCTTTGTATCTAGCGCTCGGCGTGGTCGCCGCGTTGCTGGAGACGCAGAAGTCCGGCAAAGGGCAGACGATAGACGTATCGATGGTCGAAGGTGCGGCGTCGCTGATGACCGCGATTTACGGGATGAAAGCGGCGGGCGTATGGAGTGGAGGACGTGGCGAGAATATCCTCGACACTGGTGCGCATTACTATGATGTCTACGAAACGAGCGACGGAAAGTATATTTCAATCGGCTCGATCGAAACCAAGTTCTACGAGGAGTTACTGCGGCTCTCTGGCCTGAAAGGTGAAGAGCTGCCTCCGCAGAACAGCCGCGAGAACTGGCCTCGGATGAAGGAACGGGTCGCAGCGCTGTTCCGCACCAAGACGCGCGACGAGTGGTGCAAAATAATGGAGGGCAGCGACATCTGCTTCGCGCCCGTACTGAGCATGGAAGAGGCGCCGTCTCATCCGCACAATCGCCATCGCGAATCTTTCGTTGAACTGGACGGAGTGCCGCAGCCTGCGCCGGCGCCGCGCTTCAGCCGTACGCCGAGTAGCGTTTCGCGTCCGCCGGCTGCCGCAGGACAGCATACGGAAGAGGCCTTAGGCGAATGGGGTTTCAGCGCGAGCGAAGTAGAAAAGCTCAAAGACGCCGGAGTGGTTCAGACGGCTGCAGCTACTGACTAATTGCGCTACCTTATTCAAGGCGGCGCGAATGGTAGAGATCGAATAGCCATTTGACGGAAGCGGAAGGGTAAAGTCGATTTGACGATTGCCCTTCCGCTTTCTGTTCCGATCCTGCATCCACTTATTGGGGAAGCCCAGATCAGTTCTCAATTCGAGTCGTTCGGTTAGCATCGATGCAGTTTCAACCACGCGTCGGCGATCAGGCTCTTTATCTGCTGTTGGCGTTAATCGCGAGCGGGCTGCTGGCCTTGGGCGTTTTGGTGATGAAGGGCCGCGCCCATGCGCTGCCGATCGCTGAGGGGCGCGGGACCGCGTATGCGGTGGGCAGGTGGATCAGCGACCCAATTTGGCTGAGCGGCCTAGGGCTACAGACGGCCGGGTATGCGGTTTATGTGGTGGCGCAAGCGGTTATCCCCGTCGCGATTGTTTCAGTGATGATGCAAGGCGGGATCGGGCTTTTCGTACTGTTCGCCGTGTTAGTGCTGGGTGAACGGGCGCACATGGCGGAATGGGTTGGGATCATCGGGACGATCACAGGGATGGTGCTAATGGGGCTCTCGTTGAACGCGGGAGCGGAGCAAAGCCCAACTGCGACAACGCAAATGGTGATGCTATCAAGCGCCTTAATCGCTCTCGGCCTGGCGCCGTACGCTGTGCCTCATCTCCACCAGAACGGGATCGCCGCAGCGCTTTTCTCCGGCGTGATGTTCGGTCTCGCGAGCCTCCATACCAAGGCGATGACGGATTACTACTTGTTGAAAGCGACACCAAGTACACTTTCGCGTGTTCTGGCTAATCCGTATGTCTATTCAACCATACTTACAAATATTGCCGGGTTAATCGCGCTGCAGAACTCGTTCAGCGCACTACGTGGAATTATCGCGATGCCGTTATCAACGGCGCTATCCAATATAGTACCAATCGCCGGTGCGACAGTCGTATTCGGTGAACATCTGCCGGCGAATCCCGGTGCGGCCTCGATGCGGCTTGCGGCCTTCGCGCTGACAATCATCGGCAGCGCACTACTGACTAATCCGGTTGAGGAACGAAGAACAGCGGAACCGCTGCCGGCAGCCAAGAATAAGAGTAACCTGCATCCGGCTATTCGCGAGGGTGCAAGCGAGTAACTAAACCCGCCAATACCCAAAGTGCTGCTCGAGGTCCACAAAGTAATTATATTTTCACAGAATCGGCCTATCTTCAATCTTCCTCGGCGCTGTCCGACGCCGTGAAAGCGTCGTCGAGCGACCGAAGCTGATCGGCCGACAGGCGCCATCCCGAGGCGCCGCAATTTTCCTCGACGCGCTCGGTATGATCCGATTTGGGAATGGCAATCATGCCCGGCTTCGCCGTAATCCAGTTCAAAGCGACCTGGGCGAGGGTTCGCTCGGTTTCGTTAGCAATCTGTTCGAGAGTTCGCATGCCTCTCGAATTTGACTCGTACTTGGCGCGTTTCGCGAGACGTCCACTGTCCAATGGTGTGAATGCGATGATAGTTACTTTGTTCTGCGCGCAGAAAGGCACTAATTCATGCTCGATCCCACGCCGGTTGAGACTGTATATGACTTGATTGGAGGCTATGGGGTGATTTTTCATTGCCGCAATCGCTTCACGGGTCTCAGCGGCTGAGAAGTTGCTGACGCCGATATACTTAATCATGCCGCGGTCGGCCAGTTGCTCCATCGCGCGCATCGTCTCTTTGATCGGAACGTGGCCAGCCGGCCAATGAATCTGATAAAGGTCGATGCAACTTATGTCCATTCGCTTGAGGCTCGCCTCCGCGGCTTTCAGGACCTCGTCGTGGCGCAGATGATTGCCCGCGACTTTCGATGCGACGAAGACGCGATCGCGAATGCCCTTGATCGCCTGCCCCACTATGCCTTCGGTGCCGTAAACCTCGGCCGTGTCGATTAGTGATGCGCCAAGATCGATAGCCCTACGGAGTGGCTCAACACCGCCGCCGTAACGCCATACGCCAATCCCGATTTCAGGGACCATCCTGCCCGACGCGCCAAGTTCCTTCAGTTCCATCGGTAAGCCTCCAGCGGTGGATTTCAGTGTAGCAGGAGCTGCCGTAAGGTTATCATCGCCAAGGCGCTATCGTGCACAAAGCCATTCGGGAAAAGGCCAATTCCCTGAAGTCGAGACCTCGTCAACCTAGATACTGCCGGGCAAGTCTCAAAGAAGGTTGGCAGCCGCATCTACTAGCCTCTAAGAGACGTTTGTGATACCAACAAAGGCGCTTTGAGCGCCTGAGCTAGCGGCATGTCAAGACAACTTCCGGTTCAAAGACGCGCGCGTTGAATTCATGATCTCGCGCTTGCGCAAGCTGGCCCTTCTCGCCGCGCTGATGCTGCTGCTCGTGGCGGGCTGTATGATTGGTCCCGACTTCAAGCTGCCACAAGTCAAAGTAAGTCAGCAATGGATGGAGTCTGGCGAGCCGAACGTGCTCGCTACCCCGCCACGTTATCGCGACTGGTGGGACACGTTCAGCGATCCGGTACTTACCCGGATAATCCAAACGGCGTACGCGCAGAACCTGACGCTGCGGGCGGCGGGAGTGAGGGTGCTCGAAGCTCGCGCACAGTTGGGGATCGCCATCGGAGAATTTTATCCGCAGCAGCAGGAGATCACTTCTTCGATCAGCTATAATCGCATACCGGCCTCTATCCCGTACAACATAGTCAACAATAGATATTGGTCAGATTCCGTGGGTGCGCAGGCGGCTTGGGAACTCGATTTGTGGGGCAAGTTTAGGCGTGGAGTTGAATCAGCCGATGACGCCTTTCTCGCGTCGGTCGCGCAATACGATGACGTCTTGGTGACGCTGACTGCCGACGTAGCCTCCGACTATGTAACGATGCGGGCTGAGCAAACCGAACTGGCTATCGCTCGAGAGAACGTCAAACGGCAAAAAGAGGTGCTGCAGGTTGCCAATGATCGCTTCACGGGCGGCGTGACCTCGCAACTCGATGTATATCAAGCGCAGAACGTTTTGGGCGCGACTGAAGCGACTATACCGCAACTGACTATTCAGATCGCCCAGATGAAGAATGCGATGAGTGCCCTGATCGGCTCACCACCGGGAACGATTGACGGGCTTCTTGGAAGCAGCACTGAGATTCCCGCAGCGCCGGAGAGCGTAGCGGTAGGAATTCCAGCTGATCTTTTGCGGCGGCGCCCGGATATCCGTGCGGCAGAACTAGAGGCTGCGTCCCAATGCTCACAGATAGGAGTCGCGAAGGCCGATTTGCTGCCAGCCCTAAGCCTCGTAGGCAGCGTGGCGACAGTCGCCAGCAACACCGGTCATAATACGCTCACGGACTTGTTCACCAGCGCAAGTTTGGAATTCAGCGCGGGACCGTCGATTAGCTGGAATATCCTGAATTACGGACAGATCACCAATAATGTCCGCCTGCAGGATGCGAAATTTCAGGAACTCCTGGTCAATTATCAGAATGCTGTGCTGAGTGCTCAGGCCGACGTTGAAAATGCATTGTCCCTTTATATCGAATCGCGCAAACAAACCGCCTATCTCGAACAAAGTGTCGAGGCGGCCGCCGGCGCAATGCGGATATCGCTGATTCAATACAAGGAAGGGACAACGATCTTCACTGCGGTGCTGCTGGCGGAAGAGAATCTGCTGGAAGCGGAAGATAACTACACGCTGGCGCGTGCGAACATACCCTTAGGCCTAATAAATACCTATCGAGCATTGGGCGGCGGCTGGGAAATTCGCGAGGGCCACGATTTCGTTCCCGCCGAGACGCAGTCTCAGATGGCAAAGCGGACTAATTGGGGGAGATTGCTGAATCCGGAACTATTGCAGCCGAGCGCGCCTGGATTGCCGGCGGCTAGCGACCGAGGACCGCTGGTCCGGCCACCTGAATGACCCAAGCAGTGCGACAATATGGAATCGGCTAGAGAAATAATACGAAGATTGCGCTGCGCGACGCCTCGGGTTGATGGTCTGCTTCGAACTGTAGTGATCTTAGTAGCTATCGTTGCAGTGCAGAGCTTGGCCGGTTGCAAGGGTAGTGAAGCACCGGCGCCGCCACCGCCTCCAGCGGTAACAGTCGCGCAACCGGTGAATGAGGAAATCGCAGACTATATCGATTTCACCGGAAACACCGCGGCTATAGATTCAGTCAAGCTGGTCGCACGCGTCGAAGGCTATCTCGAGAAGATCTATTTCAAGGATGGCGCCATAGTCAAAAAAGGCGACCTGCTATTCACGATTCAGCAGACACAGTACCAAGCGCAATTGCTACAAGCGGAGGCGCAAGTGGCGTCGGCCAAAGCAGAGTTGTGGCATGCCGGCACGGAATATAAGCGTTACGCTGCGTTACTCACCAAGGGCGCGGCGGCGGCCACTGAGGTTGACCGGTGGCATGCGGAACGGGATTCGGCAGCGGCGTCGCTCGCTGCGGCGAACGCACAGGTTGTAATTGCGAAGCTCAACCTCAGCTACACTGAGGTTCGGGCTCCGTTCGACGGGAAAATCGGGCGTCATCTGGTCGATCCCGGAAACCTGGTGGGATCGGCGGGCCAGCAAACAACGTTGGCGGAGATCAACCGGATTAATCCTATCTATGTCTATTTCACGATCAATGAAAGCGATTTGCTGCGTATCGCGGAACGCCATCCGGGTGCTACTCAAGGGTACCTGAGCAACGTCGTAGTTCCCGCGTATTATGGATTGGTCAATGAGAATGGCTTCCCCCATCAGGGGCGGCTGGACTTCGCCTCGATAAGTGTCACGCCAACGACCGGCACTTTACAGGTGCGTGCGATCTTTCCAAATGATCAGCTGGACACAGTGCCCGGCTTGTTCGCACGGGTTAGGATTGCCGCCCAAGAGAAGCGCGAGGCGCTGCTGGTGCCGGGCGAGGCGGTCAGCTTCGATCAACAGGGAGAATACGTATTGGTCGTTGATGACAAAGATCTGGTTGAGCGCAAAAGTGTCAAGACCGGCCAGCAGATGGGCGACAAGCTGGTAATCGAAGATGGGCTGACCGCGGGCGACTGGGTAATCGTCGATGGCCTGCTGCAGGCGATACCGGGGCGCGAGGTTGCACCAGAGCGGACAACATTGAAGGCCGAAAACGGTGCCACGGTGATAACGGGCAATTAGCTTTGACCGGACGGCATCAAAGCTTTGATCAGATAGTCCTTCTAGGGAGAGGGCGACGCGGACTCAGCGGTTCAACAATGGCTCTGGGTCGCATTCGGCCAGGTGATGGCCTCGATACGGCTGGCGATTCTGTTCGTGCCATCAACTTTATCCCGGTGCAGAACGACCTCAACGCTCGCGCATTGAAGCAGCGGGCGTCCAGCCGCTGAAACCCGCCGCAATTATCTGCCGAATAAGCTTTTCTTATTGAATTCGCACCTCAGCGGCGGTCCCCGTCAAAGCAAAATAACGGAAGCGTCATAAAATCGTCGTCTGGCGGCCTCTAATTGCAACAGCGCCGTTGTAGATGACGCTGGCATCATTGGCGACAGCAATAGATACTGTCTGTGCTCCATTAACGCCTTCTTGGCGTTTTTGGACAGCACGACCGTTCGCTTCTGAGGGGGCGGATTATATGCGGCGTCCGAAATGGCCGTGGCTCACTGTTTTGTTAGCTCTATTCATAGCGTTGGCGGCACCGGCTTTTCTAAACGCCGAGGTTTACTCGAATGCGATTACGATAAAGGCATCGCAGAGCACGCGCATGCCGACCTGCTCCAAATTCGCGAGTTCATGTGCGGCCGGAGGGCTCTGTACTGAAGTAGTTTTCGCCGGGAAGGTAAAAGGCCGTGCGGTGGGCAATGGCAAGGCGGAGATCGACGTGGCGAGTGGACCATTCGATTCGACCGGTGCGTCAGCGGACGACGAAGGATGCGCTCCGGTCTATCTCGACATCTGCTACTCAACCAAGATCGCGCCGGGGCAAGAAATCGTAGCTCAGCTGAACCGATGTCCAGCGGCGGAGGATAATATGGAAATCGACGGCCAGGAAGAAATTACGGGCGGTTATCAGCTGATAAGATCAAGCGAAAATTTGAAAGGTTGGGGGCAGGTAAGCGGAACAGCGCAGATGACGAGGTCACCAGAGACTCTGAAGCTGACGCTGAGCGGCGTTGTCGAACGCTAGCCGTGCCTAGATGCGGTTGGGGTCGGCGGCAGGTTGCACCGATTGGCGATACGGCTGCGCCGTGAACTTGGAGGAAAAGAGACGCTTGCGCGGCGGCTCTAATGAAGGGCGCGGCGCAACTGATTGATTTCGGCCTGCGTGCGGGCGACTTGCGCCGCTTGAACTGCCTCGGAGTAGCCGAGGTCGTAGAAGCTCATGCCGGCCACTTTACTCTCGGCGTTCGGGACTTCGGCGGCGGCCTTTTGGGTGTCGATTTTCTCCGGCTGGAGAGCGTCGGTGGCAAGGACGGTCATCACACCGTCTTTTACTTCGGCGAGTCCGCCAGCGAGCCATAGCTCCTCGAAGCGGCCCTCGCTGATCTTGATCGTGAGGATGCCCGGCACCAGCGAGGTGATGTAGTTGATGTGCAGGGGGAGCACGCCAAATTCGCCGAGCGCGCCGACGGCGGTGACCTGTTCAACGGGTCCGTCGAAGAGGACGCCGGTCGGCGTCACGAGCTTGAATTGAAAGGTGTCGGCCATCGGTATCTAACGGTAGTAAGGTTCTCCGGATGGACTAGCGCGCTTCGCCGCGAGCCAGACGTTCGGCCTTGGCGCGGGCGTCATCGATAGTGCCGACCAGATAGAAAGCCTGCTCGGGCATGTCGTCGCATTTGCCTTCGAGGATTTCCTTGAAGCCGCGCACGGTCTCGGCGCGGGGCACGTAAGCGCCTGGAATATTGGTGAAGGGCTCCGCGACGAACATCGCCTGTGAAAGAAAACGCTCGACGCGGCGGGCGCGCGAGACGACAAGTTTGTCTTCGGCGGAAAGCTCGTCCATGCCGAGGATGGCGATGATGTCCTGGAGATCCTTGTAACGCTGGAGTATCTGCTGAACCTGCCTTGCGACCTGATAGTGCTCGTCGCCGACAACCTGCGGATCGAGGGCGCGCGAGGTAGATGCGAGCGGATCGACGGCAGGGAAAATAGCCTTCTCAAAAATTTTGCGGTCTAGCGCAGTGATAGCGTCGAGATGCGAGAAGGTAGTGGCCGGCGCAGGATCGGTGTAGTCGTCGGCGGGGACGTAAACTGCCTGAACCGAAGTGATAGCGCCCTTTTTGGTGGTCGTAATGCGCTCTTCGAGCTCGCCGATGTCGGTGCCGAGGGTGGGCTGATAGCCGACTGCGCTGGGCATACGGCCGAGGAGCGCCGAAACCTCAGAGTTAGCCTGAACGAAACGGAAAATGTTGTCGATGAATAGAAGGACGTCTTTGCCCTGTTCGTCGCGGAAGTATTCCGCCACAGTAACGCCGGTCAGGGCGACGCGAGCGCGAGCGCCAGGCGGCTCGTTCATCTGACCATAGACGAGGGCGGTCTTGGATAGAACGCCTGACTCCTGCAGTTCGCGATACAGGTCATTGCCCTCACGCGAGCGCTCTCCGACACCGGCAAATACCGAGACACCGCCGTGTTGCTTGGCGATATTGTTGATCAGTTCAAGGATGGTGACGGTCTTGCCGACACCGGCGCCGCCAAACAGGCCGATTTTGCCGCCGCGAGCGTAAGGGCAAATGAGGTCAAGGACTTTGATGCCGGTTTCGAGGATCTCGACCTCGGTGGCTTGATCGGCAAAGTCTGGGGCGTCGCGATGAATGGGCATCCGAAGCCCGGTGTCGATGGGGCCAGCTTCGTCGACCGGATCACCGGTGACGTTCATCAGGCGGCCGAGCGTACCGTCGCCAACCGGCACCGAAATAGGCGCGCCGGTATTGTTGACATCCATCCCGCGGACGAGTCCGTCGGTGGTGTCCATCGCGATGCAGCGGACAGTGTTTTCACCGAGATGCTGCGCGACTTCGAGTACGAGATTATCGGCGCGCTCGTCGATGGTCGGGTTGGTGACCCGCAAGGCGGTCATGATCGGCGGAAGCGAACCATTGGAAAATTCAACGTCGATGACATTGCCGAGGATTTGGCTGATGCGCCCGTTTGTTACTGCTGCAGCCATAGCTATTGCGAATAGTCCCTGTGGTTGAGTTTGGAATCACCCGCGCAGCGCTTCGGCACCACCAACGATATCCATCAGTTCCTTGGTGATCTGGGCCTGGCGGGCGCGGTTCATTTCGAGCGTAAGCCGGGAAATCATATCAGAGGCGTTATTGGTTGCACTATCCATCGCGGTCATTTGCGCGGCGAAGAAACTGGTCTCGGCTTCGAGCAGCGCGTGATAGATAGCAGCTTCGACATAACTGCGCATCACGACCGGAATCAAATCGGCGGCCGACGGCTCGATAAGATAATCGGTGTGGGTTGCCGTTTCACCCGGCTCCGCATTATCGCGCTTCGGCGGATCGATAGGCAGCAGTCGTTCGTATGTAGGCCGTTGAGAGAGTGCCGAAACAAATTTGCTATAGACGACCGCTGCTTCGGAGATCACACCACCGCGGTAGTCGGAGAGCACTTTGTTCGCGAGTGCACGCGCCAGTTCGACCGTCGCGAGGCGGGGCAAATTGTTGATGCGCTCGGCCTCAATCGGCTGACGAGTGCGTCTGAAATGCTCAGAGCCTTTGCGGCCAACAGAAAAGAGCATCGGTTCGGAATTCGCAGCGCGCAGACGGCGAGCATTGTCTTCGGCATAGCGAATCAAGTTGGCGTTGTAGCCGCCGCAGAGACCGCGATCAGAAGTAACGACGATAAGCAGCGCAGCGGGAGCAGCATTCTCGGCCGGAGCGGCAGCATCGGAGGCTGAGGCGAGCAGCGAATCGGCGACTCGCGCGAGGGCCTCGAAATACGGGCGGGCGTTGATCAACCCCTCCTGAGAGCGGCGTAGGCGTGAAGCTGCAACCAACTTCATCGCACGCGTAATCTGCTGGGTGGATTTGACGGACGTAATTCGCCGCCGGATGACTTTAAGCGTCGCCATGGCCGGTGCTTAACCTTGGTGATCAGGAAGCGGTACGGTTTTGCTGGAACTGGTCCAGCGCCGCGATCAGGCGCTTGCGCAAGTCGTCGCTGATCTCGCGCTTTTCCTTGATCTCGCCAAGCAAATCCTGGTGCTTCGAACTAAGAAACGCAAAGAGGTCGCGCTCGAATGGCTTGACCTGGCTGACTTCCAGCTTGTCGAAGTAACCTTCGTTGGCAGCGAAGATGATCGCTACTTCGTTTTCAATCGGCAGTGGCTCGTACTGATTCTGCTTGAGCATCTCGGTGAGGCGTTCGCCACGATGCAACAAGCGCTGGCTGGCCGGGTCGAGGTCGGAGCCGAACTGGGCAAACGCCGCCATCTCGCGATACTGCGCCAAGTCGAGCTTGAGCGTGCCACCGACCTGTTTCATTGCCTTGATAGCCGCAGAGAAGCCGACGCGAGAGACCGAGAGGCCGACGTTAACGGCGGGACGAATGCCGGTGTAAAAAAGGTCGGCGTCGAGGACAATCTGGCCGTCGGTGATCGAAATGACGTTGGTCGGAATATAGGCCGAGACGTCGCCGGCCTGAGTTTCGATGACCGGCAAAGCGGTCAGCGAGCCGCCGCCCATCTCGCTGCTGAGTTTGGCGGCACGCTCGAGCAGACGCGAATGGAGATAGAAAACGTCGCCGGGATAGGCTTCGCGGCCTGGTGGACGCCGCAGCAGAAGCGAGAGCTGGCGATAAGCGACTGCATGCTTGCTGAGATCATCATAAATCAGCAAGGCGTGGCGGCCAGTATCGCGAAAATACTCGCCCATCGTGCAGCCAGAATAAGGCGCAATGAATTGCAGCGGGGCGGATTCAGAGGCGGTCGCAGCGACGACAGTGGTGTATTCCATCGCGCCGTTGCGGCTCAGCTTTTCGACGACTTGGGCGACGGTCGAACGCTTTTGGCCGATGGCGACATAGACGCAGAAAACGTTGCCGCCCTTTTGATTGATGATGGTGTCAACGGCAATCGCAGTCTTGCCGGTCTGGCGGTCACCGATGATCAACTCGCGCTGGCCACGGCCGATTTGCAACATCGAGTCGATGGCCTTGATGCCGGTCTGGAGCGGTTCCTTAACTGGCTGGCGCTTGATGATGCCGGGGGCTTTGATCTCGATGCGGCGGGTCTCAGCGGACTTGATCGGGCCTTTGTCGTCGATTGGCTGGCCGAGCGAGTTGACGACGCGACCGAGCAGAGCCTCACCGACGGGGACTTCGGCAATGCGGCCGGTGCGTTTGACCTCGTCACCTTCGCCGATGGCCTGAGGGTCACCGAAAAGAGCGGCACCGACGTTGTCGTCTTCGAGATTGAGGACCATTCCGAAAATGGAATGGGGGAATTCGAGCAGTTCGCCAGCGGCGGCGTTCTGCAAGCCGTAGATGCGCGCGATACCGTCTCCGCATGAGAGGACGCGGCCTGTTTCGCTAACCGCGACACTACCTTCGAAGCCCTTTATTTCGTCGCGCAGGATTTCGCTAATTTCAGATGGTCTGATGTCCGCCATAAAGATTTTCCGCGCGTCCCGCGCTAGCCAGCAAGCCGACGCTGGGCTTCCGCCAGCCGTGCTGCGAGACTGCCGTCGTAGGTTTTGCCTTCCAGTTCGGCGACGACTCCGCCAATCAGGGAGGCGTCGATGTTGATGGTGGGGATAATGGTTTTGTGAGCGATGGCTTCGAGTCCCGCGACAATCTTCCGCAGGCCGTCGTCAGTGGGCGGTTGCGCGAAGGTCAGGGTGCAGCGGGCGCGTCCGAGCAAATCGTCGAGCATGCGCGCGTAGGCTTCGGCAATCGCCGGAATCTCGGGAAGGCGGCCGTGCCCGGCGACCACCAAGGTAAAGGAGCGGACAGGGAAACTGACGTCCAGCTTTTCTTCGATAACGCGGAGCGCGTCGGTGCGGCTAGCCGTCATAAGTTCGGGCGATTCGAGACGCGACGCGATTTCGGGCGATTCGATGATACGCGCGAGACGTTCGAGTTCGGCACCCCAGATTTCGAGCTGCTTGTGGTCGGTCGAGAGGCCCATCAGGGCACGCGCGTAGCGCTTAGCGACTTTCGAACTGCGCATCAGCGGGCCTCGTCGCGCAATTTTGCCACGAAACTATCCAGCAGGCGATTTTGATCGGCGGGCTTGAATTCACGAACGACGGTTTCACGGGCGAGGCGTCCGGCGGCGGCAGCCAGCGATTCACGCATCCGGCGTTGACCCGCCTCCCGCAGGGCGGCGGCGCTCAACTCGGTATCGCGCTTGAGACGGGCGGCAGTCTCCTGTGCCATCTCGTAGATGCGGCCAACCTGGTAGACCGTTTCGTCGGAGAGGTCAGCTGCGATGCGGGCCTTTTCGCCCTCAAGTTTAGCGGTACGTTCAGCAGCGCGATTGGCCAATTCCTCGGCTTCCCGATAATTGGCCTCGGCTTTGCCCAACGAATCTCGGATGGTAGCGGCACGCTGGCTGAAGAAGTCGCGAGCCATCGGAATCGCGTATTTGACGAGTATGAAGACGAAGATGGCAAAGTTGACAACGTAGAGAAGGAGCGAACCCCATGACCCGGAGCTTTCCGCTCCACCGTCAGCAGCCAAGGCAGCAGAGGGCGCAAGCGCGAGGCCTATAGAGGCCGCGATAAGAATCCGCCGTTGCATCAAAATGCTCAGTTATTCAGTGCGTTACGACCGGTCGCCGTTAGCGACCGACCCAAAACCCGTCCTGCAAGATCGGCTGCGAGACTTTCGGCCAATTGTTCCAATTGATGTTCCGCAGCCTTGAAGTCATTTTCGATCTGCGCCCTAACCTTCTCTAATTCGGCGTGCGCTTCGGCGCGTGCCTCGGCGATCACCTTACCGGCTTCTTCCTCTGCGCGCCGACGTTGAGCCTCCCGCTGAGCCATCGCTTCGCGCCTGACTTCCGCAAGCTGCCGCTCACGCTCTTCGAGGGCGGCCCGTTCCTCTTTGAGCAGCCGTTCCGTGCGCTCACTCAAGTCCTTGAAGCGACGCTCGCGCTCGCTCAGCAACTTAAGGAATGGGTTGAAAAAAAGCCAGCCGAATATAAACCAGAAAACGAGGAACGAAACAATCAGGGTGAAGAAAATACCCCAATCAGGCGGTATATGCATAGCCGAACATTAACTCCTCCTCGAAGCCGAGCCGTTCGGGGCTAAGGACCGCGGCCTCGGAGACTAGATTTCTCGATATTTCATTCGCAGCCAGATCGCGCTGGCTAAGCGATCCAAGCCACCCGCATACGGAGCGCTACATGGCCCTCGTGGGCTTGCGCTACCTTACCGCGGTTCGATTATGTGTAATCTGGCGAACCGCCAAACTCAAGCGGCATACTGAAAGATTACGCGGATTTTTGGGCGCTTACTTCGGGAGCCGGATTCGCAGCCGCGGTACCATTCGCGATGCGTTCTTCCTTAGGGAAGACGGTGACTTTACGCTCGTTTTGAGCGGCGTCAGCCTGCATCGAGCAATGGCCTTCGAACAACGCGCCCTCATGGACGACGAACACGGGCGCGGTGAGGTTGCCGACGACACGGCCGGCTGGGCGGATCTCGATCCGTTGGGTAGCAGTGATATCGCCGTTTACCTTGCCCGCGACGACAATCGAGGCAGCCTTGATCTGGGCAGTGATGACGGCGCTTTCGCCAATGACCAGATGATCTTTTGCAGTGATTTCACCCTCGATGGTGCCATCGAGGCGGGTTGAGGCTTCGAACATCAATTTACCGGTGATTTTGGAGGTGCGGTCGAGGTACGCGGCAGAGTCCCCAGTAGGGGCCGCTGGTCGGACTGGTGCAACGCTCTGGGCGACAGGGGCGGCCGATCGCTCCGGCTGGACGGGCACGGCGCTTACCGTGGGGATAGGTGCAGGCTTCGAGGGGACTGATACAGGACCCTTGGCCGCATCGGGCTTGACGTTTTTATCGGGCTCCCTATTGAAAAGCGCCATTGCAATGGTCTCCTGCGAGTAAAACTTGAATGGGCAAGCCGAGCCCTTCTATAGCCCCCCGGCCTTCCGACTCAGACTTGCTGAGATAACTTACGGACCGACTGGAGTCAAACCACTTAGTCGCGCCAGCAAGACGTGCACGTCGCTAGCGGTTCAAAGGGGTATGAAGTGCCCAATACTCAGGATAACATAGGTCGAGCGACGGCAACAGCAATATCCCTAAATGGAGATATTTTCGCCTACCAGTAACCTCCACGAGGCGTTCCGCTGACGCGTCCACAGGAGCAAGCAAATGTCTGTCATACCGGAAAAATATCACGATCTTCTGACCGGCAAAAAGGCGTTCGCGAGTATCGCTACGGTTTTAAGCGACGGTTCGCCGCAGGTAACGCCGGTATGGTTCGATTATCACAACGAGCGGATTCGCGTGAATACGGAAAAAAAACGTGTGAAGGCTCGTACGCTTAAAATGGGCGCGCCGGTGGCGCTCGCGATTCTCGATCCGGACAACCCGTACCGCTACCTGCAGGTGCGTGGAAAGGTTGTAAGTGTTACTGAGAACGGCGCCGACGCGCACATCAATTCACTCGCCAAGAAATACCTTGGGCAGGACAAATATCCGTTCAGTCAGCCAGGCGATGTGCGTGTGATGTACGAAATCGAACCCTCGTCGGCACAAGCAATGGGGTAGGCTCAAAGCCCGCGGGGACGCAGGTGCATGGGGAACGCTTGCAATGCTATGCATCCGCGTCGCCGCGTGTGAGGCCTTAGAACCTGAGCCGACGAACTGGCCGTCTGATGAAGGTCTGGTGCTGCTGTCTAGTAAGACGCGCCCGCTAGATTAACCGCCGAGGCTGAGGCGTCTCCTTGATTACTGTGGAGCCGCAGGTTGAGCCGCAATGAGGGCAGACATATTCGTATTTGTCACCCTCTGGCAAGACCAGGAGAAGGCGCTTGCGCACCTGTACTGCACGGCGGCATTTCGGGCATGCGAGCAGGGATGCTTCCATCCGCTCGAACGACGGCCGGCGATAGTCGGGCATGGCTACTCCGTCGCGATAATCCACTACCGCAGTAGTAGTTAGTCTGGGATCGAAGATAAGCGGGCGGGCGGGTGCGTGCAACCTGGCGTATTAGCGGACGGTGATGGCTACTTGGCGTCGTGGAAGATGATGCCGAGAGTAGTGCGATGACCGCTGCGAATCGTGCTGACGCCATGGCGGACGTTGACCCGATAGAAGCGACGAACGCCCTTAACGGGTCGCCAGCGCGTCGCGAAGATAACCGCCTGACCTTGGTCCAGAGTGATCGCCTCGCATCGGGATTGTGCACGCGGCCGTTGCTCGGCCAACATAAACTCACCGCCAGTGAAATCGATTTCGCGGCGGTTCAATAGACAAGTGAGCTGGAGCGGAAAGTAGATTTCTCCATAGAGATCCTGGTGCATGCAGTTGTAACCGGCGGCATCGTAGCGTAGCAGGAGCGGAGTTGGGCGAGCTTGGCCGTGACGATGGCAGACTTCGAGAAACTCACCGAGGACGGGTGGGAAGCGTGTTTCGAATCTAAGCGCGCTGAGCCATCGGTTGGCCAGTGGCGCAAGGTACGGATAGACAGCAGCGCGTAGTTGAGCAACGACGTCGGGCAGAGGGTTGCCGAAGTATTTGTATTCGCCGAGGCCGTAGCCGAAACGCGCCATATTCACGCGGCTGCGGAAATGATCGCGGATGTCATAGAGGCCGGCGAGATGGGCGCATTCGGCGGGCGTGAGGATTGCGGGCGTGAGCGCGTAGCCGCTGGTGTCGAGGGAAGTGGTCAACGACGGCCAATCGAGAGCGGCGACGCGATCGATGATAGGCGCGGTGGTGTTGGTTTCCATCAGAGCTTTTATTCGCCGATCCTGACAGGCTCAGATTATCAAGTCTCGCGTCCTCAGAGTTTTAGATGGAGCGTTCCGGACTCGCGCCGGGGCCACGCTATCGCCGGCAGTTGGCTCGTGGACCTCCAGCCGCGTAGCCTCACAAGCTCGGCCATCTCAGAATTAGAACACGCGGCGAACGAGGATGTGAAATCGCGGTCGCGTCGATTGCTAGAAGAGAAACCGCTTGCCA
>DATKPK010000057.1:0-5014 GCA_035524095.1 Binataceae bacterium (SeqCode) | reverse complement strand
TGGAGAGCCGGGCGATGTGCGCCCCGTTTATGACGGGCTCCTCTCGCTCGATTTGGCGGACCGCGCCAAACCCTCCGATCTTTCCGCTTTGCAACGGAAGGAAGTGACCCTACGCACGCTCGCGAATCGCGTCTTCCTCGCGGCCAGAGATTGAGCGAAAACCTGCGCGGAGCCCTGGAAGTTGCCGTGGATCGAGGCAGGCACGCCCAAAACGCGCATCGCCGATTCGATGCGTGGATTGGAGGAGGGCGTGATCGAGGTCGAGGTCAACGACGACGGTCCCGGTGTGCCGACGTCGTTTCTCCTGCCGCCGCAGGCGTCCAGCACATGCCTCGAATGCCGATCAACTCCAGGCAGTTGAACAGCCAGAACCCATTTCTTCTCGCTCAACTCCATCGCGCCAATGATGGTGGAGTTGTAGTCGACGGCAGCCTGCGCGGATCCCTTGAACTGAGGCATTTAACGTCTCCCGGAAGTCGTTCGACGGATCAAGGATAGCGACCTTGGTCGCCATTCGCCCTCATAGGATCTTCACCGAAGCACGCATTGACGAGGATCTCAAGGAACCGGCGCAATGGGCGGAAAGCGGGTCCAGGGGATCGCCGTGGGAAGGGCCGGAGTCGCGCCATAGCCGCCATTCGGTTGAGAGCGCAAAATAGACGCTGCCCCCCAAAGAAAGTGATCCCGAGGTTAGCGTCGCGACAAACCGCCGTAAGCGACTTCGCCTTGTCGAAAACGCTGGAAAGCGGCAGATTATTGGTGCGGCCGGCTGCCATAAAGCCGCTGCCATGAAGCGAATGCAGGATAACAGCTTCAACGGGGCCCGGCGCGATAGAGCCGCCACGACGTCGGTCGTGTCGTCGGCCAGCGTTGGTTGGGACAGTAAGCTTGACCAGATCCACGCCCGTCAAGGGGAGGAAAAAATATGGCTAGTTCCGGAACTTCGCAACCAAACGTTCTGGTTATCATGGCCGATGACATCGGATGGTTCAACATTGGCGCATATCACCAGGGTATCATGGCGGGGAGAACGCCCAACTTGGACAGGATGGCCGCGGAAGGCATGCGCTTCACGGATTACTACGCCGAAGCGAGCTGCACCGCTGGTCGCGCTGCATTCATCACCGGTCAATTACCAATCAGGACCGGGTTGACCACCGTCGGCCAGGCGGGCGCGAAAATTGGAATGCCGGCTGAAGCGCCGACGATTGCGACCGCACTTAAGGCGATGGGATACGTCACGGGACAATTCGGGAAGAATCACTTGGGCGACCTCAATGAGTTTCTGCCCACGGTTCACGGCTTCGACGAGTTTTTCGGCTATCTGTATCATCTGGATGCGATGGAGGATCCTTCTCATCCCAACTACCCGCCGGCGCTCAAAGACAAGATCGGTCCTCGAAACATGGTGCACTCTTGGGCGTCGGACACGGACGATCCAAACGTTGATCCGCGTTGGGGAAAAGTGGGCAAGCAGCGCATCGAGGACGCTGGAACGCTCTACCCGGATCGGATGAAGACCGTTGACGACGAAATCCTCGCACATGCCATAAAGTTCATCGACGGAGCGAAAGGTAGCGGTAAGCCGTTTTTCTGTTGGCTCAACCCGACGCGCATGCATGTCAAGACGCACCTTTCCGACAAATACCAAAGCATGCGCACACCGGAGAATGGCTGGTCGATTCACGAGGCCGGCATGGCGCAGCTCGACGATATCGTCGGCGCCGTCATGAAGAAGCTCAAGGACGATGGCGTAGACGACAGCACGATCCTCGTCTTCACGACCGACAATGGAACGGAGAATTTCACCTGGCCCGACGGCGGCCAAACCCCATTCGCGGGCGGCAAGGGAACCGTGCTCGAAGGCGGATTCCGCGCGCCATGCATCGTCCGCTGGCCGGGTAAGATCCCAGCCGGTAAAGTCGAGAACTCGATCGTATCAAGTCAGGACTGGTTCCCGACCTTCGTTGCGATCGCGGGAAACCCGAACATCGCCGATGACCTGAAGAAGGGTAAGGAACTCGGGAACACGACTTACAAAGTCCATCTCGACGGCTACGATCAAACCAACCTTATCACCGGCAAGGGGCCTTCGAACCGGCACGAGATCTTTTATTTCGCTGAAGGCACGCTTGGCGCGGTCCGCTTCAACGACTACAAATACCGCTTCATCGACCAGCCTGGAGGCTGGCTGGGCGGCACGGTCAAAGTGGACTGGCCCATTTTAGTCAATCTGCGGCTGGACCCGTTTGAGCGTACGGGCATGACTGGTTCAATAGCCTACTACAGTTGGTTCGTCGACCAATTCTGGAGATTTGTCCTCGTGCAAGAGGTGGTTGGCAAGGCTGCGCAGACCCTTATCGAATTTCCGCCGATGCAGAAGGGCGCGTCCTTCAATATGGAAGCGGTCAAAGAACAGGTCGAGAAGGCGATGCTGTCACACTCGGGCGCGTAAACGGCAATCTTTCGACCCAGCTAGTGCCTGTCCATAAACGGTTGTTTTTGTTGGTGGAAGTCGGACTGCATTGGCGCGGGAGCGAGGGGGTCGCGACGCGATTGGATCGATTTTCCAATCGCGAGTGGCTTGTCGGCCTCGCTGGGGCGGAAGTTCAGATGAGTTGATCGATCCGGCGATCAGAGCCAGGCCTCGAACGACTCGGCGGAGGGAAAGCGTCAGGTCGGCCTGAGCCGGGCGAACAGGGCCAGGTTGTAGGCGGCGACCGAGGACCAGACGTAGGCGGCAAAGTGATCGAGCCTGCGCCAGAGACAGCGGGCCAGGCCATAGGCGCGCTTCAGGCACGAGCAACGTCCCCAGGGTAATGTCCGAGAGCCCGATCGCCCCGCACCGGCCCTCGTCCACGAGGCGTTCGAGCGCTTGCCACGTCTCGAGCAACGTCACCCCGGAATCATAGGCAACCTGACCGCACGCGTCAGTCGGGTCCTGATCGTCGCCCGGGCGAAAGGCAAATGGGGTATGAATCATAGAGCAATCGACATCGTCGATTTGCAGTCGCCGTCGGCTGGCGTCAAAGGCGGGCTTGACCCGCTCAGGACGGTGATTGGTGTTCCATAGCTTCGTCGTGACGAAAACGTCCTTTCGCCGGATCGTCCCCGCCCCGAACGATTCCTGCATCGCCTGGCCTACTGCCTCTTCGGTGCCGTAGCGCTCCGCACAATCGAGATGTCGATATCCGACTTTCAGCGCGGTCTTGGTCGCCTGTTTGGCGACGAGAGGATCGTGGATCAGGGTCCCGAACCCGACGGCGGGAATAACGCCAGATCCATGGGTCAGAGGAATCCTCGCATAGCGAAGCGTGTCGGGCGTTGCCATGCTCGCACTCCTTTGGTCGTGATCAGGCGAACAGTCTGCACGAGGCTTCTTAGCAACATCCCCGCCAAAAAGCATAACGTCATGAACAGCTGACCGCCACTGCACGAAGGCGCCAGCGGCGCCGAAGACTCTGAGCTAAGTAGAGGTCATCTCGACCCACTGTAAACCAAACAGGCAGAGCGGTCTTGGCTGGACGAACACTCCACGATGTCCGGTTTTAAGTCGATTCGCGACGTTCAGCCGTTCCGAACGGAGGCCCGCAGTGGGTCGAGGGCGGTCGGACGCCGGGCGATCTGCGATCGTCGCAAAGGGCGGAAAGCGACCGTCGACCGAATGGCAGGAACGCGCCGGATAGCGGGCGTACAGGGCGACACCGGTTCTCGAATCGGATCCTCTGGCAACAAATTTGCGCTTGACTTCGAACACCGTTGTCTGGCCCTTTTACGGACCGGCGCAACCTTGCCGCGCCGGTTTCCGAGCGCCTTTGCGGTGATTTTTTCATGCCGCCGACGCTTAATCGCGTCTACGCAGGACCCACCGGCTTTCCTCGCTTCATTAGGAGTTGGAGATGACGGTTGATGCGGCCGAAAGTCTGCCTCGCACGGAAACGGTTTCAGTGAAGCTGACCGTCAATGGGAGCGTCCATTCGCTTTCGCTCGATCCCCGCACGACGATTCTCGACTTGCTGCGCGACCATCTCGACCTGACGGGCACAAAGAAGGGTTGCGACCAGGGTCAGTGCGGCGCCTGCACAATCCTGATGGACGGACGACGCATCAATTCGTGCCTGACGTTCGCCGCCATGCACGATGGCGCCGAGATCACAACCATTGAGGGCTTAGCGGTGAACGGAGCGCTGCATCCCCTGCAGCAAGCGTTCATCGACCATGACGCGTCCCAGTGCGGCTACTGCACGCCCGGGCCGATCTGCTCCGCGGCCGGGCTGATCGCGGAGGGCCGGGCAAAGACGGCAGATGAGATCCGTGAACTCATGAGCGGCAACATCTGCCGCTGTGGCGCCTACACCAACATTGTTGCGGCGATCGAGGAAGTGATGGGGCGATCATGATCAACTTCCAATATGCGCGCGCCAACGACGTTGCGGAGGCCTTGCGGCTTATCGGCCGCAATCCAAACGCGAAATTCATCGCCGGCGGCACCAATCTGATCGATTTGATGAAGATGGATGTCGAACGGCCAACCGCCGTTGTCGATATCACGCGGTTGCCCCTCACCGAGGTCGAAGCAACCCCCGGCGGCGGCCTGCGTATCGGCGCGCTCGTGCGCAACACCGATCTCGCTTATCACCCGCTTATCGAGCAGCGTTATCCCGTTCTCACTAGCGCGATCATGGCCGGCGCTTCGCAACAATTGCGCAACATGGCTTCGACAGGCGGCAATCTGCTCCAGCGCACGCGCTGCCATTACTTCTATGACACGGCGACAGCGTGCAACAAAAGAGAACCCGGCAGCGGCTGCTCCGCCATCGGGGGCCACAATCGCATGCACGCGATCGTGGGCGCGAGCGACTCCTGCATTGCGGTCCACCCGTCTGACATGTGCGTCGCGCTCGCGATCTTGGAGGCGAAGGTCCATGCCACAAGCGTCTCCGGCGATCGCGTGATTGGGTTCGCGGACTTCCACAGGCTGCCGGAGGATGCACCGGAGCGGGACACCAGCCTT
>DATKPK010000056.1:0-51846 GCA_035524095.1 Binataceae bacterium (SeqCode) | reverse complement strand
GGCTGTGTCTAGCTTCAGACGATTATGCAAAGCATTTATATTCTATGATCGTCAGGGCTTTATCACGTAAGTCAGCCATAATCGCCGTTGCTGGCCGTCTCAAGGCGGGATCGTGAGAGCAATCGTTGCTCTTATTTGTCTCAGAGTATCGAAATACTACTCTATCCTCTGGCGTTTCTGTTCATAAGCTGGTTTAGTGGAGGCGTGGAAGAGTCGCGTCCAAATAAGGCTGTCCCGTCTGGCATGCCGCCTAAAGTATTGACCGTCAGGGAACTCTCCGAATATCTTCGAGTGCACCCGACGACGGTCTACCGTTTGCTCCGAGCGAAGCAGCTCCCCGGCTTCAGAGTCGGGAGTGAATGGCGCTTCAGCGTCGATATGATCGATCGCTGGCGCTCCGAGGAAGAGAGTGCTTCGGTAGGTGCGCGGAAGCGGCGGAAGCGAGCCTGAAACACGCCTCAGCGGTGGAGTGCAAAGCAGATAGGCTGGCTCGGAAATAAATTCGAGCCGGTGGTGGGGACTCTCGGCAGCAATCCGTAGAACTGACGCCCGCGTTTATAGACGTGGACCGATTGAGGCCTATCTACCGCATGGCTGGCGATAGCCAGCCGATGAGGGCACTTGGACGACGCGATGGCAGAGTCGGCAGAAGCTGCCCGGGTCCGGCAGCTCTATGATCTTGGATGCGCCTTCGCAGCCAAGACAGACCTAGGCGAGCTAATCCCCTTCATCATTAAGCGCTGCCGCGAGGCCTTAAATGCCGAGGCGGCGTCGGTGTTGCTGCTCAATCCCGAGCGCACCGAGCTTTATTTCCCGTACGTCTCCGATGACGATGCGCGAGCCGCAGAGCGTTTACTGCAGTTACGCCTGCCAGCCGATCGAGGAATTGCCGGGGCCGCGCTGACCGAAGGTCACTCGATACTGGTCGAGGACGCCCAGCATGACCCGCGCTTCTATCCCCAGATTGATCGCGAGACCAAAATGGTCACGCGCAGTATCATCACGGTGCCGCTGATTATCGGCACATCGCCCCAGGGCGCGTTCGGTGTGCTGCAAGTACTCAACCGCCGCGATGGCGGCTTCTTCAACAACGACGATCGAGCTTTTCTCGAAAGCATCGCCGGCAGCGTGGCGATAGCGATAGAAAACGCACGGCTCTACTCGCAATTGCGCGATTCCGAGGCGAGCCTGCGTACTCAGGTCAGCGTGCTGCGCCGCGACCTCGCACGCAACACTCTGTTTACCGAAATGATCGGCAGTGGCCCTGCGATGGAAGAAGTCTTTCGCCTGATGGAGAGCGCGGCCACCTCGATGATCACTGTAATGATTCAAGGCGAGACGGGCACCGGCAAAGAACTCGTCGCAAGAGGAATTTACCAAGCGAGCGCTCGCTCGGAAGCTCCATTTATCGCCGTCAATTGCGCCGCCGTACCGGAGAATTTGCTCGAAAGCGAGTTGTTCGGTCACCGACGCGGCTCCTTTACCGGGGCAGTTCGGGACAGTCCGGGTGTTTTTCGAGCAGCGACCGGTGGGGTTGTCTTCCTCGACGAAGTCAGCGAGATGCCGACGCGAATGCAAGCCAAGCTGCTGCGCGTCCTTGAGCAGGAAGAGATATTTCCCGTTGGCGAGAGTTTTCCGGTCAAAGTTGACGTCCGCGTCCTCTCCGCCACTAATCGTGACCTTGAAGACGAAGTCCGTCGCGGGAATTTTCGTGAAGATCTCTATTGGCGCCTGTCGGCCTTTCCGATACATCTGCCGCCGCTGCGTGAGAGGCGCGAGGATATACCACTTCTGGTGAGTCGGTTTATCACTCTTTACGCCGGACGGCTGCACAAAAAGATCCCGGGCATCGAGACCCCAGCACTTGACCTGATGGTGCAATTCGACTGGCAGGGTAACATCCGGCAACTTCGCAATGAAGTCGAGCGTGCGGTGGCGTTGTCACGCGACGGTGACCCCTTGCGTATTGAGCACCTTTCCCAACTGCTCAGGGGGATCCAGCCGCGGCCGTCGGTTCCACTCTCGCGTAATGTCCAACAGCCGAGTCTGATCCCGCCTACCGCTGCCGGAGACTCTCCTCCCGCGCCAACTTCCGCAACTGAAGCTGTGGTCCCCCTGCGTGCCTACCGGCATGGTAAAGAGAAGCACTATATCGCGGAAGTTTTAGCCCGGTTTCATGGGAACGTCTCGCGGGCGGCGCAAGCGTTGGAAATCTCCCGCCCGGCCCTGCAGGAAAAAATGAAGAACTACGGTCTCCGCTAAGTTTTCTTTGCACTTGCTGCTAAGTTTTCTTTACACCGACAAGTTCGCAGCACTTGCGATGTAGGCTGCCGTAAAGAAAAAATCCCTGAGATTCTTGATGTCCGTGGTCGTTGATACGCGCCCTCACCAAGCGGCATCCGGCTTGCAAAAGCCGGTGGCGTCCGCAACCGAAGAGGCTCGACCATGCGACAGGGTCAAAATGTTAGCCGCGATTCCCGAAGAGCGATTGGCGAACGATTCCGCACAGGTGCTCGCCGCTCCAGCGACGTGACGGCGGCGGTCATGCGGATTTCCAAGCTGCGCTACCAGCTTTTTCGAGACAGATTTGGCCGCGATCCTTATCCCGATGAGCCGCTGTTCTTCGACCCGTCGAACGACGTTCCGGTGGTCGCGGAAGTCTCGCAGATGTGGACGCAGGTCATGGATGCGGCGGTGGCAACGCGTACCGACGCGCTATCAGTGATGAAGTTTCTAGGTTTGGCTTAAGGGGAGGCCGCGGGACGGAGCGATCGACTTCGTTCCGTTTCCCGCGTCATTCTCGCGGCGAGAATTTGACAAATCGTCATCAGACCGTAGCGGAAACGGGCGACTGGATGACAATGTTGCCCCGTTATGGTTCTGCGAGGTGTCTCGAGAAGCTCTCAAGAATCAGATGACTGCCCTCATCAGAGAGTCGGCGAAGCCTGAGATTTTCAATCAGAGAGCTGTTTCCAACTGATCCGTTAAGCTTTGAGCTCGCGTCTGGCGGCATTTGAGTGTCACGCTGCCATCCGATTGCCGAGTGAGCCTTTCTGGCGTCAGGAGCGTGAACTAAGGCGAGACTTTCAGATGATCTTGCGTTCGCGCAGGTCGGCGATCGCTTCGGCTGAATAGCCGAGTTCCTCCGCGTAAATGCGATCATTATCTGCTCCGTGAGCCGGGCTCGACGATCGCGGTTCGCTCGGCTGGCCATTGAACCGAACTGGCGACGTGAAGACCGTCATTGGTCCAAGTTGCGGATGGTCGACCACGCGCAAAGCGCCGCGCTCGTGCATATGCCGATCAGCCATCACCTCGGGCAGTTCTTTGACTACGCCGCAGATGATGTCTCCGGCGGTAAGCAGATCCATCAGTGTTTGACGGGTCTTGGTGCGGGTCCACGAGCCGATAATCTCGTCAACTTCGTCGCGATACTTCGAGCGCCCTGAAAGCTTCTTGAAGCGTTCATCATCGAGCAGGTCGGGGCGTTCCATCACCCCACAGAGTTTACGCCATCGATGGTTATCCGCCGCGAGCAACATCACCCATCCGTCACTTGCCGGATAGGCGTTGGCTGGCGTGATCACTCCTCCGGACGCCCGATTGCCTTCGCGCAACTGTTGCACGCCCATCCCGTAGTGCGCAGCAATATGCGACACGAGCGTCGGCACCGTCGCTTCTTGCATCGAGATCTCGACCATCGTGCCCGCTCCAGTGCGATCGCGATGCCGCAACGCGCCAAGGATACCTGTGCACAAATGACTCGCGCCCAGCACGTCGCACATGATGACGCCAGCCTTGAGGGGTGGATCGGAAGGGCGGCCGGTCAGAGCCATGACACCGGTCATCGCCTGCACGATTGGATCGAAGGCTGGCAGATTGCGGTTTGGGCCAGTTTGGCCGTAGCCAGTGCTGCTCGCGTAAATGATGTGGGGATTAACCTCTTTCAGGGCTTCGTAACCAAGACCGATGCGGTCCATCGTGCCGGCCTCGTAGTTCTCCACCACGACATCGGCCTTCTGCACGAGGCGCTTGAAAATCTCCTTGCCCTCATCACTTTTCAGGTTCAGCGTAATCGAGCGCTTATTGGCGTTCATCAGAGCGAAGGCGATTCCAACCGGAACCTCTTTACTTGGACGGTAGGCTGGACGGAGGCCATCGCCCCATTGCGGCGCTTCGATTTTCGTCACCTCGGCGCCCATATAGCTGAGTAGTAGGGTGGCGTAGGGGCCGTTGACGAAGTGGGTCAGGTCGAGGACGCGGATATCGTCAAGAGGCTGAATAGGAGGGTTCATGGATTGTTCCTGCTCGGAGCCGGGGTCGTTGCGGATTCTTCGACTGGCAGGCGCACGCTGACGCGGACGACTCCACCCTCAAGGATTAGAGCGGTGAGGTTTGAAGAGAAAGCCTGCATCGTCGTCGATGTATCTGTGCGTCCGACCCAGCAGGAAAGTCAAATGATTCGATGGCTGTCCGTCCTGGCGAAACCGATAGAGTGCTAAACGATCATCGAGGGCCAGATCAGGCGGTACAAGATGCAATTCATACGAATTGGCTGAAAGAAAATGAGCGGTCAGCTAGAATCGATCCGTGCCTAGGAGGTTTTGTCGTTTAGGCGACGAAACTGCCGGTTATTTATCCGAACAAGCGTTTGCCTTACATCGGTAGAACATAAGAATTAATTGAGTGGCTGCCGCCTCCAAAATAAGTACGCCTGTCGCAAGCCTGGACTCGACCCCAGTCACGAATAAATGGCTGATCGCAGTCGCGGTCATGCTCGCAACGATCATGGAGGTGCTCGACACTACAATCGCCAACGTCGCATTGCTGCATATCCGTGGCAGCCTTTCCGCGGACGTCGATGAGGCAGCCTGGGTCCTGACCTCTTACATCGTAAGCAACGCCATCGTGATTCCGCTCACCGGATGGTGCGGCAGCTATTTCGGCCGCAAGCGCTTTTTCAACTTTTGTATTCTGCTGTTCACCTTTAGTTCGTTCATGTGCGGATGCTCGGTGAATCTGCCGATGTTGGTATTCTTTCGGATTCTTCAAGGAGCAGGCGGCGGTGCGCTGATGCCAATGTCGCAGGCCATCCTGATGGAAACCTTCCCGCCGGAAGAGCAGGCGACCGCGATGTCGGTCTGGGGTACCGGCATGATGGTCGGTCCTGTGTTAGGCCCGATTGTCGGCGGATGGATCACCGACAATTACAGTTGGCGATGGATTTTCTATATCAACGTACCAATCGGCATCATCGCCTTCCTGATGGTTGCGGTTTTCGTCGCCGACCCAGGTTATCTACGGCGAGCTGTCAAACGAATTGATTGGTGGGGACTAGGCTACCTCGCCTTGGGAATCGGCACTATTCAGATCCTTCTCGACAAGGGCGAGCGGCTTGATTGGTTTGATTCAACCGCGATCAAGGTTATGGCGGTGGTCGGCACTTTCTCGATCATCCTCTTCATTTTTCAGGAATTGCGCACTAAAGAGCCGATCGTCGATTTAAGCGTGCTCAAGAACCGCACCTTCGCGATCGGCGTGACCTTCATGGCGATTGTGATGTTCGGCATGTACGGCACGATGGTGCTGATCCCGCTTTATTGCCAGACCAACGCCGGCTATACACCGCTGCTCGCAGGTTACGTGATGACGACACAGAGCCTCGGCAGCTTCCTTTCGATTATCGTGGCAGGGCGCCTATTCAACAAAATCGATCCGCGCTACATGATCGCCGCCGGGTGCGTCGTCTCGGGCTACGGCGTCTGGCAGATGGCGCACTTCGATGCCCAAATCGGCTTCTGGGGTATAGCTGGCCCTGGCTTTCTGCGGGGTGTCGGGACCGGCATGATCTTCATCCCGATGACGACGCTCAGCCTCAGCGCGGTATCACGCGAGCAGATGGGCACGGCGTCCGGCCTCTTTAACATGGTGCGGACAGTCGGCGGCAGCGTCGGTATCGCGATTCTGGTGGCGATGCTCAGCAGCCACTCGCAGATTCATCAGGCGTATTTAAACAACGATATCAATCCACTTACACTCGGAAATTGGGAACAAACGCAGGCAGTGACGGGCTATCTTGCGCAGATGGGCCCCGGCAACCATCAGATGCCGCTGATGGCGATGCTCTATCAGGAGATTCAGCATCAGGCGTCGATCATGGCGTTTCTCGACGATTTTCGCATCATCGCCTATATCTTCTTTGCCCTGACGCCCGTCGCTTTCATCATGAAGCGGAGCAAGCGCATCGGTCCCGTCTCGGCTCATTGATCGGGATCGATTGACTCCAATATTGGCCATCATCATCGCGCGGAGGCGTGCGGCAGAAGATGATGATCTGCAGATCAAGGATGAAACGCCCATCTTTCCGGTGGAATGATTAGCGAACTTGTTAATGCTGTTTGATTTAACCTCTCTGCGCTGCCCAAATTCTAAAACAAGAAACTGCAACGGATGTTTCACGTGAAACATCCGCTGCAGAATCCGCACGGGGACGACCAACTTGGTTCGTTGACGTTCCTGAATCGCAAGCGAAGGCTAGTAGCCAGTGGTGACTTCGAGCAGGATACCGTCAGGGTCGCGCACGTAGATTGAACCCGTGTCGCGGGATCCATGCGCTGAATGCTCTATGCTGCGCGCCTCGAGCGTCTCAAGAATCGAACGGAACTGTTCGGGCCGGGCCTTGAGCGCCACATGATGCATGCTGCCGACTCCGCGCACTGTGCGCTCCGGCCCTTTTTCAGGAAAATCGAAAAAAGCGAGCTGATTGCCTCCGCCCATATCCAGAAAGATATGCGTAGAACTCGGCTCGTCGCGATTTTGGATGATGCGCGTCAAGCGCATTCCTAAAACTTCCGTATAGAACCTGATCGTGGCTTCAAGATCCGAGCAAATCAGTGCGAGATGATCAACGCCGCCGGTCTGGATCGGATGCGTATCGGGCGTGTCGTTCGAAAGGAAGCGCGCCGCTAGTGCTCGCCGCCGCTCCTGATAATGGTCTAGTTCAGCCATAGCGGATTCAAATCTTTTAGAGGGCACCCTCTCCTCGCATCCGGATGGCCTCGCTTGCGCGGCCTACCGTCAGGTCAATAGTGACTTGGCGACAGTCTCGCGATGGATTGGGGCATTGCCGAAATTCGCTTCGCCAGCTAGCGCTCGCCGATGATAGAGGTGCATGTCGTGCTCCCAGGTGAAACCGATCCCGCCATGGACCTGAATCGCTTCCGACGTTACGTTCTTGCCCATATCCGAGGCGTAAGCCTTGGCCATCGGGACTGCCGATGCGGCCTCGGCGACGCGCTCATCGACCGTCCAGCAGGCATAGTACGTCAGCGAACGGGCATTCTCGACTGCAACCATCATATCGACGCACTTGTGTTTGACCGCTTGGAACGAGCCGATCGGCTTGCCGAACTGCACGCGGGTTTTGGCGTATTCGACGGCGATGTCGAGGGCCTTTTGCGCCGTCCCAACGATCTCAGCCGACAAGGCGGCGGTAGCAATATCGAGCGTCCGGCGCAGAATCGGCCATCCGGCGCCTTCCTTGCCGATCAACTCCGTAGCATTGACGTTGTCGAATTTGACGTGACACAGGCGGCGCGTCATATCGACAGTTTTGAGCTGGGTGATCGTCACGCCTTTTTCTTTAGCGGGAACACACAGCAGGGTGATGCCATCTTCGGCACTACCTTTGCCCGTGCGAGCGGCGACGATAATCGCGTCCGCGACATGAGCGTCGGGCACAAAGAATTTCTCGCCGGTGAGCGTGTAGCCTGAACCTTTCTTGGTAGCGGCGAGCTCAATTCCACCAGCATCGAAGCGGCCTGATGCCTCGGCGATCGCGACGGTCGGGATAAACTTGCCCTCGGCGATCTTCGGCAGGAATTCTTTCTTCTGTGCGTCGGAGCCGCCCTCGATAATGGCCGGCGCACCGAGCATCGTGGTGGCAAAGAAAGGACCCGGAAGCAGCGCTTTACCGGCCTCTTCGGCGATGACGGTGAGGTCGAGGAAGGTGCCCCCCTGGCCGCCGAACTCTTCGGGGATCAGCAAGCCGGGCCATCCAAGGCCCACTAATTTTTCCCAGAAAACCGTGTCGTGGGCGGTCTCTGACGCCATCACCTGGCGGACGAATTTGGTGGAGCAATTGTCGGCCAGGAAGCGTTTGGCCGCATCCCGCAACATTTCCTGTTCTTCTGAAAAGCCGAAGTCCAAATTGAATCTCCTCACCGCCCGGATTTGATCTCCGCGTCCGGTGGATTCTGGTTCTTTTAGATTAAATTCAGCTACCATTAACGGTCGCGCGGCTGCAAGCGCCCTCGATGCCGCGTGATCGAATCCAAAGGAAGGAGCCTGCGATGTCCACGCAAGCCGAAGCCGGTGCACACGATCATAAAGCGGTCGTGCGCGAAGAGTTCACCCGCCAGGCCGTCGCCTACGCGGCGGCACCCGTAATCACTGACGCGGAGCGGCTTGCGCGGCTTGTGCGCGCGATTAATCCGCAGCCGGACGCGCGTGCGGTCGAAGTTGCGACCGGGCCGGGCTACGTTGCGATGGCGTTGGCCGCACGATGTCGCGAAGTGGTCGGGCTTGACCTGACGCCCGCGCCAATCGCGATCGCTGAACGCACCAGCCGCGAACGAGGAATCGCCAATGCGCATTTTCGGGTCGGCGACGCCGAGCATCTGCCGTTCGGTGACGATGAATTCGATATTGCGGTATGCCGTTTCGCGTTCCATCATTTCGAGCGCCCTGAAACCGTATTGGCCGAAATGGTGCGAGTGTGCCGGAGTGGCGGAACAGTCGCAATCGAGGATTTATTCTCCAGCGAATATCGTGAGCGCGCGGATTACATGAATCATATCGAGCGCCTTCGCGACCATTCGCACACCACGGCGCTGACGCCGACTGAACTGATCGCCATGACGCGGGAGCTGGGACTCGAAATCGAGTCGATGCATTCGGATCGCTTGATCGTGGACATGGAAGATTGGCTGAAGGGGGCTCAAACCGGCGAGAACGACGCGCGCGAAGTCCGGCGGTTGGTGGGCGATGACATGCTCCGGAATCTTAGCGGGATGCTCCCGTTCGAGTATGATGGTGTTGTTAAGTTTATCCAGCGCACCGTCGCGATCGTTACCCGCAAGCTTTAGCTGACGGCTTAGAGTTCGGGCGCGAAGAGCCCATCTCAGAGTTTTTGAGCGGCTGATTCGTGAACAGCCGCAAGGAGTTTGAAGCAAACCCCCATCTTCGCAGCCTTGCGCCCGCACGGTCCCGCGAGGAGGCCTATGCCTTTTCGGCGATCGTGGCGAGCACGCCGGAATATTGGAGCACGCTCGCTTCGCCGCCGAGTGGACCGATCTCGAAACCGGTGAAGAAGCCAGCGACCGGAAGGCTGCCGAAGTGCTGGCTGATGTAGGCTGAATCGTGATCCGGCATTTGGTAGAGGCCTGAGCCGCGCGAGACGCAATCAAAGTAAAGGCCGAAGGCAGGCGAGTGGTGAACGCGCGCTTGCATCGTAGCAAGTGTCGCCTTGAGCTCCTGGCGGGAACGCTCGGCATCGCGCAAGACCAGGCCGAGAAGGTCACCTTGACGTGGGCGATGGGCGACTGCGATCGCGCCATGCTCTTTGCTGGCGCCGGTGATGTTGCGAACGTAGAAGCCACCGCGCTCGATTTGTGTCATCGAGCCGTTGAGCGGAATCGCGAGAAATACGAAAGCCAGCGCACGAGACAGATCGTTGGCTAGTGGACCTGCGGCCTCGGCAAAAACCTCCCATGCGGGACGATCGTCAAGTTCGAGGATAATATTGTCGCGCACAGCAGTGACGCGATGGCCTTGGCCGATTGGCGCGCAAGCGATGGTGCTGCCGATGTTGAGATCGAAGTCGCCCGCCAGGAGCATCCCGGAGACCGCGTTCGAGCTGACGACATCACCGCAGAACTGAAATGTCTCTCCGATTGAACCGTCTTCAGTCGCGCCGCCACCGACGATGGTCACGCCGGGAAGCTGGTTGCGCAACGCCGCCAGCAACGGCTCGGGCTCGATGTTATAGGTATCGGGAAAGAGGCAAAGCAGATTGTTGGTGCCGAGCTTCGGACGCACGGTCTGCGCGATCGTTTCAGCCACTTCACGCGTGTGTCCGCGTAGCTGCGGAACGAACAGGCGCGAGGCGCTGATCGCATCGCTGGCCCAGACGAGCACGGCGATCGACGGCCCGCTTTCAATTTCGCGGCCCGCCGAAATGACACCGATACTGCCGCATCCGGCGACCTCGCGAGTGCTTGCGGCTTCCGCGACGGTACGAACCATCATTGGGTAGGAGCCGCCGTAAGCGGTACTGGCAAAACACAAGGCGGCATCGGCGCTGCGAAGTCCAGCCTGCTTGAGGGCTGCCTGCGTCGCCTCAAGCGCGGCAGTGCGAGCATTGGTAGCAGTAGAATAGCCAGTTCCGGCGCGCATCATGTCAGACTCCTTATCGGCCTCTCATCGCCTATTTCTTGCCGATCAGTTGCAGCAGATCGACCATGCGATGGATGCCATTGCCCAACTCCTTGATCGGCAGGTGTTCATTAGCGCCGTGCACGCTATCTTCTTGCGCCTTTGACAATTCAATTGGAATGAAGCCGTAGGCGATCAAGCCTTTTTGGCGAAAATAGTGACTGTCGGTAAAGCCAGCAATCATTGTTGGCACGGCGACGGCATTCTCGTTTGCCGCCAGTCTGGCGATCGCCGTCATCAAGGGCGAATCAGCCGGCGAAGCGTCCGCAGGAAAATTAAGTAAGACGTCCACTTTAATGTTGTCATCATTGATTACCTTGCGCAGATCGGCAAGGACTGCCTGCGGATCGTCGCCGGGCAGCAGGCGGCAATCGAGCTCGGCTACTGCGGACGGCGGGATCACATTGGTCTTCTCGCCGGCGGAAAGGACTGTGGGGGTGATAGTATCGCGAACTATCGCATTCTGGCGCGGCACAGAGAGAAACGTCTTAGCGTAGCCGGCATTCTGCAAGGAATTGGCGAGGTCAAGAAATTCCGGCGGACCGCCGTCGAGGGCGTTCAGCGCTTTGAAATAGGCCGCGACCGGATCAATCACGCGAATCGCCGGCTGATAAGCTTGAAGCCGTGCCAACGCTCCGATCAGCCGTGAGACCGCATTATCGGGAGATGGCAAGGCGGCATGACCGCTCGGGCCGGCCGCGGTAAGGCGCAACCACAGTGGAGCTTTTTCGGCAACCGAGACAGCGAAGTAACGATGGCCGTTAGGCCGCGATTCGATGCCGCCGCCCTCGTTGAGGACATAGCCGGCATCAGAGAAAGTATAGGCCTCGTGCTGGAGCACCCACGACGCACCCATCGTTCCGCCCGTTTCCTCGTCGCCAGTCGCGATAAAGATGATATCGCGGTCGAGCAGGAGGCCAGCGCGCCGAATGGCCAGCATCGCCATCAACTCGATCACGCCGGGACCTTTGTCGTCGATGGAGCCACGACCCCAGATAGCGCCATCTTTGATGTCACCGGAGAAGGGCGGTGCCTCCCATTCTTTCGGATTCGCTGGCACCACATCCATATGGCTGAGCAGGATCAGCGCCTTGTTATGACGGCCGCGACCGCGCATCCGAGCCGCAATCACCGCGCGGCCAGGTTGCGGCTCCCAAATCGTGGCCGGGATACCGTCGGCGAGCAGCTTTTGCTTGAGTAGTTTGGCGACCGGCAGTTCGTTGCCGGGCGGATCGGTAGTATCGATGCGGATTTCCTGTTGAAGAAGCGCGGTGGCTTCCTGAGTCAGCGCGTCGTAGTTGATCGGCTTGGGAGTTGGCGCATTGACGACTAAACCGTCGTGTTCGTCACCGGCGGCGTTCAGTTGCCGAGGAGCGAGTGCAACGAAAGCGGTGACTAGTACCGCCACGATCAGTGAGACGGTCGGTATCGCAACGGGCGGGTGCCGCAGGAGACGGGGCGCAGGTCGGAGGGACGCTATCGGGCTCTGGGGCATCGCGGCCTAGGTTAGCACAGTCAGGGATCGTCGTAGCTGCAAAATACCGGCTTCGATTAAGCGAAATACGGCTCTTGCACGCTGCCTGCGCCGATCGGGCTTTGCAATCAGCGGTTGGGTTGCCGAAAATCGCCGCTATTGTGGGATCAATTCGGCAATCGAGCAAAATAAGTACAGGGTCGGGTGTCAAGCCGGTCAGCCGGAGGAATGTTGGACGCGTCCTCGCGATAATTCGGCGGGAGGCGCCTGGATGGAACGCGCCGGTACTCACGCTGATGGCGGCGGAGAAGCGCGACCCGTTCCTCACCCTTATCGGATGTATTCTCAGCCTGCGGACGAAAGATGAAACGACCGCAGTAGCCGCGCCACGGTTGTTCGCCGAGGCAGCGACGCCTCAGGCAATTTTGACAATGGAGCCCGAGGCGATCGCGAAACTGATCTATCCGGTCGGCTTCTATCGCACCAAGGCGCGGACGATTCGTGCGATCTGCCAAAAGCTAATCGACGATCATCGCGGCCGCGTGCCGGACGATATCGATGAGCTGACGAAGCTGCCGGGCGTCGGACGCAAGACCGCGAACCTGGTCGTCACTGAGGCGTATGGCAAGCCCGGGATCTGCGTCGATACGCACGTCCATCGGATCTCCAACCGTTGGGGCCTGGTGAAGGCGGCGAGTCCTGACAAGACCGAAGAGGCCCTGCGTGAAGCTCTGCCCCGGCGGTACTGGATTGAATACAACAGCCTGCTGGTGGCTTTCGGCCAAACGCTATGCCAGCCGGTGTCGCCATGGTGTTCGCGGTGTCCGGTTGTGGGCTCATGCCCGCGAATTAGCGTAACTCACTCGCGCTAACCCGACTGGTCAATTATCGTCTTTTACTTAGAAAGATGAGTTGAAGTGGTATAAGCCTTGCGTAGATAATTCTTCGCTAGACGCCGAACTGGCAACATTCGGCGAACGATGGAGAAGCGGAGGAGTTATGACGGAAGCGACAGGTGAGGGGCGGCTAATCAGAGCGGCGGGGATCGCTATGGCTGCGTTATGGATAGGATCGGCGGCGGTGCTAATGATGCCGCGAACGGCGCATGCTCAGGACGACAGCGCGGTCAGTAGCGACATCGGCGTCGCCACAAATAAGCCGGACGTTGACGACAATGACGCGGTCACCGAGACCGATGCGAATGTGGCCGCGCCCAATGTGGCAGCGGCCAACATTGCAGGTTCATGGACTGGCACGGTTTCTGACAAAAGATTCGAGGGAGGCACCTTCTCCATCACATTCACGCAATCGCCAAGCGGTAAAATTGTAGGAGTTACGGTCTGGGAATTGACTTTTGGAGTAAACTCGGTCGGTGGTCTCGGCAACGGTCATGTCAAGGGCGACAAGCTCGCTGCAACTTTGGATGACAATGAGACAAAGAAAAAATGCCGGATGATCCTTTCTGGCAAAGTAACCGTCAGCGACGATGTTGCTCAAGAGATCGCTGGCAAATACAGTCTGAAAGGCTGCTTCAAGCCGAATTCCAGCGGCACTTTTGACCTGACGCCATCCGCCTGATAATCAGGCGAGCTCAGCGAATCGCGCAAACGAATTTAGCGTCAACCGTCATGCGGTTGACGCTAAATCGCGCAGGGGCGACGGGCTGGTGTTTATTTCGCGACGGCTTGGCGCGAAGAGTTCAACAATTCGGCGAAGTGCTTTTGGAATTTCGTAACCTTTGGCGCAATCACGAACTGGCAATAAGGCGCGGAGGAATTGTTGCGGAAGTATTCCCGATGATAGTCCTCGGCCGGGTAGAATTTACTTAAGAGTTTAAGCTCGGTCGTGATCGCGCGACCTTTGAAATCGGTCTCGCTCAATTCCTTAATGAAACGCTCGGAGGCGACTTTCTGGCCGTCCGTCGTGTAGAGAATAATCGAACGATACTCGGTGCCGATGTCCGCGCCCTGACGATTGAGCGTGGTCGGATCGTGGGTGCCGAAGAAGACAGTCAGGAGATCGTCGAAGTTGATTTGCGCTGGATCATATTTGACTTCGACAACTTCGGCATGTCCGGTCCGCCCAGTGCATACCATCGGATATGTGGGATTGGGAACGTTGCCCCCGGCGTAACCAGGCATCACCGACACCACACCCATCAACTGCGTAAAGATCGCCTCGGTGCACCAGAAGCATCCTCCGCCGAAAGCGACGGTTTCGATTTTCTGATTCATGGACAGAGCATAGCCAAAGATTTCAGATTGTAAAACGAAAAAAGGGGGTTTTGAGACTAGATGGACCGCCAAAGTGCGCGAGGCCAGTCAGCGCGTAGAGCCGGTGGAGACATCTAGGGCAATGGCCAGCAGTCTCCCCGCCTATTATGCAGCTTGGATCCTCAGGCGGACAGCTAGCGACCTCGCATCGGCTTGCCGTCGTACGAGAACCCCACGCGCTCATGCGTCGGGTTCTCGCAGACTCACAGATTCGCGGGTTCGCTTGCGAACCTTACCCTGCGTCCATCCCGCGCAGCTTCCAGAGGCCAACCGAGCCAGCCCACCAGAGGACGAACAGAGCGACGATCAGGTAGCCAAGCGATTCAAAATCCAAAGCCCCGAGGGCGTCGATGACGCGTCCGTGGAGTTTCAATTCGGTGGCCATCACTTGCAGCAACTCGACGCTGCCGATCAACAGGGCGATCACGACCGAAAGGCTGGTCGTGGAGAGATTGTAATAGATTTTCCGGAGCGGACTGGAGAAGGCCCAGCCGTAGGCTTTGACCATGAAGATGCCGTCGGCGGTATCCATCAGCGACATACCTGAGGCGAAGAGCAGGGCGAGTGAGATCACCGCGAGCGTCGGGACGGCCTGTGAGGCGGCTCCGGCGGCGATCGCGAGGAGGGCAATCTCGGAGGCGGTATCGAAGCCGAGTCCGAAGAGCATACCGACCGGATACATCTGCCAGCTATGGCTGATTAGGTTTTGTAGCCGGCCGCCAAGCACACGGCGAGTCAGCCCGCGCCGGGCCAGCAGTTCTTCGAGGTTCTCGTGGGAATAGGTCCCGGCTTTCATCTGCCGCCAAATACGAACAATGCCAACTAGGACCAGCAGATTGAGAATTCCGATCAGCCAAAGAAAGATGCCGGAGACGCTGGCGCCGATGATCGCGCCGTAACTCTCCAGCGACGGCATCATGGTGCGAACGGTCTTAGCGGCGAACGCGAGCGCTATCGTCATCAGCAGGACGATCGTCGAATGGCCGAGTGAAAATGAGAAGCCAACGGCGAGCGGACGGCGTCCCTTCTGCAGAAGGAAGCGCGTGGTGTCGTCGATTGCGGAGATGTGATCCGCGTCGAAGGCGTGGCGCAAGCCGAGGCCGTAGGCCAGGGCGCCGAGCCCAGCCATCGTGGGGAAGCGAGGAGCATAGAAGAAAAAGAGGCTCCAAGCGATCGCGTGCAGCAATCCGACGATGCCGAAGAGCATCCCGGCGTGCAGCCATCCGCGTTCATTCAAACTACGATAATCCAAAGCGGCCTCGGCGCGGGTCCTGCCGCTCCATTGAACGCAGGATTGGCGAACGTCGCAAGGGCGGCTGCGTTTACAATCAACCCGCGGGACCATTAGAATTGTGCCGCGCTGCCAAAATCCGGCCGCCAGGAAGCGAATACTCGCAAAAGATTCATGATCAAACTCAATCGCAGGATAGCCGCGCTGAAGCCGTCGGCGACGATGGCGGCGGAACAGCGTGCCACAGAATTAAAAGACGCTGGGGTCGATGTGATCTCGCTCGCAGCGGGTGAACCAGACTTCGACACGCCTGAGCGAATCAAGGATGCGGCGCGGCGCGCGCTTGCCGCCGGTCAGACTAAATACACGCCGGTCACAGGTCTGCGTGCGCTCAAAGAAGCGATCCAGCTGAAGCTCAAGCGCGATAATGGGCTCGACTATCAGTTGACCGAGATCATGGCGTCGGCGGGTGGCAAGCAAGCCGAAGCGAATATCATTGGTGCGCTGTTCGACGAGGGCGACGAGGTGATCATTCCGACGCCGGCATGGGTCAGTTTTGTCGCGATGGTTGAGTTGAGCGGCGCGACTCCCAAGCTGGTGAAATGTCCTGAGGAGAATGGCTTTATCCTTGATCCTGAGCGGCTGAAACGGGCGATCAAGCCGCAGACGCGAGGGATCATTCTGAACTCGCCATCGAATCCGACGGGCACGGCATATTCCGCCGGGCAGTTGAGTGAACTTGCACAGATTCTACTCGACGCCGATTTGTGGGTGCTCTCCGACGACGTCTACGAACATATCGTCTACGATGGGCCGGTACCGCACATTTTCCAAATCGAGCCAAAGTTGAAGGCAAAAGGATTTGCGCTGAACTCGCTTTCGAAGACCTATGCGATGACCGGATGGCGGATCGGCTTTGCTGCAGGTCCGCAACCGGTGATAGCGGCAGCGGGGCGTTTGCAGGGACAAAACAGCGGCAATCCCAACTCGATCACGCAGGCGGCGGCGATAGAAGCGCTGACCGGGCCGCAGGACGATATCAAGACGATGATGGCAGAGTTTCGCAAGCGCAGAGAATTAGTGGTCGAGCGCGTGCGCAAGTTGCCCGGAGTCACGTTGCCGAACGTGCCGCAAGGCGCATTCTATGTCTTCCCGAATATATCAGGACTGATCGGCGCAAGCCTTGGTGACAAAAGGATCAGCGACGGGAATTCATTTGCGGATCTGGTGCTGAGCGAGGCTCACGTAGGAATCGTCGGTGGCAATGATTTTGGAGCGCCGGAACATGTGCGGCTGTCGTATGCTACTTCGATGGAAAACCTGAATGCGGCGTTCGACCGAATCGCTAAGCTGATCGCTCGGCTGAACCGATAGCCTCTACTGATTCATACTGCAGAAAATAACCGCCGAGGTTAAAGCCTCGGCGGCGCGATAAACAAAGGCGATGTCCGGGAGCAGACGCTTAGCCGTTGCCGGGCAAACCATTTGGATTGGTGTACTCGATTACAGGTTGAGGCAGTTCGGGTGAGGTGCCGCTGGAAGAAATCGAGGCAATGAACTCCTGGCTGGTCTGGATATGGGCGCCAGCATCAGCCAAGGCTTTCAGAGCAGCGTCGCGGTCTTGATCGTTGGCGGCGGCGATCGCGTCGCTAATCACGACGACATGGAAGCCGCGTTGAATCGCACCACGAGCAGTGGCTAATACGGAGCCGTCCGCATAGACACCACCGATTATCAGCCGACCCGCCTGTTGCATCGCGAGCCAGCCCTGAATCCTGGGATTGCGGAAAGCGTCGTCGTGAGTTTTGCTGAAATAGGGACCAGCCCATTCGTTGATGCTCGGGTCGAGTTGAGAACCTGCCCATAGGCGTGGCGTGGCGCCATGGTGCTCGAAGTAATCCAGCAGATCGAAAGGACTGAATTCATCGCGAACGTAAGCTACTGGTACATCGTTCTTCGAGGCTGCGTCGATGATCGCATTGGTCGCCTGGATCAATCCGGGCACCTGATTTTGGGCTACGGGATCGTGCCCATCGGCGCGAAGATAATCGGCCTGGTCATCGAGCAACATTACAACCGGTTTGTCACCGCGAATATTCGCGCGTTCTTCGCACCCGGCCAGTCCAACGATTACTGCTAGTGCCGCGGTGGTCAGTAATGCCGCTCTGAAGCGCCTCATCTGCAAATAACTCCTAAACCAATCTTCCGCCTGCGGCGTCCGTGAGAGCCGCCAAGCTAATCGTGCAGGGCGACTTTATGCGGACAACCGCGCCGCCTGCAAGAGCGCAAGGCCTCGCGTGCGGGTGGCTAATCTCGACGCCACGGCTCAGGGAATCTACCCGCTTTGATAAAGCGAATATAGTCGGCGAGAATCGCGGCGTGATCGAAGGCGAGCGGCGACGGCGGCTCGTCCGGGAAAAACAGGCCGGCGCTCTTAGCATCGTCTTGCGCGACGGGTATGCCTGAAGCGCGCCCAATGTAAACTACGCTGATCGTCTGCCCGCGTGGGTCACGATCCGGGCGCGAATAGACGCCCAACAATGCACGCAGTTCGACGTTCAGCGAAGTTTCCTCTTTGGCCTCGCGAATCGCGGCTTGCTCCACCGTTTCGCCAAAATCGACAAAGCCGCCCGGAATCGCCCATCCGAAAGGAATATTTTTGCGTTCAATCAGGACGATACGATCACCGATTTCGATGATCGCGTCGGCGGCAATCGGTGGACACACGGGACGCAGCATAGTGTTAGGTTAGCATGCAGGGGAGCGCGGTGCTTCCGCAGAGCCGGTTGACATCGCGCGCTATCCGCCTCAGAGTTTTTGTGATGGTAATGAAAGTCGCCCGCCTGTATGACTTCGGCGATATTCGCGTCGAAGATCACGTCCGTCCCGAAATCGGCCCCGACGATATCCTTGTCCGCACGCGTGCGTGCGGTATCTGCTCCGGCGACATCATGCCCTGGTACATCAGGCGCAAAGCACCTTTGGTGTTGGGGCATGAGCCGGTCGGGGTGGTTGAGGAGGTTGGCGCCGGGGTGCGCGATTTCCGTCCAGGGGAGCGCATCTTCGTACATCATCATGCGCCCTGCTTCAACTGTCCCGCATGCCGGCGGGGCGAGTATGTGCAATGCGCAACGTGGCGAGCCACCAACATTCAACCTGGTGGGATGGCGGAATTCTTTCGTGTCAGCGCGACGAATCAGCGTGATTCGCTCAAACTGCCGGACGAAATCGATGACATGAACGGTGTACTAATCGAGCCTGCCGCATGTGTGGTCAAATCGCTGCGCCGTTCAGGGCTCAAGCCGGGCGAATCGATTCTCGTAATCGGCCTTGGAATTATGGGCATGATGCACGTGAGGATTGCGCGTCATTTAGGCGCAGGCACGATCATCGGCGCTGACCTCTCGGAGACGCGCGCGCGACGGGCGCTCGAACTCGGCGCAGACATCGGCCTCCTCGTAGGTGGTGACGACCTGGCCACTAAAGTCAGTGAAGCAACCAACGGCGCGATGGCCGACGTTGTGATCGTGGGACCCGGAAGCGGCAAAGTGATCAAGGCAGGAATTGCAGCGGCAGGCAAAGGCGCTACAGTTGTTCAATTCACCTCGGCTCCGCCTGACGAAGAGATGGCCGTGAATCCGCACGATTTGTATTTCAATGAAACGCGGTTGGTACCCAGTTATTCCTGCGGGCCCGCCGACACGCGAGAAGCGTTCGATTTGGTAAAGCGCGGCGTTATTAGCGCGAAGGACCTAGTGACGCATAAGTTTCCGCTTGGGCGCATCAACGATGCTTTTGCGCAGGCGCAAAAACCGGAGTCGCTGAAAGTCGTGGTAACTTTCTGAGTAGCCTAATTCGGGCAGCCAACCGGCGTATTTAGAGTCCGACGAAAAAACTTGTAACTTTCCAAGTAAAAAGGGCGCCCGAAGACGCCCTTTTTCAGTCTCGGTTGAATTCGAATTACGGTGATGGGGGAGCCGAGGAATCACTCGGGGGAGCGGAGCCAGTGTCACTCGGCGCGGCCGGCGCTGCAGCCATATGATGGTGGTGTACATGCCGATGGTAGTGGCGCACCGGAGCGCTGCTGGTCTCAGTCTTGGCCGCGATCGCTTCGGCACGATCAGCAGCCGCCTTCGCATCTGCCGCGGCTTGTTCCGTCTTGCTCGCCGACGCCTGCGCGGATGCGGCGGCTTGCTGCGCTGACTGCGCGGCAGCGTCAGCCTTTTGGGCCGACTGGTCCGCCTGCTGAGCCGCGGTTTGCGCATCCTGCACGTCCTTGTTAGGACCGCAGCCCGCGAACAGGCACAGAGCTAATGCAGCTCCCGCCAGACCGAGCAGCCTAGAAGTTTTAGCCGATGACAATTCCATCCTGACCCTCCTTGAACCTCCGGCGGATGCATCAATTAATGAGCGAAAGCCGCCTTTTAACTCTAAATCAAGTTTCGAACCGCGCATATCCATCGACGATACAGTATCAGCGCAACTGCCGCAAACCGCTAAACGATTATTAGTTCCGACGATTCAACTAGAAGCTAAGACTCATCACTCATTGATAATAAATTGCGCCTCAGAGAACCCTACCTGGCTCTACCAAACTCATTAAGATCGGTCTTTGACTAACTTGCGACGAACTGTTTCTGCACACCAACACAGACAGTTGAATCCGACAAATTGACGGACAGCCTTACGCTTCTGGCCGACTAGAAATCATCTCCGCCGAAGTCGTCGTCGCCCATACCTCCCATACCGCCCATTCCACCCATGCCTCCCATACCACCCATTCCCATGCCACCCATACCTCCCATTCCGCCCATGCCACCCATCCCACCTGGGGGCATCGCGGGGGCATGCGCGGGCTTCTTGGGTTGTTCAGCGATAGCAGCTTCAGTAGTGATTAGCATCGCGGCAACGCTGGCAGCGTTTTCGAGCGCAGCACGGACGACTTTGGCTGGGTCGATGACGCCTGCCTTAACCAAGTCTTCGTACTCGCCAGTGGCAGCGTTGAACCCATGGTCGCCTGTGCCTTCGGCAACCTTGTTGAAGACAACGGCAGGCTCGTGGCCAGCGTTCAGGGCGATTTGACGCAGCGGCTCGCCCATCGCACGCTCGATTATTTTAGCGCCCGAGGCTTGTTCGTTGTTGAGCTTGAGTTCCTGGACCGCTTTGATTGCACGGACCAAAGCGACACCACCGCCGGGCACGATGCCCTCGTCAACGGCGGCTCGCAGCGCATGAACGGCGTCATCGACGCGCGCCTTCTTCTCTTTCAGTTCGACTTCGGTGGCGGCTCCGACTTTAAGAACTGCAACACCGCCGGTGAGTTTGGCCAGCCGTTCCTCGAGCTTCTCGCGGTCATAATCGGAAGTGGTCTCGACGATTTGTTTGCGGATCAGTGCAACGCGTCCATTAATCGCGGACTTAGTACCGGCTCCGTCGACTATCGTGGTGTTGTCCTTATCGAGAATCGCACGCTTGCACTTACCGAGATCGCTCAGTTGAATGCTCTCGAGCTTGGTCCCGAGCTCTTCCGCGATAACCTTACCACCGGTCAAAATCGCCAAGTCCTGGAGCATCTCCTTGCGGCGATCGCCGAAACCCGGAGCCTTGACCGCAGCTACCTTGAGGACGCCGCGCAACTTGTTCACGACCAGTGCGGCCAGGGCCTCGCCGTCCACCTCTTCAGCGATGATTAGCAAGGGCCGTCCGTTTTGCACGACGCGCTCCAGAAGCGGCAGCATTTCGCGCAGATTCGAGATCTTCTTTTCGTGCAGAAGGACGAGCGGCTCATCGAGTTCAACCGTCATCCGATCGGGGTTCGTGATGAAGTAGGGAGACAAATAGCCGCGGTCGAAACGCATTCCCTCGACCAAGTCGAGCGTGGTTTCGAGGCCGCGCGCTTCTTCGACAGTGATCACGCCTTCGCGGCTGACCTTTTCCATCGCGTCGGCAAGGATTTTGCCGATCTCGGAGTCGCCGTTGGCAGCGATAGTCGCCACCTGCGACATCCTCGTATGGTCGTTAATCGGGCGCGCGAGGCTTTTGATCGATCCGACCGCCGCTTTGACGGCTTCATCGATACCACGCTTCAATTCCATTGCGGGAACACCGGCCGCTAGGAGCTTGATGCCTTCACGGACAATGGCCCCGGCGAGAACGGTTGCGGTAGTGGTGCCGTCGCCTGCGACGTCGCCGGTCTTTTGCGCGACTTCGCGAATGAGCTTCGCCCCCATATTCTCGAAGCGATCTTCGAGCTCAATCTCTTTGACGACGGTGACGCCGTCCTTGGTGACCGTCGGAGCGCCGAAGCTCTTTTGCAAGAGGACGTTGCGCCCTTTGGGTCCGAGCGTTACGCGCGCGGCTCTCGCCACTAGCGCGGCGCCGTTAACAATTCCGGCCCGCGCTTTTTCGTGAAGTTCGATTACTTTGGCTGGCATCTGAACTACTGTCTCCGTTTAGTTTGAAGGTTTGGGTGGCCGGCGCGGCGCTACCTGGCGCACCGATGCCGGTTCCAACGTAAGCATCTACAGCGTATTTGCAATAGCGCCGCCCGCTCTTTTCGCCGCAACTTTCACCTGTCAGGATAGTTTAGTGCAGCTCACCGGGTTAAAGCAGTTCGCAAAGCGTGCGCAAAACGAAGGCTTTCGCTTGGCTCTGATGGCGGGTGCAACGGCGTTCGTGCTGATGCTGGGAGCCGGTCCGGCGGCCGGCTGCGCCGACAAAGTCGATTTCAATAGGCCGATAACACTTGTGCATCCAGAGGTCGCGTCGCGGGGGCTCACTCTCGCTCAAGATGATGACAGCGATGAAAGCGAATTACCTCCGGCAGAGTTGGAGAAGTATGTGGCGATTTATCGCGACATGCAAAAGGATCGCAGCTTGACCGTCGAACAAGCTGCAGCCAAAGAAGGGCTATCGCTCAGTGCCTTCCGCGATCTCGAGGGAAAGGTTGAGCGCGATGACGCCGCCAGGGAACATGTTCGCGACGAGCTTCAGCAATCAGCAGCGGAAGCCACTGGCGAGAAGCCACAAGCGACCTCCACGAAATAGACGCGAAATTTTATAATTGAAGAAAGCGGCGGGTCGAAAGTCCCGCCGCTATCCGGGAGACCAGTTATTATTTTGTCACGGAACCGGCGAAGGCCGCTTCGAGCCGTGCCACTGCGTCATCGGCTCGCCGCGAGGCGTCTTCCGCTTGTTGGGCGTTGGCGTCCGCCTGCTGCGCGGCAGCCTGAGCCTGCTGCGACGCCTGATCGGCACTCTGAGCCGATGAGTTCGCCTTGGTCGCGTCGTTTTGAGCCTTCATGCTCAATTCTTGCAACTCGGCGCCATGGCACGCCGCCATCCCAATTACTGCCGCCGCGAGCACAAGTAATGTCGCAAACTTCTTCACCTAACACACCTCCCTGTCGTCGTCCGGTTCACGATGAACCCAAGACCTCACGATTCTGTGATTACAAACCTACGGGGAGTGCTAGCCCCCGCTTTAATTCAACGGACATGCTGACAAATGATACCGGCTGGCGCAAGTTTGCGAAGATCGGCAGAAGCGCGGATGACCCGTGGTCCGCAACCATGGAAGCCTAGGGGCGTTATATTGACAGCGCGGAAATGCTGTCACTAAGGTTCAAGAGCTGGAAATTGTACTGACTGACTATCAATGCCGTGTACCGATGCCTGATGATGATCATAGCTCAAATGGTGCGCCATCGACGGATGGACCGATATCGCGGGATGGAGCTATCGCGACGGCTTCCCCTAAGGGATCAGCGGTTGCGTCTGCCGCGAATCCTACTGCAATTAAATCCTCGGTACCCGTAAAGCCCGCGTCGGTGCCGAATCTCAGCGCATCGGTGGCAATGTCCAAGTCGGCGGCGCCACCTGCTCCGCCTCCGGCACCCTTCAAGCCGGCCGCTTCTATGCCGCTCTCGATGACGAATTCACCTACGGCTTCGGCTCTGACTGATAACGATCGCGAAATAGCTGGCGCGAGCGATGACGAATTTGCGCTAGCGATCGCCCAACTGAAGCCGATCTCGCGCCCTAAAGCATCTTTGGCCGAGCGCTTGTTTGGTGGGTTGCGCGAGAGACTTCGCGATGAAAATCGTCATGTCGCCTTCGACGGTTATCGGGGTGAGCAACATGACGATAAAATCGAGCGCGATCGGCGCTATGGAACAGTCTACAGCGTCACAGAATACGAGAATGCTTATCTGGTGCGACTCGAATTGCCCCGGCAGATGCCGTCATCCTCGCTGAAGCAGCTATGGCGTCTCGGCGCCGCGAAGCCCGAATACGATTGCGAAATCAAACTCAACCATAACGTGCTTTCGATTCATTGTCGCTTGCGCGGCGAAGCCTTGCGGCGGCTCGCCTACGTCTCGCCGTCGTTCCCGTCGGGTTTTCTGACCCGAATCGAGTTCGCCGAACCGGTCGCGCGAATTGTCCATCGGTTGAATGAAGCCGCCATCGAAGTGATTGGGTTCAAGAGCTCACAAATGAAAACAGAGAACGCGAGAAATAGACACAATCAGGGTGTGACGGCAGTTACAGAATAGTCCCCGCCATATAGAATCTGCTTGCCGCCCATCACCGGGATAGCGCCTCAGATGCGACTTAAGATTCGCGACGCGACTCGGCGGGACCTGCCGAAGATCATGCAGATTGAACGGCGGGCCTTTGACCAACCATGGAGTCTCGACTCTTTCATGCGCGAGTTCGCACTACCCTTCTCCCGGACATTGATTGCGGTCTTCAATACCGAAAAAGGCGAGAGTATTGCCGGATATCTGTGCCGCTGGCTGGTGGTTGACGAGTGCCACATCCTGAATGTAGCGGTCGACCCGTCGATCCGCCGCAATGGTATTGGAGCGCGCCTGATGAGCGACGCTATCAAGGAGGCGAAGGCGCGGAGCGCAACCGTCGTATCGCTGGAGGTGCGGCGGTCAAATCTTCCAGCGCGTGGGCTCTATCGTAAATTCGAGTTTCAGGAACGACGTTTGAGGCGGAATTATTACGGTCCGGGCGAGGATGCGATCGTAATGGAGTTGCTTCTTAATCAATGAAAGATTGGCATCACGAGGACAAACATCGTTTTAAGATTAGCGGAATTGAACTGGAGTTACAAATTAGCGATATCTGTGCAATAATGACGTTACAGCGGTGAGGCCTATCGGAAGGCAGACCCTATGCTCCGAAATTGGGTGCCTACAATCGCGCGCGCCTAAATGAATTTACCATTCAAGAAGGGTGAGAAGGTCGTTTACCCCGCCCATGGGGTAGCGGTCATCGAGGACATCCAGAGCCGAGTAATATCAGGTAATGAACGCAGATTCTATATGCTGCGCATCCTCGGAAGCGAAAAAATGACGATCATGATTCCAACCGAGAACGTTGAGGCGGTTGGGCTACGACGTGTGATCGGAAAGGACACTGTCGACAAGATTTATCGCATCCTGCGTCAGAAGAAAGTCGAGGGTGACTCGCAAACGTGGAACCGCCGTTACCGCGAGTACACCGAGAAAATCAAGACCGGATCACCCCTGGAAATCGCCAAGGTTTTACGTGATCTGCTGGTGCTTAAGGGTGATAAGGAGCTTTCGTTTGGCGAGCGAAAAATGCTCGACACGGCTCGCAGCCTGTTAGTTAAAGAGCTTTCCATCGCCAAGGCCCATCCGGAAGAAGAGATCATGGAAGAGTTGAGAGTTATCTTTAACTAGAGCCTTTGTCATACGTTTTTGAGGCTGGGCTTGCCCAGCCTTTTTTTTGTCTGAAATTCCAGACAAGCTCGACCTGATGCAGCAGGTCTCCGCTATCATTGTTGCGGCCGGCAGCGGCACCCGTCTCGGCTCGCCGCATCCGAAGGCCTTCGTTTCGTTAGGCGGGCGAACGATCCTTTCGTATAGCCTGCGGACCCTTGTCGGCCTTTCTTCCCTTGCCGAATTGATTCTCGCGGTGCCGACTGGAATGGAACGACGGGCGCGAGAAGAGGTTAGCGACTCCGGTTTGGAAGTTCCGGTCAAGATTACCCCAGGTGGTTCGGAGCGGCAGGAGTCGGTGCGGATTGGCCTTGCCCTGACGAGTGCGGAATCGGAATTAGTTGTTGTCCATGACGCCGCGCGGCCCTTTGCGTCACCTCAGTTGTTCGAGCGGTGCCTCAAACGGGCAGAGCGGATGGGAGCTGCTATCGCAGGGATTCCGGTGGCGGACACGCTGAAGCGGGTCGAGCGGGATGCGCGAATCATTGCGACGCTGCCTCGTGCGGGCTTATGGCAGGCGCAAACGCCACAGTCGTTCGCGCGTGAACGCCTAATCGAAGCCCACGAACTGGCGTTGCGAAATCAAATTCTGGCTACGGACGACGCAGACCTGCTGGAGCGCGCTGGTTGCGAAGTTGAAGTCGTTGAGGGTTCGCCGTTGAACCTCAAGATCACGACTGCGGATGACCTCACTCTGGCGGAGGCTTTGGCGGTGTGGTTATTCCCTCGTTGAGTGAACCTGACCGGAAGCCTTTAAGGTCGAGCGTCACGAAGCGGAAACCGATCCTTTTCAATTCCCGATCAACGGTCGCGCGAATTTCAGGCTGGAGCAAACGAGGGATCGTGGCCGATTCAACCTCGAGCCGGGCGACGTCGCCATGGTAGCGGACGCGAGCAACCGGAAAGCCAAGCGAGTGTAGCAGGCGTTCGCCTTCTTCGACCTGGCGCAACCCTTCGGGGGTGATCTGAGTGCCGTACGGGAAACGGGACGAAAGGCACGGCGACGCGGGGCGATCCCAAGTGGGCAGACCCATCGTGCGCGACAGTTCGCGAATGTCGGCCTTGGTCATCTCCGCTTCGACCAGCGGATGGCGCACGCGCTTTTCCGTGGCTGCCTTGATCCCTGGTCGGTAGTCTTGGAGATCGTCAAGATTCAGTCCGTCGACGATCACTTCAAAGCCAAGCTCCGCGGCCTTCGCTTCACATACGGTAAAAAGATTGTGTTTGCACAGATAGCAGCGGTTTAGCGGGTTGCTCGCATACCCGGGTATCGTCAACTCATTCGATTCAATCACCAGATGGCGGGCGCCGATCAGACGGGCCATCTCGAGCGCGGAGATGCGGTCGTCGGACGGCATCGTCGGGGAGGTAGTGGTCAAGGCGAGCACGCCTTCTCCAAGTACCTCGAATGCGACCCTCAGGACGAAGGTCGAATCGACGCCGCCCGAAAATGCGACCATCACCGAGTCCAACGGGCGGAAAATTTCTCGCAGCGTGGCCAGTTTATGATCGAGCAGTCTGAAGTCGGTAGTAGACATCGAGATGACAAGCGAAAACTGCTCAAATTCCCTCAGCCTGAAACAGATCGGTGGTGAGATAGCGCTCGCCTGTATCGCAGAAGACCACAACCACTATTTTGTCACGCCCCAGACGGTGGGCGACTTGCAGAGCGGCGCAGCAATTCGCGCCCGAGGAGATACCGACAAGCAGCCCTTCTTCACGGGCGAGGCGGCGCGAATAGAGGGTAGCGTCCTCGTCGCTGACGGTGATGATCTCGTCGTAAACGTGAGTATCGAGATTTTCCGGCACGAACCCAGCGCCGATACCCTGAATCTTATGGAATCCGGGTTCGCCGCCCGACAGAACTGGCGAGCTTTTTGGTTCCACCGCAACAATCAGAGGACGATTCTTGAGATGCTCGCGTAGATAACGCCCAGTTCCACTGATCGTACCGCCTGTACCAACGCCGGCTACAAACGCGTCGATGCGTTCCAGCTGTTCAATCAATTCGGGACCGGTGGTGTGGTAATGGACGTCAGGGTTCGCCGGATTACTGAACTGCTGTGGCATGTAATAGCCGGGATTCTCGCGCACTAGCTCTTCGGCTTTGGCGATCGCGCCATGCATCCCGCGCGTGTCCGGTGTCAGCACGAGTTTGGCGCCGTAAGCAGCCAGCAGCGAGCGGCGCTCCTCGCTCATCGTATCCGGCATCGTCAGCACCAGATTGTAGCCCTTGACCGCGCATACCAAGGCGAGTCCGATACCGGTGTTGCCTGAGGTAGGCTCGACGATCGTATCACCTGGCTTGATCAGACCGTCGCGTTCGGCGGCGTCGATCATGGCAAGGCAGATGCGGTCTTTGACACTGCCGCCAGGATTATAATTCTCGAGCTTGGCCCAGACTTGGGCCTCGCCTGTGCCCGGCAGACGATTGAGCCGGACGACGGGCGTATGACCCACCAAGTCCAGTGGAGAGCGCGCTACGCTTAAAGGCATAACCCAAATATAGCGTTATCCGGCTGCTTCATGCGATACGCAACAGCGCTGAGGTCGCTCGGGACCAGATCGTCGTACCGCGATCGTCCTCGTGACGGCAAGTTTCCTCCGCTTTCCCCGCCCAGTTTCATGGTGAGAGTACTCCAGCCGCGTGGCGGACTTCGATCCGTGACTTCGCCAGATCGGTCTCGAACGCGGCGTCGTGGAGAAGCACGTTATCGATCACCGCTGCCGCGATGCGTCCAGCGTCGAGGTCCGACGGATAGTGGACTCCCGCGATCACGCGGCTTTGAGAAATCGACGACGCTCGATCAAAAATCGCCAGCGCCTTTTCGGGCAGCATGTTCGCGAGAAGGATCGCGGTCATATAAGCGAAGGTGGCGGTTCCACTGGGGTAAGAGGCGTTTGCCGATTGTGCCACTGAGGGCGTTATCTGTTTGTCCGCGACAAAGGGACGAGGGCGGTTGAAGGTTTGTTTGGCAGCAGCGATGCCGCGCATCCCGTCGTCGAAGACGCGCTGCAAAAACACTATGGTAAATGGCAAGTTTGCGGGTTTGAAGCCGGGACCGATTGCTTCGTTGAAGCGAAAGATCGAGAGGCAGGAGTCGGCCGCGGCCTCGTCGATTTCTGCCAATGTTCGTGCTCTTTGCGCGGCGAGCACTGCTCGGAGATCAGCTTCACCTTGTGGTGAGCTGGGCGCAGGTGGCGGTCCCACCACGCTGATCAAATCGACTTGATTGGGCTGCATGTAGTAGACCGGCCCGAGTTGAGATGCATCCATGCAGTTCTGTACAGCAAGGGTTTGGAACGGGATGATCAACAGGGCGATGATGACCAGCAGGCATTTAACCGTCACGTTTTTTGATTTCTCGGTTTTCAGCACAAGCGTTCTCCAAGTCTGACCCGCCGATACGGTTCGGCAACAAGGGTTCCATAGGTCGTGTCCAGCGGAAAAGCTGCGACCGCTGTCACAGCGAAGTGTTAGCGGGCGAATTCATAGACGCGTAAATGAATCACCCATATTCCGCGCAGCGTAATAGGTTGGTGAACAAAACCCGTCGCCCCTGCCGTCGCTCTCGTGGGATTCGGACTATTTGTCTGTGTGCCGCTAAGCGGATGGGCGCATACGACCGATCGCAGCGAGCTCGACCAGTTCTTGAAAGACAGCGCCAATCAAGGCGCGCCGCCGCCAGATGGTACGAAAACAACGATGCGAACTGGCAGCAGTACAAGGCCCACATAGCGCTCGGAATGATCAAACTGTTCCGGGGCTGTATCAATGGAAGATCCCGCTGGAGGTCGGGATCGATAGTGAACCGGCACGTTATGGCAACCTGCCGACTCTTGCGCGCAGATCGGCCTACGGAGGCGAATAGTCTCGGCGCGGGCAGCGCCAAATAACGCAACGGGACGGCGGGCCCTATGTGGCCGTCTCATTACGTTGGACGGCCGGTGTTAACTCATCTCAGAATTCATGTAACAAGGAATGTCACTAAATTTTGGGAGCGGGAAGACAAAAATGGATGAAGTCCAGCGCCAAAAACTCACTGTTCTGCTTGCGCAGCAGCATCTCGCCTTGATTGTCACGACTGGCGACGAATGGCCGACGGCTACCGTGCAGGCCTTTGCCGAAACGCCGGAACTGGATCTGCTGTTTATCATGATCGACAGTGCCGAGAAGTTTCAAAACTTGGTTAAGCGTCCGAAGGTGACGGTTTTTGTTGATTCGCGGCACCATCTCGATCCAGCGAATCTCGACGTCGTACGCGCCGCGATCCAAGGAATTGCCTCGGAGGTGCCGTTCAACAGCGCCGCGGCCGCGCCACTCAAAGCACTGTTTCTAGCGAAGAATCCCTTCGAGGAGCCTTACTTCGGCCATCCTGCCCTGCGTCTTGTGCGGGTCAAACCAGTTCGCGTGTCGTATACGCACGGCAAAGACGCTTTCAAGGAAACCGTCTAATCTGCACGTCGTCGTGAGCGCGAGGCCAGCCGCGGCGATCGCCAACTCGGCAATCGCGCCCCGAATGTCGAACATATTGAATCGGGGACGAGTGCATGCGTTGCTCTGATGGAATCCGAGCGGGAACCATTGCCAGCTGATCGTCTGACTGCATAACGCTGCGAGTCTTGATCGTTAATCCGGGTCTGAGGCCGACCGCCGGAGCGCAATCAAAACAAATCACTAGAAACGCCGACCGGCCCTTCTCCGGAAGGCAATCCAGAAAAGGGCCGGTCGTTCACGAGTCTCAGAAGGTAGAGATTAGTTGGCGCCGCTCAACACACAGTCGCCGCTGCCGGCAAAATCAAGGCCGATCCAAGCCAAGTCAGTATTAGCGGTCGTCTTGGTCTCGGTAGCCGCTCCATACTGGCTGATTAGCAACAGCGAGCCTTCAATTTCGTGATAGAAGGAAGCTCCCCAGCAAGCGTCGTCGTTATTGTCGGTCCAATTCAAGTACTCGTGCACGATCCCGCTTGTATCAACCATGTACGAGCTATCCCAAGTATCCAGACTAAAGGTGCAAGGGTTGTCGCCGAAGAGTGCCGATATATTCAGGACCAGAGTACCACCAGAGTAATATGTGTTGCCTTCCGGATACACCACATAGGTCGAAGTGGCACCGCCTACGAATGAAGCGTTCAATTGTGAGCCCGTTCCATCATCTTCATGGCAAGCATAGCGACCGTTATAATTCTTGCTACTCATCGAGGCGAGGCCGCTTGCCATTGCTGGCACACTCAGCGCCAAGGCGCCGATCGAAATAATTCCTGCTGCGATCAATTTATTCTTAAGCATAGTGTCCCCCGGACAGTTCAGTAATCGTTTGCGACGTTAGATATTGTAAGACCGTTTTCTGCTTCACCGTTAGGTGGTGAACGCTCCATAGATGCTCGCTCCTCCATTTCGAACGGAATCAGACCCAGCCTCTGTCTATGCTACAAATTTTTACTTTTTGCAACTAATTTGGCCTCGAAGATAGCTCATTGGATTTCTATTTCGTTAAATTATCCAAATCGCTCGGAAAATCGCAGAGGCAGGCCTACGCCAGAAAATCTCTGGGTAGCGTGGTCATGCGCTGAATGGCCTATCCAGTCTGCTCAGCGCGCTAGTTTCGGACGGCGCGAGGGTAATGGATAGATAAAGCTAGAGTAGCTTAATAACGATAATTCAAAGCATAGAAAGCGTGGCGGGGAGGGGGGGATTCGAACCCCCGAGACCCTTTCGAGTCTACACGCGTTCCAGGCGTGCGCCTTAAACCGAGCTCGGCCACCTCCCCGGGGACAGGCAAGTATGCCATCGGTATGGGCGTATCCGCCAGACACCCCAATCCGGTTGCTACTACCCTGACAGGGCGGCTGAGGGCAGGCGCGGTCTTGGCCGCTCAGCTCGGAAAATAGCGCGAAGAGCGCGGATTAGTGAGGGAAGAGGCCGGCCTTTCAAGGAGTCCTGCGGTTGCCGCAATTGAATCGGAGCGCGAGTAGAGCCTGCTACCGTCGTCGCTATAGATCAGCCTCCATTGCGGATTGTGATCGATCAGCCGCAGCGCAGTTACGTTAGGCCGGATCAATACGAAGTCATGGGGGTAGCGTTGCAAAACCTCTGCTCCACGGGGTTCCGCGAATATAAACCTGATGTAGTCGTTGATTACTGGATAGGAATAGACCGTGTCATAGCGCCCGTCGACGAAGACCTTTACTTGAGGGGCCAAGTGCCAGATCAGATATTCGCCCCATCCGAAGTCGCATAGAACATTGCCCTTCAAATGGTTAGCGCGAATAAATGCAACCGCGCCGGCCGGGTAATAACGGTCTTCTCTGATATGAGTTGAAAAGACACCGAGATAAATCGCCAAGACAGCGGCGCCGACTGCCAGTAACCATTGGTTCATCGGCGATCGGCCGAGCGTTTGATTGGCGGGCGTAGGAGGTGCACCTTCAGTCGGCGATTGGATTCGCGCTTTCGCCTTACGCCTTCGGCTCGCGATTCCGAGATGATGGGCTGCGGGGACGACGCACGCGATTACTGCGAGTGGCATGTTGCGAACTGCGACAAATGCAGCTAGCGACACGACCAGAGCGATAGTCACAAGGGCGGGGTCGCCTGCGGTGGGGGCCACGATGAATCCCGCGAGAAATAAGAGCACCACTGCTATCACACAGACGTAAAAAACTACTCCCGGAGGGTATAGGCGCCATTGATGCCCCAGTGCATACAACATTGGCTGCCAGTCCGTAATCGCGATGCGCGTGACGGGATTACGGACCGCATGAATTACGGTCGTCCAGGTAACGATGCCGTACGGCGTGACGAGGGTTGCGAGGATCGAGGCGAGGGTGATGAGGCCGAGGCGCAAGCCTCGATCGCATCGGCGGTGTAGCACGAGATCGCCGGAGCCCCTGACACCCGAGTAAATCAAAATGGCGGCGATTCCCATGATGAAGCCGCCGTGGAAATTGGCCCAGAGCATCATAATTGGAATCATCAGCCAGAGCGGTGCACGGCCGCGATAGTTATCACGGGCGAGGAGTGCAATCGTTGCGGCCATCAGCGTGAAGGAGAATAGCTGCGGACGGAATTGCATATGCGGCGTTATCGCCAGCGCTGTCAGAAGAAGCAGATTCATTTGCAATGAAGCTGACGCGCCGGTTTCGCCCAGCGCGCCGGCGAGCAGCACAATCGTCGCGGCGGTACATGAGAATTTCCAGAGCTTAAGGCCTACTACGCCGAACCTGTTGTAGAGCCATCCCATTAGCAACTCGGTTAGCCATTCGTGGTTATGGAAGGGCATCTCGAACGAAGTATATGAATAAGTGTCTTTATTAATCAGATGGCCTGCCGCGAGTGTTGCCTGGCCGAAGCGGATATGACCCCACAGATCGGGATCGGTGAGCTGTTGGGAATCCGCGATGACTATGAGAACCAACAGCAGAGCTGGCGCATAATGGAACAGACTGACCCGGCGCGCTACCGGCGGAGAGCTGCAAACTCGATTGGGCTCGGTGGCAGCCGGTGTGGCTTTTACGCCGGGCCGCTGATATGGGGTTTGGTGTGCGGTGTGCAGGCGTGGCGCCAGTGCTTCTTCACTGCCCCCTTAGTCGAGACAATAGCAGCGGAGCCCGTTTAGCACAGCACTTATGCGCGACGGACGGCGTCTGCTCTCGGCTCAGGGAAGTGCTTAGCGGCGGGCAGCGAAAAGGATCGTTTCGTTAACCGTGCGAAGCTTGCCCTCGGGGGTCGTGAAGGCCGAGGCGGCCTCGGTTATGCCGACGAGGATTTGTTGCCGAAGTTCCGGCGTCAGACCATTAACTAATGTGCGGAAGGGCGCTGAGACCTCGTAGCGGAATTGTGTAAAAGCGGCAGGCGAGTCGAACTCGAAGGTCACAGGCAGATGCTCGACGGTTATTTCCGCGAAGCCTGCGTCGCGCAGATAAGCGCTGAGACGGGAAGGATCTGCGAGGCGGGTTGGTTCCAGAGCGTCGGGCGGGGGCGGAGGCAGATTCGCGAACTTGCGGACGACGTTCGCGCCGATTCCGATCATCGGCACCTTCTCGGCCGTTGACCATACAGCGGTCGCAAAGCATCCGCCGGAAGCCAGACGCTCACGCAGGCCTTTGACGGCGCCGGCAACATCCGGCATGAACATGAGGCCCCAACGGCAGACGATGGCGTCGAAATCGCGTTCGGTTAGGGCGAGATTCTCGCCGTCGCAGGCGCGAAACTCTACGTTGCTTATGCCCAGTGAGGCGGCTCGGGAGCGGGCGATTCCGAGCATACCCTCAGATTGGTCGGTGGCGATCACGCGGCCTGCTGCGCCGACGCGGCGCGCCGCCGTCAAGGCTGGTTCGCCATTGCCGGTGGCGATATCGAGTACACGTGAGCCCTCGCGGATATGTGCGAGTTCAACCAGACGGTCGCTGACGTGTTGCGCGGAGCGCTCGAAGATCGGCCACCATTTATTCCAGCCCTCGGCGGCGGCGTCCCAATCACGGCGCTGACGATCTTTCAGCAATTGCGGGGTGGCTGTCTCGTTGGCCATGCCGGATCCTCTCTGCGGTTCGCGGAGCTTCAACTGCGATTTGGCTCGGCACTGCGCACCTCAAGTCCGCGCAGGCGCGCGACCATGTGGGGATATTGCGCGGCGAGCCGCAACGCCATTCCTCCTTTACTCTGATCGCTAAGCAAAAGCACATCGCCATGGGCGGTAGCTGATAGCTCTGCCGGACCCGTCGGTGTCGACGACGCAGCATCGCCCAGGTAATAGCGCACCACGTTGACAGCGTAACCCGGCGCGACGCTGATCGGATGGCCACGCGAGGCGGCTTCGACAGCGATCCGCGTGCCTTCACGCCATTGGGTGTCGTGAGGCTTGCGGCTCCAGTCGTAGACGTGGCCCAGCGAGAGGATCACAGCCAGAATAGCGATGGCTGAGCACATCGCATTGGTTGGCAATTCCATGATGCCCATCGCGGCGAGAAGAAAAAGAGGGGCGAAGGACGCGATCAGATAACGTTCAACGAAAACTGGGCGCAGGGCATACGACGCGGCCATCAACGCAAGCGGCGGCAGCCACATCCAAAGGAGCGCGAAGAGAGTTGCTGAACGTGCGCGGCGCCATCCCCGGATCGTGCCCCATAGCGCCAACGCGGCGACCAGTGGGAAGGCAACACTGCCGACGCCCTTGTTGAATAATGCGAAGAGCTCCCATAGCGGAGGCCGCGGAACCCAATTGAGCAGACCGCCTTGCTCCGCATGATGGGCAGAAACGAGCATTGGGTAGGCCACAATAATTGCGAGGATAACGCCGACAGCAACTGATCCAGCCAGAAAGAGCAGCCTGCGGACCATCGGCTTTGACAGGTTCATCCGGTGCTGGATGAAGATATAGGTCAGCCATGAGCATTCGCTGGCGAACACGAGGATCGCCATTGGATGCGCCGCGATGGCCAGGGCAGTAAAGATAGAGGTGCCGAGATGATCAACCGGCTTCCCGCGTCGTACTGCTCGGAGAAAGCAGGTGATTTGTGCGAGCACCAAAGCGAGCATCAGCGGATACATCCTGAGTTCGCGGGAATATTTGATTGTGATCAGGTTAACCGCCAGCATCAGCGCCGCGAGTCCTGCGGTGAGATCGGAATATTCGTAATCGAGGACGGGCGAACCGTCATCCAGGTCCAGCACCAGCAATTCTCTCGTTGCTGCGTACGTAAGGACAATCGCGGCTGTTCCCGCCAACGCCGAGAGCGCGCGCATCGCGTTGAGGCTGGCACCGAATAGAGATATCCAGTAGTGCAGAATTACATCGTGGAGGCCGAGTTCGGCGGGATTTAATCGGCGCTGGGATTCGATCACATCGGCGAACGAAGGTTGAGCGGCGGCGGCCCAAGACGCACCCTCGTCGGCCGACATTTCATATGTGCCGAGATTAACGAAACGAAGCGCTGCGCCGAGGACGAGCGCAAGAACCAGCAGCGCTATAGGGATGACGCGCAAATGCGCCTACGCTAATCGAGGTGGGAGGCGGTCACAAGCTGTCTTTGAGACGGGGTGCCGGGCGAAAGCCAACCGTGCGTGCGGCTGGGATGGTCATCGAGGCGTTGGTGCGTGGATTGAAGCCCTTACGTGCGCGTCTGCGGCGTACCGAGAATGTGCCAAAGCCGGGCATCCAGAAACGTTTGTCCTTGCGAATCGCACGAGCAATCTGATCAAAAGTAAGCTCCAGCGTCATGGCGACGGTCTTCTTGTGCTGCCGCGTATTGCGCGCAATCGTTTCGATCAGCTCCGCTTTAGTCATAGACGGCCCCGAGTTGATTTTTCCTAGCGGATTTGGCCGAAAGTGGGAAGTGTTTGACCGCCGGTCAAGGGGCGGCAAGGGCTTTTTCGAGTTCGCGCCAAGCAAGGCCCCAGCGCACGCCCTGATCGCTGACGATAACCTCGTTGAGATGAAAATGGCCCATGATTCGTTCCAGGATCGCCCCACCGGCAAAGATCACGTCAGCCCGTCCCTCCTCGAGGCCAGGGAGCTTTTTCCGTTCCGCGAGTGGCAGGGAGGCGAGCTTGAGCAGCGTGCGGGTTACTTCGTCATGCGTCAGATGATGACCATGCACTAGTTTCGCATCATATTCCTCGAGGCCAAGCGCGACCGCTGCAATGGTTGTTACCGTACCAGCGATGCCGACCAGTGTGTCAGGCTGATAGTTCCAGTGCAGCCCCTTTAACTTTTCGTCGGCGTCGAGCCGTACTTCAGCTGCATCAACGCTGGTCGGCGGGTCATGTTTGACGTGACGCTCGGTCAGCCGCACTGAGCCCATCTGCAAACTGGTCGCCTCGATTGGACTGCCCGGTTGGGCGCGGATCAGTTCGGTCGAGCCGCCTCCAATATCGACGATAAGCAGCTTGGCGGCCGGGTCGAGCGGCAGCCCACGCTTGACCGCGAGATAAGAGAGGTCAGCTTCGGTTTCACCACTGATGACTTCGAGATCGAAACCGGCGAGTTGCTTAACCTGGGCAATGAATGCCGCACCATCAGAGGCGTCGCGCAAAGCGGCGGTCGCGACACCCACGATGCGCTGAGCGCCGAGATCACGCGCCTTGCCCGCCAGCTCGACGATCGCATCGAGCGTAAGCTTGGCCGAATCCGGATTGAGCCTGCCGTTGGCGTCGACACCGCGGCCGAGACGCGTGATTCTGGCGAAATCTCCGATTTGGCTAAGATTGCCAGCTACCACTTCGACGACCAGTGATAAGACCGTGTTTGAGCCAACGTCGAAGGCCGCGAACTTCATACTGATATCCTTTTCACCTCCTTCAGATGGCGCTGATAGCGTGGCGCTGGTGATCTGGCAAGGCTAGTGCGTGGGTAGCGATCCAGTCGTCGATGGCGCTGAGCGCACGTCTGCCCATCGCGAGCTTCTTGATCCGTCCGTGGGATCGTGCCGGTAGCGGCGGCATCAGTCCGTAGTTAGCGTTCATCGGCTGAAAATCACGCCGAGCGGCGTCAGTGATATAGGCGATCAGTGAGCCGATTGCAGTCGCCGGCGGTGGGATCAGGCATGGTGTGGCGCTCAGACAGCGCGCTGCATTAAGCGCAGCGAGCAAGCCAGTGGCGGCGGATTCGACATAGCCTTCGACACCGATCATCTGGCCCGCGAAGAGGAGATCCTCGCGAGTCTGCAACTGGAGGGTCGGCCGCAGGAGCCGAGGGGAATCGATAAAGGTGTTGCGATGGAGCGAGCCGAGCCGTACGAATTCCGCATGCTCCAAGCCGGGGATCATCCGCAGGACGCGCCGCTGCTCCGGATAGGTCATCTTGGTTTGGAAGCCAACCATGTTGAACAGGCGACCTGCGCGGTCGTCCTGGCGAAGCTGCACGACGGCATAGGCGTTCTCGCCGGTGCGAGGATCGGTGAGTCCTACGGGACGCATAGGGCCAAATGCGAGCGTCTGACGGCCACGGCGCGCCATCTCTTCGATCGGCATACAGCCCTCGAAGTAAATCGGTTTCTCAAACGGATGGGCTGCGACTTTTTCGGCGGCGATAACAGCATCGACGAAGGCGTTGTACTCCGCCTCGGTCATCGGGCAATTGATGTAGTCGTCGCCGCCTTTGTCATAGCGCGAGGCTTTGAAGGCGCGATCCATGTTGACCGATTCAGCGGTGACGATAGGGGCGATGGCGTCATAGAAATAGAGATTACGAGGGCCAATCAATTCGTTGAGCGCATCACCGAGAACCGGCGAGGTAAGCGGCCCGCTGGCGATAACTGTGAGGCCGCAGGGAATCGCCGTTACCTCCTCGCGCACGATAGTGACATTGGGATGAGTCTGCAGTGACGCCGTAATCAGCTCGGAAAAGCCATCCCGATCAACGGCGAGGGCAGCGCCGGCCGGGACTCGTGCTTGATCAGCCGCGGCAATCACGAGTGAGCCCAGCTTGCGCATCTCTTCCTTGAGAACACCGACGGCAGTTTCGAGGGAATCGTTGCGCAGCGAATTGGAGCATACGAGTTCGGCGAAGCCGCCAGTCTGATGAGCCTCAGTCATGCGCACCGGACGCATCTCAAAGAGACGGACAGTCGCGCCACGGCAGGCGAGTTGCCACGCTGCCTCGCTGCCGGCTAGTCCGGCGCCAATTACGTTTACGAACTGTTCCATCCAATTATAGTTGCCAGCGTTGTGCCACGGGAGATCGTGCCGGGTTTATCGCCGGGTGTAAACGGCCACTCATACCGGCGGCAGAGCGCTTGAAGGTGGTAATCGTACCGTCGAAGCGCTACGAGTTGAGCAGTAACAATGAAATCCGAAAAGGCGGTAACGAAGGATGAGCACAGAACAAAACATAGAGTTGATAACCCGGACTTGGCAGTCGGTCGCAAAGGGTGATGCTGATACGGCGCTGGCCAATATGTCAGACGAGATTAGCTGGGTTATTCCCGGCCATCTAGCAAACGTGTCCGGGCTCAAGCGCGGCAAAGCCGATGTTGGCAAATTTATATCAGGCATCAGGAATGTGTTTCCTGAAGGACTGAAGCCTGAAATCCGTAAGGTTCATGGCGCAGGCGACACCGTGATCATCGAGTTGACCAATCGAGGGAAGGCATTCAACGGCAAGGATTACGAGAACGAGTACTGCTTCATCTTTGAAGTCGAAAACAACAAGATTCGCAGAATTCGCGAGTACGTAGATTTGCTGACGGTGAAGGAAACGCTGCTCGGATGATCCGACATTGATACCGGGACCCAGCAGCATCGCACGCTGGGTCCGGTCTCAAGCGGCAAGCTGCAAACGCCTTTGGCGCCAAAGATAAATCGGCGCGCCGCTAAGCGCGATTAACAAGCCCGGCCAAGTATAGGCCGACCGCACGATTAACAGGTCGGTCATCAAGGCGGAAGCCGCGACGATATAGAAAAACGGGATCCACGGATAGCCCCAAGCTCGGTAAGGCCGCAGTATCGCAGGCTGGCGCATTCGCAAAACGAAAACGACCGAAACGGTGAGGGCGTAAAAGAGTAGCTGCGCGAAAATCACATAGTCGAGTAATTGCGAGTAACTTCCCGAGAGGGTGAGCAGCGCAGCCCAGAGGCCTTGGATCACGAGCGCGAAGGCGGGAATCGAAGCCGAGTTTAGTTGGCCCGCCGCTGCGAAGAAGCTGCCGTCGCGTCCCATTGCATAGATGACGCGCGCACCCGTCAGGATCAATCCATTCGCGCAGCCGAAAGTGGATATCATCACGAGGATCGCGGTGATCGCGGCACCGGAGTGTCCCCAGACTATCTCCATCGCGGCACTAGCAACGCGATCGCTGGTCGCATGGGCGATTCCGCGTGCAAATATAACCGCTCGCCCTTCGGTTGCGGCGGCATTCAGTACTGTATTGGCCGGGAGTTCGCACAAATAGGCGAAGTTCGTCAGCAGATAGAGCAGGATTACGACGCCGGTTCCAATCGCCAACGCGCGCGGCAGGTTGCGTTCGGGGTCACGCACTTCGGCAGCAGCGAAGGTGATTCCTGCCCACGCGTCGGAAGAGAACAAGCCTCCGACCATCGCAGCGCCGAATGTTGCGAGCGTACCGGTTGAGAGCGAACGATTGCCGAAGAACGCATCGGCTGTACCGAAGTTCGCGTGAATCGCGGTGGCGTTAGGAGCTAAGAGACAACCAAGCACGATAACCAGGAGCAAAGATAAAACCTTGGTGCTGGTAAAGATATTCTGAACGATACGACCAAGGTTGAGACCACGCAGATTAATCAAGGTAAGTAATGCGATCACGGTCACGGCAACCAGGCGCTCGCCCGACAGGCCGATGGCGCCAATGCCGAACCATACGCGTGAACCGATGACCGGCCATAGCGCACCGGCGAAACGTCCAAAGGCGACTGCAACTGCAGCGATAGTGCCCGTTTGAATTACGAGCAGCAGAGTCCAGCCGAAGCAGAAAGCCGGGAGACCACCATAGGCCTCGCGCAGGAAGACGTACTGTCCGCCCGCCCACGGCATCATCCCGGCGAGTTCACCATAGGCTAAGGCACCTGCCATCGTCATCAAGCCACTGGCTATCCATACGGCCAGCAGACCCGCCGGTGAGCCGGTCTCGCGAACAATGTCGGCGGCGACGATGAAGATGCCCGACCCAATCATCGAGCCCGCCACGATCGCTGCGGAATCAAAGAGCGAAAGGCTGGCTTTGGGCCGCAACGATTCGAATGCTGCAGCCTGACCCATGCCGGTACTTCGAGGTTGGGTTGGGAAACCGCGCGGAAGCGGTGAAATAGACCGGTGGCGGAATTGAGACGAGCGCTAAGGCTCTAAGTGGCCTTAGGCTTGCTGAACTGCCCGTCAGCCGTCAGGAGATGAGTATCCTTCCGCATCGCGCCTGACTTCAGCCAATCGCGTGCGGAAGGATGAAACCGATCTTGCTCGAGAACTCTACGAACCAGCAGGTGAGGCCGCCGGACTGCTCATATCACCAGTAGCCGGACTGGTTTCAGTCGAAGCCTCAGGGGCGGGGGTTGCAGCCTCTGGAGCCGCGGAGGCCGAGGCCTCGGGAGCCGGAGCCGATGACTCACTGTTACAGGCGATGGCCGCAAAAGCGAAGAACGTGGAGATCAGGCCCAGGATCAAGAACTTGCGCATCACTTCCTCCTTCAAGCTATCGGCGCTGGCATCAGGCGCTGCATTCTTAACTCGCCAACAATACTTCAGGCTTTTCGCGAATACAATGTCACGCCAACTGCACGATTCAATTCTAGCAAGCCATCTTTTGCTTGCCCACGACAGGATATGCAATTATCGCGCGGTATCGGGGTGATGGTAGCGGAGGTTGGGAAGATGAAGCGATCGGTTGTTGGAGAAAACCAAGCAAGAGTAATTGAGCACGAACTGGATATGCGGCGCGGCGATTTTTCTCCTGTGGTGGCGCCTTCGCGAATTGGAAGATTAGTGCGCCGTTTGATCAGTGGAGCAAATCCGGTGGTTTCACCGATGCGATCGGTGGATCGGAAGCTGGAGGATCAATACCCATCCGGCAATCGTCAGACTTAAACATCTCGCGCATAGAGGGGCGTGGTCCATAGGGGTGGCTATGGAGGACATTAGGCGATTTAGCAGCAACGCGCCTTGGGAGCCAATGTTTGGTTATGCGCGGGCAGTCAGAGCGGGTGACTGGCTTCTGATTTCCGGCACCACCGCGTTCGACGCGCAGGGAGTAGTGGTCGGGCGCGGTCAGATGTACGCGCAGGCAAGGCAGGCCATCGAGAACATCGAGACGGTGCTGGAGCGTGCTGGGATGGCGCTAAGCAACGTGGTCCGCACGCGGATATTCCTGACCGAAATTGGCGATTTCGAAGCAGTTGCACGAGCCCATAGGGAGGCATTCGGAGCTAATCCGCCTGCTGCAACGGTGGTCGAGGTGCGCCGCCTGGTGCATCCAGACATCATGATCGAGATAGAGGCTGACGCCTACGCCCGAATAGATGGTGGTGACGGGCGTAAGCCGGGTCGTGCACGTAGCGCGGCGCGGACCAAACCGAAGGCCAAACGGTCACGCGCGACTAGTTGAAGGGATGCCTTGCCACCGGGTCAAACATGGCGCATGAGGGCCAGCCTCTGAGTATCAGGGCCAGCTATGCAAAAGATCGGCTCACAACGAAGCCCACGAGGAAGCGAAATGGGAAAGCTTGATGGCAAAATTGCAGTAGTTACCGGGGGTGGATCGGGCATTGGCGAGGCCACCACCCGGCTATTCGCGGCGGAAGGCGCGACCGTAGTTATCGCTGATATCGACGAAGTCGGTGGGACGCGCGTCAGCAAGGATCTTGGCTCCTCCGCCGCCTTCCTGAAAACCGACGTAGGTGCCCCAGAGCAAGTTGAAGCGATGGTCAAGTTCACAGCCGAGCGCTTTGGCCGACTCGATATCCTCTTCAACAACGCGTTTTACACGACTAGCGGCGCAGTCGGCGAAATGAGTATCGAAGGCTGGCACAAGACGATTAACGTAACCCTATCCGGGGTCTTTTACGGGATGCGCTTTGCGATTCCGCAGATGCTGGCGCAAGGGGGCGGGGCGATCGTCAATACCGCTTCGATTTCAGGCCTTGGCGGGGACTATCGGATGGGCGCGTACAATGCTGCTAAGGGTGGAGTGGTCAATCTGACGCGAAGCGCCGCGATAGAATATGCGCGCAAGAAGATCCGGATCAACGCCGTGTGTCCCGGCATGATTGCGACGCCGGCGGTGCTCAACGGCATCATCAATCGTTCGCGCGACCCCGAGCGGGCGCGCAAGAACAGCGAGGAGAAGCATCCGATGGGACGCCTCGGCGAACCGGAAGAGATCGCACGCGTCGTGCTATTCCTCGCGTCTGACGATGCCTCACTAATGACCGGCAGTATCGTGGTGGCGGACGGCGGCGTCACCGCACACACCGGACTCACCGGCCATCCGCTATGAATTTCACAAAGGATTGTTACGGAAGCATCGCGGTCGCGGTGGCATAGCCGGGATGGCCCACTGCTGCAGCGAACGCGTTAACAGCGGCGCTCATGTAGGGCTGTGGCAGCAGGCCAATCAGGATAGTGCCGGCTACAGCAACGGCTATGCTAATCAGCAAACCCGGATGCGCAGTCATGCGTGGCGCGGGGGCTCCACCCTCCTGCGCATACATCGCGACCACCACGCCGATGTAGTAATAAGCCGAGATCGCGCTGTTAATCACTGCGAGCACGACCAGCCATACCAGGCCAGCGTTTATTGCGGCTGAAAGCACATAGAATTTACCGACAAAACCGGCGAGCGGCGGGACGCCGGTTAACGACAACATGAAGAAGGTCATAGCCGCTGCTAAGACGGGGTTGGTGCTTGCGAGGCCCCGATAATCACTGATCAAACCGCCAAGCCGATTGCGCCGCTCGACCGTGATCACCACAGCAAACGCCCCCAGATTGGTGAAGGCGTAGCCAAGAAGATAGTAGAGAATCGCGCCACCGGCGGCGACGCTCGGCGCTGCCGCGACCCCGACGAGGATGTAACCGGCATGTGCGATGGCTGAATAGGCCAGCATCCGCTTCATGTTAGTCTGCACCAAGGCACTTAGATTGCCTACGGTCATCGTCAGCGCTGCGATCACCCACAGCACCATCGTCCAACGCTCGCTGATCGGAGCGAGATGAATCAGGAAGATGCGCAGGAATGCCGCGAACGCGGCAATCTTAACCCCCACCGCCATAAAGGCGGTGACCGGCGTTGGTGCCCCTTCGTAAGCGTCCGGTGTCCACATGTGGAAGGGAACCGCTGCTATCTTGAAGCAGAAACCGATTAGCAGCATGCCGACGCCGAGGAGCAGCAACGGGTTTGTGGCCATATAGGCCGAGAGCGCCGCGCGAAGCGGGTTCAATTGAATCGTTCCGGTGGCACCGTAGATCAGCGCGATGCCATAGAGCAGAAATCCCGTCGAAAAGGCCCCCAGGATAAAATATTTGAGTCCGCCTTCGTTCGAGCGGACGTCGCGCCGCATGAACCCCGCCAAAGCGTAGACCGCGATCGACATCGTTTCGAGGCCAAGGAAAATGATGATCAGATCGCCTGCGGCTGCCATCAGCATCATCCCGAGGGCGGCCATCAGTATGAGGGCGTAATACTCGGCGCCCGCCAGGCCGTTATCGGCAACGTAGTCGAGCGACATCGCGACAGTGATCGCCGTGGTGACGATAATCAAGAGTTCGAAAAAAGCCGAATAGTCGTCGAGCGCGAGGGAGCCTCCGAAGGTCAGAGCGTTCGCGCCAAAGTTCAAGGCGGTCAAGACGAACGCCGCCAGTAGAGTCAGCAGGGCGATGATGCCGAGTCCGCTGCTATCCTCGTCGTCGACATGAACTCCCGCGAGCATTATGACCATCGCGCCGAGCGCGATTGCGATCAGCGGCAGGATGGGGAGCCAGGCAAAGTTAATCGAGGCTAGCGTGAACTCGTTCATTTTATACCGGTCGAATTTTCCGGCGAGGCCATGGCGTAGATAGGATGGGACCCGGCGTAGTGATGATTGGCCTCGTCAAGGCGGGCGCGAGCATCAGCAACACGGCTCAGCAAGACGCCAACCGATGGCTCGATGCGCTCCAGCAACGGCTTGGGATAGAGGCCCATAAACAGCATCAGGGCGATTAAAGGCAACATTACGCTGATTTCGCGCGGAGTCAGGTCGCTGATGGTTTTATTGACGACTTTGCTGATCGGTCCCCACATCACGCGTTCATAAGCCCACATCATGTAGAGGGCACCAAGGATCAACCCTGAGACTGCGATGATCGCGGCGAAGTTGGAATGGAGATAGGTGCCAAGCAGGATTAGGAATTCGCCGATGAAGCCGTTGAGACCCGGCAGCCCGATCGAGGAAAGCATCACCACCATGAAAATCGCAGCGTACACTGGCACGACTTTCCAGAGCCCACCGAACTCGGAAATTTCCCGCGTATGCCGCCGGACGTACATCATGCCGACCAACAGGAACAGGCCGCCGGTCGAGACGCCGTGATTGAGCATCTGGTAGACCGCACCGTCTACTCCCTGCGGATTCAAGGCAAAGATCCCCAGCATGACGAAACCAAGATGACTGACCGAGGAGTAGGCTACTACCCGCTTGAGGTCTGCCTGCACCATCGCGACCAAAGCGCCATAGACGATACCCACGACCGCCAAAGCCATAAATAGAGGTGTCGCTTCGATGGCGACTTCGGGAAAGAGCGGAATCGCGAAGCGGAGAAAGCCATAGGTACCCAGTTTGAGCATCACGCCTGCGAGGATTACCGAACCCGCAGTCGGCGCGTTAGTGTGGGCGTCAGGCAGCCAAGTGTGCACCGGCCACATTGGAACTTTAATAGCGAAGGCGAGTGCGAAGGCGGCGAAGAGCCATCGCGCCTCGGTAGGCGTGAAGCTCAACCGGTAAAGCTCGGGTAAGTCGAAGCTGAGTTGGCCCAATTGCGTACGCGCGGCGCCGGCCAGATAGAGAATCGCTACAAGCATTAGCAGCGAACCGGTCATCGTAAAGAGAATGAATTTGAAGGTGGCGTAGAGCTTGTCGCCGTGGCCCCAGATGGCGATCAAGAAGTACATCGGCACCAGCATCACTTCCCAGAAAACATAGAAGAGAAACAGATCGAGTGAGAGCAAAGTGCCGAGCAGGCCGGTCTCGAGCGCGAGCATCATGAAACAGAATTCGCGAGCGCGCAGTTCAATGTCACCGCCTGCGGAGTAGAGCAATGAAAGCGAAATCAGGATCGTGGTGAGGAGCACCAAGAATAGGCTGATACCGTCGACGCCGAGGTGATAGGAGATCCCAAATTGTGGAATCCACGAGTAGCGCTCGACAAATTGATAAGTACTGACGTTCGGCTGGAAGGCGAAAAATAGATAAAAACTGAGGGCAAGCGGAATCAGTGAAAAGATAAAAGCCGAACGCCAGATAACCTGCTCATCGCTTTGCATCAGTACACCGAAAGCGCCGAGCAGCGGAATAAAAATCAAAGCGGTCAGCAAAAAGCCGTCCATCAGCGAATCACCAAGTAGACGTAGTAGGCGACGACGGCGACCACGCCGATCAGGTAGGCAAAGGCATAGTGTTGCAGGTTGCCAGTTTCGGTTTGGCGTACTCCCTCACCGCTTTCTTCGACGGCGAGGCCTGTTCCATTGACGAGCCCATCGATGAGGCCTCGGTCGATGGTGCGATGCAAGACAACATCAGAGATCCAGAACAAGGGCCGCGTGACAAAGAGATTATACAACTCGTCGATGTAGTACTTATGCCAGAGCAGTTCGTAGACTCCATGCAGCGATTCGCCAATCCGTCCGGGCAGCGATGGATTCTGGATGTAGAAAATCCAGGCAATCACGATGCCGAGAGTCCCAGCACCGAGCGCGATCAGACTCAGCATAAGGCTCGTTGTGACTGGCAGAGTTTCGGCGCCTCCGATCGCAACCGCATGACCCGGCGTTAGCGCCACAAAGTTAAATACCGGAGCAAGGAAACGTTTGAAGGCGTTACCCCAGAGCAGCCAATCAGGCAGTCCGACCCACCCGCCGATGATGGAAAAACCTGCGAGCACCATCAGCGGAATCGTCATCACGGGTGGCGATTCATGTACGTGGTTAGCCTTTTGGTCGTCGACGCGCGATTCACCGTAGAAGGTCATGAAGATCAGCCGGAACATGTAAAAGCTGGTGATACCAGCCGTGATTACGCCGAGCATCCAAAGCCACACATGGCCGGAGGTATAGGCCCCTTCGAGGACCAGGTCCTTCGAGAAGTAACCGGCAAACGGCGGAATCGCACTGATGGCGAGCGTCGCGATCAGCATCGTGGCGAACGTTATCGGCAGTTTATGACGCAGGCCGCCCATCTTGTTCATGTCCTGCTCGCCTTCCAGCGCATGGATGACTGATCCCGAACACAGGAACAGCAGCCCTTTGAAGAAGGCGTGGGTCATCAGATGGAAGATGCCTGCCGCGAATGCGCCGCTGCCGACCCCCAGCATCATGTAGCCGATCTGACTAATCGTCGAGTAGGCGAGTACCCGTTTGATATCGGACTGAACGATTGCAACAGTCGCGGCGAAGAATGCCGTCACTGTGCCAATCACCGCAACCGTTTCCATGGCCTCGGGGCCGAAGATGTAGAGGAAATGCAACCGCGCAATCATGTAGACGCCAGCCGTGACCATTGTGGCGGCGTGGATCAGAGCGCTGACCGGAGTCGGACCAACCATCGCGTCTGGCAACCAAACGTAAAGCGGAATCTGCGCCGACTTGCCAGTTGCACCGAGGAAAAGAAGCAGGCCAGCGAGGACCGCAACCGGTTCGAGCATCGCGGCGTGCTGCTGCATCTCAGCGAAGTTCAAGGTCCAGACGTTATGTGCCGCCAAGCAGGCGACAATCGTAAAGATGCCGAGCACAAAGCCGGCGTCGCCAATCCGATTGACGATGAAGGCCTTGCGGCCGTTGTACGCGAATTCCGGGTTCTCGTACCAGAAGGCAATTAGCAGATACGAACAGAGGCCCACGCCTTCCCATCCGATGAACATCTGGAGAAGATTGTCCGCCAGCACCAGCACGAGCATCGAGAAGGCGAACAGGTTCATATAGGTGAAGAAGCGGGCGTAATCCTCGTCGTGCGCCATGTAGCCGACGGAATAGACGTGAATAAACGCACCGACGCCGGTGACGACCAAGGTCATTATCGCCGACAACGCGTCGATGCGAAGTCCGAGGTCGATGTGGAAAGGACCCGCCTCGATCCAGCGCCACAGGCCGAACGTCAGCGCGGAGCCAGGCGGCAGTTGAAGCAAAGTGAAAAAAGCCCAAAGCGCGACTGCGAACGGTATGAAAATCACCGCCGGCGCCACGAAATTTACTGCCGAGCGGCCCGCGCGATTGCCCCAGAACAAGTTGAAAACGACGCCGAGGGCAGGAAAGAGCAGAATCAGGCCCAAGGCTGGAAAATCTTGCGTCATGGTCGATCAGCGCCTGTTCGTTACCAACGGAGAAGATTCAATTCGTCGGCATTCAAGGTTTCGCGATTGCGGAAGGAGGCGATGATCAAAGCGAGGCCCACAGCGGCTTCAGCGGCGGCGACGGTCATCGCGAAAAAGACGATCACCTGGCCATCCATTGAGCCAATTCTCCGGCCTAGCGCGATAAAAGCGAGGTTGACGGCGTTCAGCATGAGCTCGACGGCAAGGAACATCACTATGATGTTACGGCGGATCATCACCCCGGCCACGCCGATCGCGAACAGGATTGCGCTTAGGACCATATAGAAGCTGACCGGCGTCATGCGGCTTTTTCCGTACTGGTGACGCTGCTGCTCAGTTGATGAATGACGGTCTCGCCGGCTCGTTGGACGCGGCGAGCCAACGCGATCGCTCCGACAATCGCGGCCAACAGCAGTACGGAGGTGACTTCGAAGGCCACCAGATAACTGGAGAACAGAAGATGAGCGAGGCTCGCGATTGATCCGTAGTCAACGGGCAGTGGGCGCGGCGTCATTGCAGCGGGAGTGTTCAGGAAAATCGCGAAGAACTCGGCTATCAAAGCTGCGGCGGCGATCGCGCCAAAGAATTTCAGTCCGAGGTGGCCTTCGGAGGTTCTCTCTTCCGTCTGGATATTCAACAGCCAGATGACGAAGAGGAAGAGAACCATGATCGCGCCCACATAGACGATGATTTGCAGAAAGCCTACCGTCTCAGCTCCCAACCCGATGAAGAGTATGCCCATGTCGATCAGAACGAGCGCGAGGGCAAGCACGCAATGGACGGGATTGCGTTGGAGAATAACGCCCAGCGCGGAAATCACCGCCAACGCCGCGAGGAAAATAAAGAGCCAGACTGGCATTGCTTACTTTGCTCCTGCCACGACTACGACGAAGGCTGTCACCACTAGATTCGCCAAACCAATCGGAACAAGGCCTTTCCATCCCAGACGCATCAGTTGGTCATAACGGAAGCGTGGCAGCGTCCACCGAACCAATATCTGCAGCCAGCACAGGACAACCACTTTGACCCAGAACGCGATGAATTCAAGCACCGCTACGATCAGATTCGGCACCAAAAAATGGCCGCCGCCGGGAAAATGAAAGCCGTCTCGATAAAGCCATGGCACCTGCCATCCGCCGAAGAAAAAGGTCGTCGCAAGCATCGCCACGAGAACGACTTCGGCGAAGTCGGTCATCATAAAGACGGCCTGCTTACCGCCAGAATATTCGGTGAAATAACCCGCGATAAGCTCGGATTCGGCTTCGGGCAGGTCAAACGGCACGCGTTTGGACTCGGCCATCCCGGCGACCATGAGCAGGATGAATGAAACGGGCTGGAGCAGGATTCCCCATCGTGGAAGGAAACCAAACCATACGCCACCCTGATGGCGGCAGATGGTCTGGAGGTCGAGCGAGCCGTAGGAGACGACCACCGCCAGTATCGCGAGGCCGAGGGCAATTTCGTAGGAAATCATCTGCGCGGTGGCGCGGATTCCACCCAGCAGCGCCCAGCGATTGTTCGAGGACCATCCGCTGAGGGCGACGCCATAAACGCCGATTCCGATGGTCGCGAGAATGTAGAGCGCGCCGACGTTGAGATTGGCCGGCTGCAAATCGATCGTATAGCGGCCGATGCGCAAAATATCGCTCATCGGAGCAACGGCAAAGGTCACGATCACAGGGAAAAGCGCCAGAAATGGTGCGAGTCCGTGCAGGAAATGGTCCGCGCCGTCCGGCACGAAGTCTTCCTTCATGAACATCTTGATCGGGTCGCAAAGAATCGTATTGACCATGCCGAAGTTCGGCATGCCAAGACGCTTACCGATCCCGAGGACATTCGCGCGGTTGGCGCCAATCCGATCCTGGATAAGCGCGGCGCCTTTGCGCTCGAACCACAACATCAGGGCGGTCAGGTTCAGGACCACGAGCACGACCACGATCGCCTTGATCGCGCCAATCAGTAGTTCAATAAACACCGGAAGGTAGACTCGTCGGATTTAGCTCGGACTCGGCGCCAGAATTCAGGCGGTTTGTTTTGACCGTATGATTAGGTAGCTCAAATTTTTCGCGTACGCCAGAGTCTCTGATTCGTAAGGCGTGCAAAATTAAAGCTTTATGAAACTTGCGGCTTCCTGTTTAACTGCGTTATGTTCCCGTCAAACCCGTCCAGTTTTGGGCTAGCCGTGCCAGGCGAATTCAGCCAGGCGGTCAAAGCTTAGCCTGTACGGCGCTGGCGCAAAAGGTATGAGAGGTTAAATGCGAGTGATTGCGGGCGAGGCTCATGGCCGGCGGATAGATGCGCCACGCGGACTTAATACGCGCCCGGCGACCGCGCGTGTTCGTACCTCGATCTTCTCGCGGCTGAGCGCTCGCTTTGATATGAGCGGCGCGCGGGTGCTTGACTTGTTCGCAGGCAGTGGCTCGCTTGGGCTCGAAGCCTTGTCACGCGGCGCGGCCAGTGCGACCTTTGTGGATACGGCGCGAACAGCGACGAATTCCATACTCAAGAATCTGCGCACCTTCGGCTTTCAGACGCGCGGTCGAATTGTCGCGAAGAACGTAATGACGGCGCTCGCCGGACTCGGCGCGGCGCATGAGCGTTTCGAGTTGGTTTTTATCGACGCGCCCTATGCAAATGATATAACGGGCGAGGTTCTGGCGGCACTGGTTCAATTCGACCTTAACGCACCACGCGGATGGGCGGTGGCGCGCCAGGCCGAGGATGCGGTTGTTCCGGCGACGCCAGACGGACTTGAATGTATCAGTGAAGCAACCGTGGGCGATCACCGCATCATGTTATACCGGCGCCTAGAAAAATCGCCGGCCTAGTATACCGCAGCGCGACCATGAGCAAGAGCAAAGATACCGTACCCTCAATTGCTATTTATCCAGGCAGCTTCGACCCTATCCACAATGGCCACGCCGACATTATCCGGCGCAGCGTCGCTATTTTCGACGAGGTGATCGTGGCGGTCGCTTATAATCCTCATAAGGATACGGCGTTGTTTTCCGCCGATGAGCGCGTCGAGATGATCCGCGAGAGCATTAAAGACCTGGAGCCGCGTGCGCGCGTCGATAAATTCAGCGGTCTTTCGGTCGATTACGCGACACGGATCGGCGCCCACGTGATCATTCGCAGCCTTCGCGCAGTGACGGATTTTGACTACGAGCTGCAGATGGCGCACATGAACAAGCAGATGGATACCGGTATCGAGACGATCTTTCTGTTTGCCAATCCGAAGCTATTCTTCACGGCCTCGCGCCTGATCAAAGAGGTCGCGGGCTATGGCAAGCGACTACCCGAGCTAGTGCCGGAGCCGGTGATGAATCGGCTCCGCGCCAAACTCAAAGTCGATTAAGCAAACAACCGATCGGACTTACGGACGAAGCTCGTAGAGAACCGAGAAGGCGTCTTTCACCGGCAGCCGCGTAAACTTGCTAAAGCCAGCCTCGGTAGCCAGTTCGCGCGCTTTTGGCTCGCCCATCAAGGCACCAATGCCAGCGCCGCCATGGGCTAGCGATACGGTCATGCAATAGAGGGTACTGACCGAGTACATCATCCGGCCCATCGGGTTGATGTTATCCTCCAGCTGGGCCGAGACGTTCACTTCGACCATCAGGAAAGACCCGTCGGGCTTCAGGGCCCCGCGAATCGACGAAAGCAACCCAACTGGATTGACTGAGTCGTGAATCACGTCAAAGGCGGTGATGAAGTCGAATTTTCCAGTGGGAAGCTTGGTGCAATCGACTACGTCGAAGCTCGTCCGCGAAGCGAAACCACCCGCGACAGCATTGGCGCGCGCCCTCTCGACCGACCCCGGATGGGCGTCGTACCCGTGAAATTGCGAATTAGGGAAGGCGCCTGCCAGCGCCATGGCAGCGCGCCCGCTGCCGCATCCGACGTCAAGCGCGACAGCTCCATTTTTCAGCTTCGCTTCGACTTCGGGCATGGCGGGAATCCATTTGCGCAATAGCTGATGACGATAGATTGGCGCGGAGCCACGCTCGATGGCCTCGAAAACTTCGGGTGGATATTCGCTCTGGGGCAGGCCGCGGCCGGTGCGGAAGGATTCCATCAGCTTCGGGGCCATCGCGACTTCTGGCACGATCATTTGCATGAAACCGCCCATATAGAACTGCGAAGTTTCATCTGCGAGGATCATGGCGTGCTCAGGTGAGATGGAAAAACGCGCTGTCGCAGGGTCGTAATCGACGTAACGCGCCGCCGTCACCGCACCCAGCCACTCTCGCAGATAGCGCTCGTTAAGACTGGTGCGCTCGGCCAATTCATTTACGGTAGCGGGAGCCGAGGCCAGCTCCTTGAAGATTCCGAGCCGGTCGCCGATATAGGTCAACGCCCCCTGCATCGCAGCACCGATGTCGTTGGTCATCAGACCAGCGAAGGCCTTTACCTTGTCCCAGTCGATATTCTTTCCAGCCTCGGCCATGACATGCCTCCCGTCGTCCCCGGGGAACGAACGTCGTCAGATTTACTCTGAGCAAGCGGGTTTCTCCAGCGATCGCGAAACCCGCCTTGCTGAGGTCACCGAACTAGGCTCATTTGGCAGGTTTGTCAGCGGATTCGAACATATCGCTCTGGCCGGGTTTAGCGT
>DATKPK010000055.1:0-5098 GCA_035524095.1 Binataceae bacterium (SeqCode) | reverse complement strand
AAAGGCCAAACAGAGAGAGATATAGTGGGCGATGCTACCACTGGGGTTCACAAGTCCGTCAAAAAGGGACTCCGGACGAGTTATAAATCGTGACAAATGTAGATCGTTATAAGCGCGACGTTGAGGCTCTGATTAAGTTGGGAGAGCAACTTCATCTCAGCATGCAGCGAGAGTGCTTTCCTAAGGAGACGGACGAAGCTGTCAGACAGGCATTTGGCGATAAGGCCAGCAAGATCATTGAAGACCTGCCGACTTTCGCAGAAACTTATCAGTCTTGGTACTCGGAGGCGAAGGTTCTAATTAAGCAACTTCTACCTGATAGACTCGCGGACTTCGTTCGTCACTATGAGAAACCTAAACCACGCAAAGAGATAAGCTACGATAGCTATCGAATCGAAGACTATCTGCAAGGGCTAAACGTCACTCGCTGGGACAAGCAGAAGATTGTCGCACCGGATGCGGCTATCCCTCAATTTCGCCAACAGCTCTCAATCTTGAAATCAGTAAAAGCGCGATTTGAAAGCTCTCTTTTCGACATCCGTCAGTTGGTCCAAGCAGATCTGTTTGATTCAGAGCTCGACGCGGCGAAAGAACTCGCGAAGCATGGGTTTACGCGAGCGGCTGGTGCTTTAGCAGGTGTCGTCCTCGAACGACACCTCAAACAGGTTTGTGATAGTCACAACCTAAAAGTTTCAAAGAAAGTCCCTAGCATTGCGGACCTCAATGAGACTCTCAAAGCGGCGAATGCGATTGACACTTTAGAGTGGCGCTTCGTGCAGCATCTGGCAGACATCCGGAACTTGTGCGATCACCACAAAGCAACAGAGCCGACAAAGGAACAAGTCGACGATTTGGTCAACGGCGTGATGAAGATCACCAAGACCTTCTTTTAGCAAAAGCACAGTCCGAATGGCGGCTTGTTGTCGGCGTCAATGTCGGAAAGTTAGCCGCCAATCATCAGGTGGGATTCGATCAAAGTACGGACGAAGCGGAGAACCTGTTGGGCGTGACCGCGCGGATTGACGCCGTGAAAGGCGTGCGCAACGCGGCCGTCACGGTCGATGACAAAGGTCGCGCGTTCCGCGACACCGTCGGTGAGAACACCAAAATCTCGAGCGAGTTCGCCCTGCTCGTCCGATAGAAGAATGAATGGGAAGCCATGATTGGCGGCAAAGGCGCGATGCGAGGCGACTGAGTCGGTGCTGATGCCGATTACCGCACAGCCAAGCTCAGTGAACTGTGCATGAAGGTCACGGAACTCCTTGCCTTCGACGGTGCAGCCAGGTGTCTCGTCCTTCGGGTAGAAGAACAAGACCATAGGCGTGCCAACGAAGTCGAGCAGCCTTCGCGATGCGCCATGCTGATCGCGCAGGACGACGTTGAAGGCCGGAAGGATGCCGCCTTTGCGTAATTCTTCAACCTGCCGCGGCATTGACTTCCACCTCTTCTAGGGCTCGCCGGCGCGTGAATTTGATCGCGGCGTTATCGACGTTCACTGAGCAGAGCGAGCCACACATCGTGCAAACGTTGGAACCGGCAGCCTCGCTTTCTTCTTTGTAGCGGCGGGCCTTATCCGGATCCATCGCCATCGCATACATGCCTTCCCAGTTCAGTGCTTTGCGATAGCGCGACATCTGGTCGTTCCACAGCTTGGCGGCGCGAACGCCTTTGACCAAGTCGCCGGAGTGGGCGGCGATGCGGGTGGCGATGACGCCCTCGCGCACGTCGTCGAGATCGGGCAGGCGCAGATGCTCGGCCGGCGTAACATAGCAGAGGAAATCAGTACCGGCGGCGGAGGCGATCGCGCCACCGATCGCTCCAGTGATGTGATCGTAGCCAGGAGCGACGTCGCAGGTCAGGGGGCCGAGCACATAGAAGGGCGCACCGCCGCATACACGCTTTTCCAGCTTGACGTTGGCTTCGATCTGGTCGAGCGGAACATGGCCGGGGCCTTCGATCATAACTTGGACGCCCAAGGCACGAGCGCGTTCAGTCAATTCGCCGAGCACCAGCAATTCGGCGAGCTGGCCGCGATCAGTCGCGTCGCCGGTGGCGCCGGGACGCAAGCCGTCGCCGAGTGAGATAGTGACGTCATGCTCGCGCAGAATCGCGCAGACCTCGTCGAAATGCTCATAAAGCGGATTTTCATTGCCGGTGCGCTCGATCCAAGCGGCAAGGAGAGCGCCGCCGCGGCTGACGATACCCTCGATGCGGTTGTGCCCGCGCAGCTTGCTGACGCTGTCGCGTGTCACGCCGCAATGCAGTGTCATGTAATCGACACCCTGACGGGCCTGGCGCTCGATCACTTCAAGGAAGAATGGCGCCTCGAGATCCATGATCGAGCGCTCGGAAGCGACTTGGTAAATCGGTACAGTGCCGAGAATCACACTGCATCGAGAGAGGATTTCGGCACGGATACGGTCGAGGTCGGTACCCGTCGAGAGGTCCATCACAGAGTCGGCGCCGTAGCGGACGGCAGTGTAAAGCTTTTCGACTTCCTCACCGATGAGTTGATGGAAGTTGGACGCGCCGATATTGGCGTTGACCTTGGTGCGCAGCTTACGGCCGATACCGATCGCACGGAAATCGTGGTGTTGGTTGTGCGGGATGACGACTTCGCCGGTCGCTACCAGCGCGCGGATTTCTTCAGCGGTGAGGCCTTCGTCCTCGGCCACTTCAAGCATCTGAGGGGTAATAATGCCTTGGCGTGCAGCTTCAAGTTGGGTCATGTCGAAACCTCTCGCTCGTCTATCGAGTCAGCCGCTGGGGCAATCAAAGCGCTAGCTGCCCGGCTTGGGAACTTAGCGCGATGCGGGACAGGTTGCCAGTACGAGACGGCACCGCCCTCAGGGTTTGCACTTGTGCTCCATCATATAGGGTCTTGTGCGAATCCGTCATCCCTTTGGTGGTGATTTTTCGATGAATCGCGGCTAGCTCAGCCGCGTGTAAAGGCGGCGAGGATTGTCCCACAGAATTTTGCGCTGGACTTCCGCTGGAAAGACTTCCGGGCGCGCCGTGAGCTTGACCGTGTCGGGGAAGCGGCCATCGAAATGCGGATAGTCAGAAGCATAAAGGATATGTTCCGGGCCGACGAAATTGGCGACGAACGGCAGCGTCTCCTCATCGGGATCGCATGAGATAAAGAAATTTTCGGAGCGGATGACCTCGGACGGCTTTCGGCGCAAGAAGGGGACGTATTCGGGCATCAGCTCGTAATGCTCGTCGAGACGCTCCATCCAATAGGGGAGCCAGCCGACACCGGCTTCGAGAATAGCGACACGCAGCTTCGGGTAGAGGTCCATCACACCACCGCCGATGAGTGCCCCAATTGCCCGCATCATCTCAAATGGGTTGGTCGCGGAGTGCTGCAAAAACAGGTTGTTGGTCATCTCGAAGGTGCCCATCCCGTAGGGCGGGCGCGCCGTGCCACCGTGGAAACAGGCCGGCAGATCGGTGTCCTGGCAGGCCTGCCAAATAGGGTGAAAATCTGGATGGTCGAGCAACTTGTCCTCGATATGCCCCGACAGGTAGATGCCGGCGGCCCAAGGTTCGCGCGCGACCTTGCGGATGAGTTCGGCTGCCCGCTCACCGTCGCGCATCGGGACGACGGCCACGCCCTTTAGGCGCGTTGGATAGGCGGAACAATAGGCGGCGAGCCATCGATGGTACGCGCCGATCATGGCGACCTCGAAATCGAGTGTCTTTAGGGCGCAAAAACTGGAGACGACCGTCGCGAACAGCACGGCGATGTCGATACCCTCGCGGTCCATATCCTTGATGCGGACGTGCGGATCGTAGCCGCCGCGCATATCTGGCTTTTCGCCGTGCGGCTTGCGTCCGGTGCGGACCAGTGGTTGGTCCGGATGCGGTACGCCGAGCGGCCGGCCAGTGTTGAGCTGATGGAAGATGCCGAAGAAGAACTTCGAGGGCAGGCGCTCGGCCTGTTGCTTCAATTCGGCGAGGTCAGGCTTGTACTTTTCCTCGAGATATTGGTCGTAGAGCTCGTTAGGCTCCATCACGTGACCGTCAACGTCGATGACCTTGGTGCCATTGAACATGAGCATTTCCCTTCGTCGAAAAGGCGGAGCGGAATCCGTGTATGCGGTACAGCAGTTGGCTCGTCAGCAACTGGTGATGGCGTCATTTTAGCGCGGTACACAGGGTGAAGCTCAACGCTCGCGAGGCAAGCCGATGCGGTCTACCCGCGATGGTCACACGAGGCCGTGGATTTTCGCGAAGGGGTCCCAGGCGGGGTCGCGATGCCATTCGTATTCCATTGTCATGGCGACGGCCTCGGCAGCATCAGCGCTTACGAGGCGTGCGATCAACGCAAGTGCCATATCGATTCCCGCGGAGACGCCGGAGGAAGTTGCGAACTTGCCGTCCTCTACCCATCGCGCCTGTTTGACCCAATTGACGGCGGGGCCTTGGCTGACGACCCAGGCGAAGGCGCGCTTGTTCGTGGTCGCGCTGCGACCGTCGAGCAGGCCGGCGCGAGCGAGCAACGCGGCCCCGGTGCATACTGAGGTGACAATGGAGGCTTCGGCGGCACGGGTGCGCAGCCATTCGAGGAGGGCCGGATTGTTAACTTCGCGGCGGGTCCCGATACCGCCAGGGACGAGAATCAAATCGAGACTTGGTGCGGCGTCGAAGGGGTAGTCGGCGACGGTGGCCGGTCCTTGCGCGCTTGCCACCGGGCCAGCTTCAGCAGCGACGGTCGCGAGTTTGAATGCGCCGCCCGCGTTAGAGCTGCCATAGGCCTCGCAAGGACCGAAAACGTCGAGGAGTTCAAAGCCCTCGAAGAGCACGATTCCAACAGTCAAGGTCTGTGGCATGCTTAGATTCTCCCTAGGACGGTTGATTATGTGTGCGCTCGAAAAGCGAGAGCAATCGGAGTGGCGTCTAAACGGCCGAGAGCCGTGGCATGCTAAGGCGGACCAAGTACGAGGCGGCGGGCCTCGAGAGTGTAGACGCCCGGGGCGTCATAGAGAATCAGCGGAGGCGCGATCAGTGTTTCGATCCTGCCGCGTTTGCGCGCTTCAATCAAGATCGTTGTGGCCGGACGAGCAGCGTAAGGATGAACAAAGCGCAGCCGTTT
>DATKPK010000054.1:0-12333 GCA_035524095.1 Binataceae bacterium (SeqCode) | reverse complement strand
GCCGCCGCCATGAAAATCGGTGGCGCCGGACGCTGCAACGGGCGCGGCAGAATCGTCACATGATTCGCACGGTAGAACTTCCCCTCGTAAGAAAAATCCTCCTGCCGCCAAGTTCCTTCGATAATGTCGAGGCATTCGTCGAAACGGCCTCGGCTCTCGCTCATCGCTTGGTTGAAACCGTCGTAAGTCGCCTTGATAAAGCCCCGTCCCACGCCGAAATCCAGCCGTCCGCCACTCAGCAAATCGACCAGGGCGTAATCCTCTGCCAGACGGATCGGATCATGGTGGGGCAGCAGCGCGATGGACGTGCCAATCCGAATCTTTTTAGTTCTTTGCGCGAGTCCACCCGCGATTATCTGGGGCGACGGACAAATGTAGCGGCAAAAGTGATGCTCTCCGATCCAGATCGAGTCGAAACCCAACTCTTCGGCGTAGGCCGCCTCGTCAAAGAAATTTTTGTAGTACTGCTCCTCGGAGCAATCCTCAGCATAATGGTCGAAGAGTGTTAAGAGTCCGAATTTCATTGCGGAGCCTCCTCACCACCTGGATGCGCACTGGTTGAACGCGGCTGAAACTCGATAGATTCGGCCCGCACCATATCGGCATTCGCGGGAAATTCAAGCCTATGGGCAATTTCGAGGATGCTTAACGCGCGGGGTTTGGAGTTCCAGCGCTGACACATCCGTTGCGGAGCGCTCGCTGTGAGGAATGTCCTGATCAGGCTCGAGGCAGCGTCGCCATCACCTGATCGAAATCCAGCTTCTGCGTAAACGCATGGCCGAGGCGATCGATTAGTACGAACTCCACGCCGTCCCCCGCGCGTTTCTTGTCGAGCTTGAGCGCCTCCAGCAAATCGCCGACACGCAAGTTGGAGGGGATTGCCGTAGGTAGACCCGCCGCCTCGATCAGGCGGACGAGCCGCCGCCCGTCCTCTTCGCTGAGACCCGCATGGGCTTGCGACAGGCGCACTGCCGCAACCATTCCCGCCCCAACCGCCTCGCCATGAAGAAAACTGCCGTATCCAGCGACGACTTCGAGCGCATGTCCTAGCGTATGGCCAAAGTTGAGGATTTTGCGCCGCCCGCCCTCATGCTCATCGCTCCGCACGACGTCCGCCTTATGCGACAGCGAACGGCTCACGATTGCCTGAAGCTGATCGGGGTCGCGGCGTAGAATCGAGGGAAGAGCCCGTTCGAGCTCCGTAATCATCGGCTCGTCCATGATCGCGCCGTATTTGATAACTTCGCCCAGCCCTTCGCGGAATTCGCGATCGGGCAACGAATGAAGCGCCGCAATATCGGCCACAATCATGCGAGGTTGATAGAAACTGCCGATTAGATTCTTGGCCGCAGGATGATTGATTCCGGTCTTGCCGCCGAGCGCCGAATCGACCTGTGCCGTCAAGGTTGTTGGCAGCTGCACCAGCGCGATTCCGCGCAGAAAAGTTGCAGCGGCAAAACCCGCCAAATCACCCGTCACGCCGCCGCCAAGCGCGAGAATCGTACTTGAGCGATCAAGGCGCTTATCGACCAGCCGATCGTAAAGGGTGCCGAGCACGCCGATCGACTTACTCGCCTCACCTGCCGGAAACTCGATAACAGATGGCTCGAAGCCAGCCGCTGATAGCGATCGCGATACGCGATCGCCGAAAAGCCGCGCAACGTTGGTGTCGGTGATCACCGCGGCGCGGCTCGGCTTAAGCCCGGCTGTAAGAGCCAATTCGCCAACCCGTTCGAGGAGGCCGAGCCCGGCATGCACTGGATGGTTGTCGCGGCCCAGCTCTAAGCGGAAACTTTCCATTGGCCCAACCCATATTTGGCGAAGGCGTCGAGGACCATCTCGGCCACCTTGGTAACCCCGGCTTCTGACGTATCGATCTTAATTGGCGCGCGGGCATAAGCAGCCCGCCGTTCTTCGAGCAATTCGGCGATCCGCACCGGCAGCGCCTTGCCGCCTTTGGTCAGCATCGGACGCGAAGCTGCGTGACGGCCGACCCGCCGCGCGATCACCTCGGGACGGGCGGTCAGGCAGACGATAACGCCGACCCGCTCCAGCGTGGCAAAGTTCACCGGATCGATCAGCGTGCCGCCGCCGGTCGCGATCACAGCCGGAAGCGGCATGCCTGACCGCGGACAAAGTTCGCGGTCTCCAACGATCGCCGCCACCACTTCCCGCTCCAATGCGCGAAAATGCTCCTCGCCGTGGTCGCGGAAAATTTGCGCGACTGGCTTGCCCATCCGCGCGACCAGCCGCTCGTCCGAGTCGATCAGCCGCCATCCGAGACGTTGAGCCAACGCCCGTGCCACAGTGGTTTTGCCGGTCGCCATAAAGCCGGTGAGGATCAATTTGGGAGGCATGGAATCAGCCTCGTGGGCCCATTGCGGCCGTTGGCGAAGGCTTAATAGGCCCGCACCTGTTCGAGGTAGCCTTCGTAATTGCGCTTAATTTCAGTGAATGAGTCGCCGCCGAATTTCTCCAGGAAAGCGTCCGCGAGCACGAACGCCACCACCGCTTCGGCGATCACCGCCGCCGCTGGAATCGCGCATACGTCCGACCGCTCAATCGCGCCGACCGCCTCTTCTTTGCTGCGGATATCCGCCGATTTAAGCGGGCGCATCAGCGTCGAGAGCGGCTTGAAGGCGACCCGCACGCGCAATGGCTCGCCGGTGGTCATGCCGCCTTCGGTGCCGCCGGAATTGTTTGATTCGCGGGTGAATCGCTGACGTTCACGGTCGTAGCCTATCTCGTCATGCAGTTGTGAGCCGCGTACTCGCGCCGCCCCAAAACCGAGTCCGATTTCGACGCCCTTCACCGCCTGCAAGCCCAGCAACGCATGGCCAAGGCGGCCGTCGAGCTTGCGATCCCATTGAACGTGGCTACCGAGTCCGATCGGCAGACCCGTCGCGATTACCTCGACGATCCCGCCAAGTGTATCGCCAGTTTTCTTGCACGCATCGATTTCGGCAATCATCGCACGCTCGGCCTCTTTGTCGGCGACGCGCACCGGCGATTCCTCGGTGATTTGCGTAAGCTCGTCGATCGGAATAGCGGCGGAAGGCTTGGTCTCAGTTGCACCAATACTGGCGACATAGCCGAGCAAGGTCACACCGAACGGCGCAATCAGTTGCCGGGCGAATCCGCCGATCGCGACGCGCGCCGTAGTTTCGCGCGCCGAGGCCCGTTCCAAAACGTCGCGTATATCCTCAAGGTTATACTTCAGCACGCCGGCCAAATCAGCGTGACCGGGGCGCGGACGGGTGACGACCTTGGCGTCGCCGCGATCGGCCGGGTCGGGCGACATCCGCTTTTCCCAATTCTTGAAGTCGCGGTTTGCGACGATGAATGTGACCGGACTCCCCATCGTGCGGCCGAAGCGGATCCCGGAAGCAACTCGCACCTCGTCCTTCTCGATCAGCATCCGCCCGCCCCGCCCGTAACCCTTCTGACGCCGCGCGAGGTCGTGATTGATACGGTTGAGATCGATATCGAAACCGGCGGGGGCTCCCTCAATCACTGCGGTCAATTCGGGGCCGTGCGATTCGCCGGCGGTCAAAAAACGCAACATGGCGACCATATTACCGTGCATAGGCCTCGCCTGCGAGGCCGTGCGCGCGTGTCGCTAACGGACTCCCGGTCTCGTCCGCGAGGCTCAGCACGATCAGGTTGGAAACAGGTTCGCTAATTGACTCGACGCGTTGAACCTTCGTTTAGCGCAATGTACGAGTGGACGATGCCCCGCGGGTTGTATCAGGCGCCAGCCTTAAGATGCTAACTTGCCCGTTCGCCCGCATCTCGATGGAAACTCTAATCAGTTTGGCCGCGACCGGTGGCTATGCCGGCTATATCCCAATTGCTCCTGGGACCTTCGGCTCCCTTGAGGGCCTGTTCCTCGGGTGGTTCGTCTTTGCCCCGATCGCCCACCGCTCGCCATTAATCGCAATAGCGCTTTTTGCCGTGATGTTTGTCGCCGGTTGCTGGATCGCCGGGCGGGCCGAGCGGATTTTTGCTCAGCACGATAGTTCGCGTATCGTTATCGACGAGATCGTGGCGATGGTAGCCGCGATGTTCCTGCTGCCCGTCCGATGGCCATGGATGGTAGCGGCGTTCGGCCTCTTTCGGCTGTTCGATATCCTGAAGCCCTTCCCGGCCAGCCTGATCGACCGTCAGTTACGCGGGGGAGCCGGCGTTATGCTTGACGATTTAGCAGCCGCCATCTATGCCAATCTGATATTGCAGGTGGCGCGGCTCCTCCTCTGAAACAAGCCGTTTAGCGTTTGGCCACAAACCCTGATGCCCAGGACAAGGAGCCTCTGATGATCCAGCGTGCGGTGATTCTTTCGACTGGTGATGAGATCACCACCGGCAAGGTCGTAGATAGCAACTCGAATTATCTCGCCGACAAACTAAACGAGATTGGTATCGACCTGGTCGCGGTCCTGACGGTCGGTGACGTGCCGGAACGGCTCGAATGGGCGTGGCGGACCGCGATGGAGCTAGGTGATGTCGTGCTCTCGACGGGTGGCATCGGTCCCACCGCCGACGATCTCACAACTGAAACGGTGGCGCGCTTGACCGGCAAAAAGCTCTGGCGTCACGAGCCATCGATCGATCACATGAAGCGCCTCTTTGAATCGGTCGGCCGTGTGATGCCTGAAAACAATATCAAGCAGGCGCTCTTTCCTGAGACCGCCGAAGTTATCCAGAATCCGCTTGGTACCGCGCCGGGCTTTCGCATGCCGGTGCTCGTCAACCATCACACGTCGCATCTCGTAGTAATGCCGGGTGTTCCGCGCGAGATGAAGCCGATGATGGAGAACGAAGTTATCCCGTGGCTGCGCCTGAATCGTGGCAGCGACAAGATCTTTGTCACGCGCATCTTCCAGACCTTTGGCATCAGCGAATCTGGCCTCGATCAGGATGTCGCCGGATTGATCAAACCCGAGGAGGCGAAGGTCGGCTTTCGTGCGAGCTTCCCGCAAATCTCGATGAAGGTGATGGTCGAAGACGTGCCCGGCCGCGCCGAGGAACGCCTCGAAGAGTTGAGCGATCGCGTACGCGAGCGCGTGGGCGGTTACATCTACGGCGAAGGTGACATCTCGATGGAGGAAGTCGTCGGCCAGCTCCTCAGCGAACGCGGCCTCAAGCTCGCAATCGCCGAGTCATGCACCGGTGGATTGATCGGTCATCGCCTGACCAATATCGCCGGCAGCTCCAATTATTTTGTGGGTGATTTCGTCACTTATTCGAATGAACTGAAGATGAACATCCTCGGCGTCAGCGAGGCGACGCTTACTAAATTCGGCGCGGTAAGCGAGGAATGCGTACTCGAAATGGCCGCCGGCGCTTGCCAACGTTCGGGTGCAGACGTCGCCATCGCAACATCGGGCGTCGCCGGACCTGGCGGCGGTACACCGGACCATCCCGTAGGGACCGTATGCGTCGCGCTGGTCGCCGGAGACATGCGCGCCTCGCGTCGCTTCCAGATGCGCGGGACTCGCGACTGGATCAAGTTGCTCACCTCGCAGGTCGCGCTCGACTGGCTCCGCCGCTATGCCCTCGGCCAGCCGATTGGTGAGTCAGTGTTGTTCCGGCGCTAGTCGTCCAACGGTCTAGGTTCCGGCCGGTGCTCTGCGAACTCGCCGAGCCGCATTCCGTCACCAAACGAACGGCTGTAACATCGTCTTTCCAAACTGGCGCGGCTTGTAACTCCGTCCGCAGGCCGCCGCCAACAGGAATCTCTAATGCCGCACCTTCATCTCAACGATTGCGCATGCTGACGATCGTCGCGGCCCTCTTCACGCTGGCCGTTGGCGCGGGCTTCGTCGGCGCGCTCTCCGGTCTTGGCGGCGGCGTTTTTATCGTTCCGGCGCTCGTCCTTCTTGCTCACATCCCGATGAATGTCGCTGTCGGGGCCAGCTTGATTTCGGTCGTCGCGACCAGCGCGGGCGCCAGTGTCGCTTTCGTGCGTGACGGCTGGACTAACCTTCGCGTCGCGATGATTCTCGAATGTGCGACCGTAACCGGTGCACTTACCGGGGCCTATCTGGCGGGCGTTTTCTCCGCTCCCGTCCTCGAGATGCTGTTCGCCCTGATGATGCTCCAATCCGCCTATTTCTCGCTACGCGGGCACGGCGAGTCGCTCGTCTCGAAGTCGGATCCGCTCTGCGAACGCCTCCAACTCGGCGGTACAACCACCGACGAGCACGGCAGGACCGTCGGCTACGGCGTGACCCACCTGCCGATTGGGGCCGTCCTGATGGTGGTCGCCGGGGTAATGTCCGGCCTGCTCGGTATCGGTGCCGGTGCGGTTAAGGTAACCGCGATGGATTACTTCATGAGGCTGCCGCTCAAGGTTTCGAGCGCCACCAGTAACTTTATGATCGGTGTGACGGCTGGCGCCGGAGCGCTGGTCTTTCTATCGCGAGGTGACGTTGCGGCCACGGTCGCAGCGCCCGTCGCTCTCGGCGTGACCGCAGGAGCGCTGACCGGCAGCCGGATGCTGCCGCATCTGCCCTCGGAAGCGCTGCGCAAACTCTTCGTCGTGCTGCTGATTTTGATCGCTATTGAAATGGGATGGCGCGCCTATTCGGGGCTTTAGCGCTGATGAGATCACTCATGGACGCTAAGGCTGACGAAGAAAAGATCCTGCGCACATGGACGCCGTTCCTGCTTCGAACGATCTTGATCGCCGCCACTTTGATCTTGATTTTCGGCCTGATCTACACGGGGATTAGGGAACCCGCCTATTACGTCAGCCGCTATCGCCTCGTGCAGGGAGGAACTGCAACCCGCCCGGCTGAAGACTTCATAGAATTGGTTAATGGGTCGTTGAGCGGTGATGCCCACTCGATGCTGACCCTCGGCCTCCTAGTACTGACACTGGTGCCGCTCGGGCGTGTAGCCTTCACGCTTATCCTGTTCATCCGCGAGCGCGACGTCGTATATATAGCCGCAACGGCCTACGTCCTGACCGCCCTGATTGCCGGGATGATGCTGGGACGAATCGGCTGAACGATTGCCCGCTAACCGGGCGGATGGTCCTTCATCCACTGGAGTTAAGTTATGGAGATAGTTGGGAAAGTTGCCGTGATAACCGGCGGCGCTTCAGGCATCGGCCGTGCGACCGCGGAACGTCTCGTCCACGAGGGTGCAGCGGTCGTGATTGCTGACCTTGATCAGGCTCTCGGGGCTGAAACAGTCAAATCGCTCGAAGCCAGGGGGGGACGTGCTGCTTTCGTCAAAGCCGACATAACTAACGAGACTGACTCTGCGCGAATGCTGCAAACCGCCGTCGATCGCTTCGGCCGTCTGGATATCCTCTACAATAACGCAGGTATCGGGCTAGGACGGCCGAACTTTCAATCGGTTGACGTTGCCCGCTGGCGACGTGTGCTCGAAGTCGACTTGGTCGGAGTCATTCTCGGATGTCATCTCGCGGCCCCGATCATGGAAAAGACCGGCGGCGGGGCCATCGTGAACACGGCATCGATGGCGGGACTGTATCCGTTCAAAGAAGACCCAGTCTACGGGGCGGCGAAGGCCGGCGTGGTCAATTTCACCTATTCGCTCGCCCCGTGGGCCTCACGGCTCAACATCCGCGTTAACTGCGTATGCCCAGGTGTCGTCGACACCCCGCTAGTACGAAAAGCGGAGGCGGCTGCGCTCAAAGCGGGTCGGCCAACTGGCGTCCCCGCCACCATCTTGCAGCCGAGCGCCATCGCTGACGCCGTCGTCACTTTGATTCGCGACGACAGCCTTGCCGGGCGAGCCATCGAGGTACGGCCTAGTGGACCTCGGCTTGTCGATTTACCTGCAGCGCCGGGCAGTCGCAAAAAATAGAAACGGCGATACGGCGGTGCCAAACGGCACTGCCGTATCATTTCGACCAGGCGAAAGACGGAATTTAGAGGCTAATTCCCACGAAACTCGGCTTCAGCGGGCCGCATGTTGCGCTCAAGGCACCAGCGGTCGATTACCTCGGCGTTGAAACGCCAGTCGGTACCGATCCGGAAGCCCGGGAGTTCGCCTCGCCGCAGCAGCTTGTAAATGGTTGACGGATGAACCCGTAAGTAGGCTGACAACTCTCTCACGGTCATCACGCGGGGCATATTGTATTTAGGTTCAGCCACAATGGACTCTCCGATTGTTACGGCGCCCAGCCTTCCCCGATCAGCGGGAGCAAGGTTTAAGAAACTGTCGCATTCCGCGATTACGCTGTATTAAAGCAGTTTTGACGACACCAAACGTAGCGAAAACTATATTTGTGGGTCAAGAGGGCGATCAAAGAATTTGAAGGGTTTCAGCCACGCTCCTGCGCGTATCTAATAACATCAACTGTCGAAGACCTTTCGCGAGGATGCAAGGGCTTTCACCACGCGGCTATTGGTTTTAGGTCAACCTTTTAACCAAATCATCGTCATATTATGTGCAATCGCAACGCTTACCTTCTAATAGCCATCTTTGCCATCGCCTTTTTGACGAACCCTAAGTCCGCGGCTGCGCAGCATAATTTGACGCTCAGCAGTCCCGCTTTCGCTAATAATACGAATATACCGGTTAGATTCACCTGTTCGGGTGATGGTATATCGCCTGCTCTGGCTTGGAGCGATGTGCCACCCTCCGCCAAATCCATAGCGCTGATCGTCAAGGATCCCGACGCCCCTTCGGGTAATTTTGTCCATTGGGTCATTTTCGATATCCCGGTGTCGGTCCGTGCGATGCCTGAAGGGGTCCCTCCAACCGCCAGGACCGCTTTCGGTGCGACCCAGGGACAAAACGGCGGTGGCGAGACCGGTTATACCAGCCCGTGTCCGCCCCCGGGTAAAGATCATCACTACCATTTCAGGCTTTACGCGCTCGACGACAACCTGAATCTCACCAGCGACGCAGACGCCGCTCAGGTCGAGACCGCGATGCATGGCCATATCCTTAGGCAAACCGATCTCGTCGGCATTTTCGCACGCTAGACCGAACGTACGTACGTCCGCCTCATTGCATACGTGCCGACTCGTTCCGTGATGCGTATCATGATTCGATGGCACTCACCGCGAAATTCGCTCGCTCGGCGCTTACGCTGGCAGATTGCCCGCGCTCTGATCGGATAGAGGTCGCCTTGGCGGGCCGCTCCAATGTCGGCAAGAGCTCGCTTTTGAATGCCATTACCGGAGTCAAAGGGTTGGCGCGCACCAGCAAGACCCCCGGCCGCACCCGTTCAATCAACTTTTTCGATACTATCGGGAGGCTGACGCTGGTCGATCTGCCCGGCTTCGGCTATGCGAAAATGGCGCGGACGGATGCTGCCCGCATCACTAGCCTGCTGTTTGATTACCTGGCGGAACGCGAGAATCTAGCCTCATTGGTTATCCTGATCGATGGGCGTCGTGGTCCCGCACAAGAGGAAATTGCCTTGGCCGACGCCGTCCGCGCTCGCGGACGTGAGGTGATCGTCGTCGCGACCAAATGGGATAAGCTCCGCAATTCTCAGCGTGGAGCGGCACTCCGCAGCTTCGTGCCAATCGGAGTCGAACCGATTCCATGCTCCGCCCTCGATGGCGAAGGCGTCGAGGCCTTGCGGCATCGCCTTCTTGATCTTGTTCAGCAGCAGCCCCTTCCAGTGCGAGATCGAGATTGATCGCTACAACCGCGCGCGGATACTTGAACGATCAGCCGAAGCCCCATGGCGACCCTAACCGACACGACTAACCATCGCTCCTCGCGCAAGCCAGGGCGTCTCGTTCCTGCACATACCAACGGAACGGCCGCGAATGGCGCACCCAAGGCAGCGCGCGCTTCGCGGACTCCAGGTACTGACGGCCGCATCCGTCCGATCGGCGTGTTCGATTCCGGCATCGGCGGACTCACTGTGCTGCAGGAGCTCGTCTCGTTGCTACCGTCCGAGGACTTTATTTACCTGGGTGATACCGCACGGCTGCCTTACGGCACCAAGTCTAACGAGGTGATCACCCGCTATTCGCGCGAAAACACCGAATTCCTGCTCGCGAAGGGCATCAAGCTGTTGGTCGTAGCCTGCAATACTTCGAGTGCGGTCGCGCTTGGCGAGATCACGCGGGACACAATGGTGCCGGTGGTTGGAGTGATCGAGCCGGGAGCGCGTGCGGCGGTCAAGGCCTCGCGCTCGGGTAAGATTGGCGTGATCGGCACCGAGGCCACGATCGCTTCCGGCGCTTACACGCGGGCGATTCAAGCGCTTAAGCCCGGTCTCGAAATCTATACGCGCGCTTGCCCATTGCTGGTGCCGCTGGTCGAAGAAGGTTGGACGGATAACGAGATCGCCGAATGCACCGTCGCCCACTATCTCGAAAGTCTCAAAGCGAGCGGCATCGATACGCTCCTGCTCGGATGCACCCACTATCCGCTGCTGCGCGGCCTCTTTGAGCGCGTCTTAGGGCCGCGCGTCCGCATCGTCGATTCTGCCACGGCAACCGCCGGAGCGGTGCGTGAGCGATTGGCTAGCTTGCACATTGCTCGGCGCGGCGGCGCGGGGCGTCAGAGTTTCTTCGTCACCGAGACACCTGATCGCTTCGTGCGAGTCGGCCGGCGCTTTCTCGGGCCGCAAGTCGAATCCGCCGTCCGCATCGAGCGTTGAGAATCTAAAAAGTATGAGCGCGCTGAAAATCTTTGAGCGATGCGCTAGAATTCTTACGAGTCCGCGCCTCGAGAGCTGCGGGCATTTCCATTCCGGCTGAACGGCCGTAGGCTCGATCGCAAATTATGGCTTCATCTTTAAACGTGGTGGCGCGCAAGATCTTCGGGTCAAAAAACGACCGCGAGCTTAAGCGCATGCGTCCCATCGTTGCGGAAATCAACGATCTCGAAGAAGCGACCAAAGCGCTGAGCGATGATGACTTGCGGGCGAAAATCGCAGCGTGGAAAGAACGTATCAGCGCCATCGAAGAGCGTGAGGATCGCGAAGATGCCCTTGAGCAAATCCTGCCCGAGGTCTTCGCCGTCGTTCGCGAGGCGGCGCGGCGCACGCTCGGCCAGCGCCATTTTGACGTCCAGTTAATCGGCGGGATGGTGCTTCATCACGGCATGATCGCCGAGATGAAAACCGGCGAGGGCAAGACCCTGGTCGCGACGCTGCCAGCCGTCCTCAATGCCCTCAGCGGACGCGGCGTTCACGTCGTTACCGTCAATGACTACCTCGCCCGCCGCGACTCCGAATGGATGGGCCGCATCTACAATTTCCTCGGCCTGACCGTCGGCGTGGTCGTGCATGGCGTGCCTGATCTGGATCGCAAAGCCGCCTATCGCGCCGATATCACCTACGGCCAGAACAACGAATTCGGCTTCGATTACCTCCGCGACAACATGAAGTTCAACCTGGAGGATTACGTCCAGCGCGAACACAACTTTGCCATCGTCGACGAAGTCGATTCCATTCTGATCGACGAAGCCCGCACGCCGCTGATTATTTCAGGCGCCTCCGAGGAATCGACCGACACCTATTACGTCGTCGATCGGGTGATTCCACGCCTCAAGCTTGAAGATCACTACACCGTCGATGAGAAACTACGCTCCGCCACTCTTACCGAAGAAGGCGTGACCCGTGTCGAGCAATTGCTGGGCATCGACAACCTTTACGACCCGCGCAACATCCTGCTGCTGCATCATTGCGGCCAGGCCCTCAAGGCTCACGCGATCTTCAAGCGCGACGTCGATTACGTGGTCAAGGAAGGCCAGGTCGTTATCGTCGATGAATTCACGGGACGGATGATGCCGGGCCGGCGATGGAGTGATGGACTCCATCAGGCGATCGAGGCCAAGGAAAACGTCAAGATCGAATCTGAGAATCAGACACTCGCGACGATCACCTTCCAGAATTACTTCCGCATGTACAAGAAGCTGGCCGGGATGACCGGCACGGCTGATACCGAAGCGGTCGAGTTCAAGGAAATCTACAACCTCGACGTGATGGTGATTCCGACCAACAAGCCGATGGTTCGCGAAGACAACCACGACGTCGTTTATAAATCGGAAGAAGAAAAGTTTGACGCGGTGGTCGAAGAGATTAAGGACTGCCAGCAGCGCGGTCAGCCGGTACTCGTGGGAACCGTTTCGATCGAGAAGTCGGAGCGCGTGGCCAACCAGCTCAAGCGTGACGGGATCAAACATTTCGTCCTCAATGCGAAGAACCATGAACGCGAGGCTGAGATCGTCGCTCAAGCCGGACGGCTCGGCGCTGTAACGATTTCGACCAACATGGCAGGCCGCGGCACCGATATCGTGCTCGGCGGAAATCCCGAAGGGCTGGCTGCGACCGAAGCCGGCACGCGCGATCCCAATGACCCCAAATTTGCTGCGGCGCTGGCG
>DATKPK010000053.1:0-5735 GCA_035524095.1 Binataceae bacterium (SeqCode) | reverse complement strand
TAGGAGGATTTGACTTCGCTTCTGGTGTGCCAGCGAGTTAGGCCTGCACCATAAGCCGCCTTATCACTTTCGCAGCGAAATCGGCTATTGCGGCCGCAATCGCGAGTGCATAACGTGTCGCGGGGAGACTTTTTCGGAATGGCATCACAAAAATCGCTTTACCATCGACTCGGCGGGTACGATGCGATCGCTGCGATCGTGGACGAGTTTCTTCAAACCCTTGCAGAGGAGGCGCAGATGGCGCGTTTCGGGTCCGGAATGAATCTTGAGAGGCGAAAGCGTAACCGGCAGCTCACGCTAGATTACATAAGTGCCGCGACAGGCGGACCGACGCTTTACCTCGGCCAGGACATGAAGACCGCGCACGCCGGACTCGAAATCGACGCAAACGAATGGAAGATCGCGATAGAGCATGTCGAACGGGCGCTGGCGAAATTTAATGTGCCGCTGGCAGAAGGCAGGGAATTGGTCGCTGTAATTGACGGTCTTCGCGGCGCGATCGTCGAGCGCTGAAACCTCTACCGGCCGGCAAGGGTCAGCCCAACAATTCGAGGGCGCGATCAAACATCTGAGGGGCCGAGAGTGCGACTTCCTCCCAATGCGGATCGTCGCGCTTGCCGCGCCGATGCAGCATCAGGTTGAAGCAGGTAATCACACCGAAGCGATAACCGGCGAAGGCGCGAAACCAGCGGACGTCGGCAGTGGAGACAGGGAACGGCGCCGACGCGGCATAGGTCTCGACGATCTCATCGGCGAGCAGCGGGCGCACGCGCTCGGTGTTAGGATGCCAACTTTCCGGATCGCAAAAGAAGGCCACCCATCCGAGGTCGAGCAAGGTCGGCCCTATCGATGAGATTTCCCAGTCAATGAGGGCGATCGGCCGCTCGTGATTGAAAAGAATATTGGACCACTGGAAGTCGCCGTGGATGCATCCGATGCGCGCGTTGGTGGGAATCGACGCGCGCAGGCGCTCGCGCACTTCAGGGCCACGCGCAACGACGACGGGATCGAGGGTCGGTCGGTCCATTAGGTTGTCGAGGCGCTTCATCTCGTCGGCGAGTGGCAATGGATCGCCGAAGACCTCGCGTCGCCGCTCCCACGCAACCGCGTGAAGATCGGTCAGCATCGCGATACCGGCGCGTGCGAGACGTGCGAGATCTGCCGGCGGCAGTGGCTCTTCACTGAGTTTGAAACCTTCTACAAACTCCGCCACGAAATACGGCCGGTCGAAGAACTCAGGCTCGTCGCCGTACCAGAGGATCGGCGGGACCGGGACCTTGGAATCCGCAAGCGAGGCCATGATACGAGCCTGGCGAACAATGTCGGCGGGCCCAGCAATCTTGACCGCAGGCGGCGCGATTCGCACTACCAGCTTGCGTGAAGGCTGACCCTCGCGATCGAGGATGAAGCTGTAACTGAAGCCCGCGTGACCCGGCAGAGTCTCGAGCGAATGGGCACGCGCGCTGATATCGCCGATCCGGGCACGAACCATCGCATTGAGGGCAGTTTCGGTGGATGCGGGAATGTCAGCCATAGTTCGACCTGCGCAATCGAAACGTCAGCCCGAATAGTGTTACGGCTGACGCCGCTTTTCAAGGAGAACATCGTAGGGTCGGCGGGGCTTGAGAAAGCGGCTGGCGTGGGGCTAGTCTCCGAGCGGAGAGCATCTTGGCGGGTGGCGAACCATTCGCATGTTCCCACAGCTGTCAGCACGGAGGAATGAAGCGTGAGCTGGGATTTTGAAACCGAACCGGAATTTCAGGCGAAACTCGACTGGATCGAAACGTTTGTGCGAAATGAGGTCGAGCCGCTCGATTTTGTCCTCGGCTCCCCTTACGACGTTAAAGATCCGAAGCGCAACAAGCTTGTGCGTCCGCTCCAGGAAGAAGTCCGCAAGCAGAAGCTGTGGGCATGCCACTTGGAACCGGAACTCGGGGGACAGGGCTACGGGCAGGTGAAGCTCGCCCTTATGAATGAGATTCTGGGACGGTCGCGTTTCGCGCCGACTGTGTTCGGCTGTCAGGCGCCCGATACCGGGAATAGCGAAATTCTCGCGAAATACGGTACGCCGGAGCAGAAAAAACAGTACCTCGAACCACTGCTTCGCAATGAGATCGTCTCGTGCTTCTCGATGACTGAACCGCAAGGCGGCGCTGATCCAAAGGTGTTCGCTACCAAAGCGGAACTCAAAGGCGACAACTGGGTAATCAATGGTGAAAAGTGGTTTTCGTCGAATGCTAATTACTCATCATTCCTGATCGTGATGGCCGTGACCGACTCTGACGCGGCGCCGTATAACCGGCTTTCGACATTTATCGTGCCGACGAATAGCGACGGGCTGAACATCGTGCGCAGTGTCGGTGTGGGGCAAGAGCCAGAAGGGACGCACGGCTATGTGCGCTATCAGGATGTGACGGTCCCCAAGGATCATCTGCTGGGGCCGCGCGGTGGCGGCTTCGTTGTCGCGCAGACGCGGCTCGGTGGCGGCCGGATTCATCATGCGATGCGCACGATCGGGCAGGTGCGTAAAGCCTTCGACCTGATGTGTGAGCGGGTGCTCTCGCGTACGACCCAGGGATCGCTGCTCGCGGACAAGCAGATGGTGCAGGAGAAGATCGCGGATTCGTGGATCGATATCGAACAGTTCCGATTGTTGGTGCTACGGACGGCCTGGCGGATCGATCGCTATAAAGACTATCTGAAGGTGCGCAAGGATATCGCAGCGGTGAAGGCGCAGATGCCGAAGGTGTTCCATGACGTGGCGGTGCGCGCGCTGCAAATCCATGGCTCGCTGGGCGTGACCACCGAGATGCCGTTCGTTGAGCAGGTGATGGAAAGCTTCGTGATGGGTCTCGCTGACGGGCCGACGGAAGTCCATAAGGTGACATTGGCGCGGCAGATTTTGCGCGACTACAAAGGTACCAAGACGCTGTTCCCCAGCGGTCACATTCCGGCGCTGCGCGAAGCGGCGATCAAAAAATATGCAGACGTGATCGAGTTCGCGGTGGCCGCACAATGACTATTCCCGAAATCCAATTCGACTTTTGCGGCAAAGTCGTCGTGATTACCGGCGGAAGCCGCGGAATCGGTCACGCGATGGCGCTCGGTTTCGCCAAAGCGGGAGCTAATCTTGCAATCGCGAGCCGCAAGATCGAGGCGTGCGAGGAAACGGTCAAGGAGTTGCGCGCGCTCGGCGTCGATGGATCGGCGCATGGAATCCACGTCGGCAAGTGGGCAGATTGTGACCGGCTTTTTGAAGAAGTCTACGCGCGCTGGGGGCGTGCCGATGTACTCATCAACAATGCTGGACTGTCACCTATCGCCCCGTCGTCTTTGGAAACCGGCGAAGAGCTATTTGACAAGGTAATCGGGGTGAATCTCCGGGGACCGTTCCGTCTCACTGCGCTGTTTGCGACGCGGATGATCAAGGACGGCGGCGGCGCCGTCATTAATATATCATCCACTTCGTCGATTCGCCCGGAACCGGAAACCACGCCGTATGCCTCAGCGAAGGCCGGACTGAATATAATGACGGTGGGACTCGCGCAGGAATACGGACCACTTGTACGTGTAAATTGTATTATGTGCGGTCCGTTCCATACTGATATCAGCAAAGGCTGGTCGCGAACGGATGACTACACGCGCCGTGCGAAGGAGACTTTTCCTCTCCAACGGGCGGGCGAACCGGAAGAAGTAGTCGGTGCGGCGCTCTATTTCGCGAGCCCGCTGGCGAGCTTCACGACCGGTGCATTATTGAAGATCGATGGCGGCACGACGCATCCGCTGCAACATAGAGTATACGAAAGTCGATAGATTGAGATTATCCAGTTAGTTCGGCAATTATTCCGTAGGCATCGAGACATAGAGGCGGAGGACAATCATGGAAAAGGCGCTGGCTGGAGTGACCGTTCTCGATCTGACGCAATATGAAGCGGGAACTTCGTGCACGGAGATGCTGGCGTGGCTCGGCGCCGACGTAATCAAAGTCGAAGAGCCAAAAATGGGTGAGCAGGGCCGCTGGCGAGTGACGGAAAAGCCGGGCGTCGATTCCTACTATTTCATTCTGCTCAATGCCAACAAGCGCAGCATCACGCTGAATCTGAAGTCCGAGCGTGGCAAACAGATATTTATCGACCTGATCAAGCAAGTAGATATCCTGAGTGAGAATTACTCACTTGGCACGCTCGAAAGTTTCGGCCTCGGTTATGACTATTTGCGCTCAATCAATCCCCGGCTGATCTATATGACAGTCAAGGGTTTCGGCACCACGGGGCCCTATAGCCAGTACAAAAGCTTCGACATGATTGCGCAGGCGGCGGGTGGCGCGATGGCGATCACGGGGTTTCCCGATTCCCCGCCGCTCAAGCCCGGGCCGACGATCGGTGATACCGGCACAGGACTCCACGCGGCGTGCGGGATTCTCGCGGCACTCTATCAGCGCGAGCGCACCGGCAAGGGTCAAAAGGTCGAAGTGTCGATGCAGGAAGCGGTACTCAACTTCGTTCGCGTTCCGATGATGGCAACCTACCTCACGCATAAACCGACGCCGCGAGTGGGTAACCGGATCGGGGCCGGACCGGTCGGCGATATATTCAAATGCAAGCCGGGCGGTCCCAATGACTATGTATTTCTCTACACTTCGTCGCAAGAGATGTGGCGATCACTATGGGCGACAATCGGGCGCCCGGAAATAGCCGACGATCCGCGTTTTGCCGACCGTGCCAGCCGCCGCGAAAATTATGAGGCGCTGCGGCAGTTAATCGAGGATTGGACCACCCGCTATACCAAACACGAGGTGATGCGGATCATCGCGGAGGCGGACGTTCCTTGCGGAGCCGTGCTGGATAGCGTGGAATTGCTCGAAGACCCGCACATGCACGAGCGCGGCATGATCGTAACGATCGATCATCCTGTAAGAGGTAAGTTCACGATGCCGGGATGTCCGGTGCGGCTGGACGACTCGCCGGTCGAAGTGACCAGCGCGCCATTGCTGGGCGAGCATAATCGCGATGTCTACAGGAGCCTGCTCGGATACGATGACGGCAAACTCGAAGAACTGAAGCGCCAGGGCGTGATTTAGTTTGACGATCGTGGTGGAACATTAAAGGCAACGATGGTTGATTTTGATCCGGGACTGATTGGGAAGGTGTTTGAGGGCAAGCGCCAGCTCGAGATTAAACAAGAAATGATCGATGCGTACTGCGCGGCAATCGGCGATACCAACCCTTTGTATCGCGATGCGGCAGTTGCGGGGCAAGGTCCCGATGGCGGGCTGACAGCGCCGCCCGGCTTCGCGGGAATCTTCCGCCTCGAAGATCATATTTTCGACAATCTGCCCAAGTTCGGCAAGCGGCGCCTGGCAGGCGGAATCGATATCGAGTTTGTGCAGCCGATCCGCGCTGGCGACACCATCGGGACGGTCACTGAGGTCCAGGAAATATACGAAAAGACCGGGCGCACTGGGCCGATGGTGTTCATTGTCCTCCGATCAGCCTTAAAGAATCAGCGCGGCGAAGTCGCGGCGTACCTGAGCCATCGTTTCGTGATACGCCCGTAGCGACAGCCACTTCTGCTAATTTAGACTATGTACTAAGGCTGTGCGCTGTCGAGTCAGCAAGCTCACACTGGATCGAGGATCAGAGTCGGAAGATAATCAGGCTGCACTCAACAAAATAAGAAGGAAAGTCCTATGGCAGAAGTTCAAGCCGGTGACGTCAAGCTCTATTGCGAAGTGC
>DATKPK010000052.1:0-6557 GCA_035524095.1 Binataceae bacterium (SeqCode) | reverse complement strand
AAATAACGCATCCAGACCGTGTAGTCGCCATGTCATGGCCAGGCCTCGTGAAGATCATCTCTCGGGCCGTCCTCCATTATGAAATAGAGGATCGGTTCATTGCATGTATTAGAAATCCATTGATAAGGATGATTGTAGGAGAAAAGATAAGATTTGCTAATTGCCGCTCTGATAGCATTTTCTTTAAGAGCAAGACTTTTAACCCTGATTGCATGAGCGTCAAACGAGTTTCATTTGGTGGAGGCAAGCGCGGGATTCAGACTATCAACTTGACAAAGACGAAATAAAAGCGAAAACTAATCGGATGGCAGCCGCATTGAGAGCACAATTCGGTTCTTTCACACTGCCGGCGAGTCAGAGTCCACGCAAAAACTTAAGTGACACCTTAGATTTACACAGGAACGAGTGGGCTAGCATATTCCGTGGTCGTGAGTTGACCCGCAAAACTCGGCGGCTTGCGTCCAATGTTTTGCAAGTTGATCAACTCATCGGTGGCGGGATCGCGCGCGGACGGATCAGTGAATTGACCGGCAATGCCGGTAAGACTTCATTAGCCGTGGCGTTTGCAGCGAGTGCTTTACGCAATGGTGAAGTGGCGGGATGGCTGGATTTGGAAGGCCGTTTCGATCCCGCCAGTATGAATGCCGCGGGAGTCGATTTGGCGCGAATGCTATGGGCTTCGCCAGCGCTAATAGAGAAACTCCGCCCGATCGGGCATGCCGTTCAATTTGAGGCGCTCGCCACTGCAGATACGATCGAAGAGGCTTCGTACCGGGGGTCTCGTCAGGCTCGTGACAAACCAGAACGGGCGATACTCAAAGCAGCCGAATGGTTGATGACGGCGGGCGGGTTTGGCTTGATCGTGATTGACCTTGGAGCACTGCGATGGCCGTTTCGTTCAAGCGTGGCGATGCGGCTGGCGCGGGCAGCCGAGCAAAGTGGGACCGCGGTGATCGTCCTGAGTGCGCGCCGGATGTGCGGGACTTTTGCCGCATTGAGTCTGGTTTTCGCTAGCAGCCGCGTGAGTTTCAGCCGGGCGTGTCCTAGCGCACCATTGCTGTTCGAGGGTTTTGTGACCGACCTGCGGGTGGCGCGTAACAAACTCGGCGGATCGCATGGCGCAATCGCCTTGAAGTTGACCGCCGATCCTTACGCGATTGTCGATTCTGAAGAAACCGAACAAACAGCCGAGTCCATTTCATCAACGGAGGTCGCAGAGGATTTGCGTGCCGTTTCATGAACCCCGCATCGCGCTACTGTCATTCAGCCATCTTGAATTTGAATGCCCACGACCTTAGCCATCGCCATACGAGCCGTTGGCTTGCCTGATCTGATACTCAATCAGAGTTCGAGGGCACTGGCGGTGCCGATGATAGTTTTGGTGCCGTCGGACTTTTCGGTCCAGACCTCGGCCTCGGCACGCGTCCGATCGCCTTCAGGGCGGCGGTCGATAATGCGTCCGTGCGGCGCGGTGGCTTCTTCGGCCCACAAGACGTTGACGAGCCGCAGATCGAATTTGCCGCCGATCATAAAACCGAGACCGAAACGCTTGGTCATCATCTCAGCGATCAAGCAGACGGAGAGCATCCCCTGGACGACGATATCCGGGAAGCCGAGCTTGCGCGCTTCCTCAGTATCCGTGTGGTAATTGAGGCCCGGGCCGGAGAATGCCATGCACATTGCCTGCGATACGTTGCGGAGCGGCGCGCTGATCGTTTCACCACCGCGCGTGCGGACGTCGAAGACTCGCGCGGCTGATTTTTCACGGGAGCGATCGACCGCGAAGCCGCCGGCCGCCTTGTCGATGAGGAAACTCTGATGCGTGCGGCTGCGCTGAACGATCCAGCCTTTGTGATCGAGAATCAGGACTTCGTTGACGACATATTCGCGATCACGCTTCTGGTAGCGGTCGGTCACGAACGAGCGCGTATGCAGATGATCACCTGCGTGAATTGGTGCAAAACCCTCCCATTGCTGGCGGGCGTGAAGATTGCCGAAGATGTTGGGTAGATACCAATCGCGATTACGGAATACGACCGAATGGAGAACCAGCGCAGGGGCGAGCGATCCGCCGAGCGGCGAGGCGCCGCGATACCACGGGTGGTCGTCGCCAGTGGCAGCTATGTAGTTTTCGATCGCGTCGGGAGTGATGTCGAATTCGTAGCCGCCGAAGTCGCGGCCGACATAGATTTCATTAGCGCCGAAAGGTGCTGAGGTCATTGAATCACCGAATCCAGAGGAACAAAGCCTGCCGAACAGACGTGGCTACTGTGCGACGAAGATTGCTCGTTCGTCACCGTATTGCCAAATCCAGAAGTTACTTGGACTTGACCTTGGCGTCGAAGCGTTGATCGAATTTGCCGCGATCGATTACTGCGCGGGTATGGGTGCCATTGCCGATCGATTCCTTCTCGTCGAAGGCGCTGACATTGAATTCGATCCGCCGTCCGTCAGATTTCGTAACTTCAGCCTCGGCGCGAACCTTCCAACCCTCCGGGGTCGCGGCCAGATGGCTGACATTGACGATTGCGCCAACCGACATCTCGCCCGGCTCGAGATACATTGCAATGGCGTCCATCGCCGCGAGTTCCATAGCGAGGCTCATCATGCAGGTGGCGAGGACGGGAGGTAGCGTCGGCTGCATGGTGCCGGCGAGATCCTTCTTCGCGACCACGAATTCATAAGTTCCTTTGGTTCCGACTGGTACCGAACGCATGTGCAACTCCAATTGATGTCAGGCGCGGGCGGGGGCAATTTCGGAACGCCGCAGGCCCATCGCGTCGAGTTTTTTGGCGGCCCATGAAACGCGGTCGTTGCCCCAGAAGGGTTCGCCGCTGACTAGTAAAGTAGGTACGCCGAAGATATTGTCGCGTTCCGCCTCCCGTTCAATAAGAGCCAGTGCGGCCGGACCGTCCTCGACGATGTAGCGCCGAAAGCTTGCGGAGTTGAGGCCGGATTCTTCCAGAACCGGGCAAAGCGCGTCGAGATTTTCTATATCAAGCTCGCGTTTGAAGAAACGTTCGAACACGCGATGTGCGTAGTCGGCGATTTCACCATGATCAGCGGCGTATTGACCGCTCATCAGGGCGAGCCGTGAATCGAACAGCTTCTGCGGGCCACGGATGACGAGGCCGCGGTCGTTGGCGAACCGGCGCGCGTCGGCGTAAAGGTAGCGGACTTTGGCCCAATGAAGCTCGGTTCGCTGCTCGAGTTCGCCGCCGTAAGCCGATTTCAAATCGACCGCATAAGGCATGAAGCGGATGCACACGCGGTGTGTCGTCTCAAGCGCAAGTGTCGGCGCAAGCGCCAGGTAACTGAATGGACTTTTGAAGTCGTAATAGAATTTCAGCGTTTCGAGCGCGTCGGCCATGTGCCACCTGACTCTGTTGATAGCGGAAAAAGCCGGCAGGCAAAAGCGCTGGGTTCAATCAAACGCGATGGGTCGGAAAAACCGAGATGTTAGATCGTAAAGCGGGGAGCGAGGTGGAGCAGGGCGCGGACTTTCGCCGACAGGTCGGAAGCGCGGACGATATCGGTGATGATCGCAACTGCGTCGGCACCGGCCGCGAGCACGTCAGGAACCGTCGCCTCGGTAATTCCGCCAATCGCGACGATTGGTAACTTGACCGCGGCGCGAACTGCTCGCAGGCGTTCGAGGCCTTGAGCATTGGTGACATTCTTGAGGCCGCCGCTGTAAATAGCGCCGAAGCCAATGTAGTCGGCACCGCCAGCCTCAGCTGTAACGGCTTGCTCGATGCTATGGGTCGAGACTCCGACAATCATCTGGCTACCCACAACCGCACGGGCGGCTGCTAGTGGAAGATCGTCCTGGCCAATATGGACACCATCGGCACCGGCCAGTTTCGCAATGTCAGCGCGATCGTTAACGATAAAGATCGCTCCGCAATCCCGGCAGTGGCCGGCAATTGAGGTCGCGATGGCCAGCAAATCGCGGCTTGAGTGATCCTTGAGCCGTAACTGAAGGATCCGTGCGCCGCTAGCGAGGAGCTGCCGCGCGAGAGCGACGGGTTCGTGGCCGCCGGCGGTGTCGATCATCGCATAAAGGTGAGACGGCAAGCGCATGAGAGAATCGTTGAGCGGAATTATTCCGCGAGCATCCGATGCGGCACGATTCGGTACTCGGTCAGTTTTTTGCGCAAGGTGTTGCGGTTCAGGCCGAGAATCCGTGCCGCATGAACTTGATTGCCACCAGCTCGTTCGAGCGCCAACTCGATCAATGGCTTTTCGAGTTCGGAAATGAGCCGTTGATAAAGATCGCGCGGCTCGCCGTCGCCACCATCAAAGATTTCGGCGACGCGGCGTGTAATCAATTCACTTAATGGCGCCGAAGGGTTCAAGTCCGGTGTTGTGGGACGGGCGCGGCTGCGGCCCAGTTCGATATCTTCGGCGCGGATAGCAGAGCCCGGCGCGAGAAGGGCGGTGCGAAAGATCAAATTTTCGAGTTCGCGGACGTTACCGGGCCAATCGTAGCTTAACAGCTTCGCTCGTCCTTCAGATGTGATGGAGCGCGCGTTGGCACCCATCTCTTTGACCGCCTTGTCGAGGAAATAATCAATCAGCTCGTCGATATCCTCCCGCCGCTCGCGCAGAGGCGGCAGGCTAATCGGAATAACGCGAAGGCGAAAGTAGAGGTCTTCGCGGAATTGACGGGCGGCAACCGCCGATTCCAAATCCTGATTGGTAGCGGCGATAATGCGCGCCTGCATCTTCAGAGTCTCGAAGCCGCCGACGCGGGAAAATTCGCGCTCCTGCAAGACCCTAAGCAATTTGGGTTGTAATTCGAGCGGAAGGTCGCCAACCTCGTCGAGGAAGAGGGTACCGCCCGAGGCTTGCTCGAACTTGCCGGCCCGCCGCTCGGTGGCACCGGTGAACGCGCCGCGCTCATGGCCGAACAGTTCGCTTTCGAGTAACCCCTGCGGGATCGCTGAACAGTTTACCGCTATAAATGGTCCGCGCCAGCGCGGTGATTTGAAATGAATCGCACGCGCAACCAGTTCTTTGCCGGTGCCGCTCTCGCCATGAAGCAGAACCGTTGCCTCGCTGTTAACGACGCGGCCGATAAGTTTGTAGACGTCCTGCATCGCGGGCGCCCGGCCGATAATCTCGCCGCCAACCAACTGACGATTGACTTCATCTTTGAGGCGGCTTAGGTCCGCGGTCTGACCTGCCACCTCGACCGCTCGGTCGATCGCTGCGACCACGAGATCGAGATTCTCGAAGGGTTTGGTCAGGTAATCGTGAGCACCGCGCTTCATCGCCTCGACGGCGTTGTTCATCGTGCTGGCTGCCGTGATGACAATAATCAGGGTGCGGCACGACTCCGCTCGCGCCTCGCTCAGCACCTCCAGCCCGCCCTCGCCCGGCATCATGATGTCGAGCAGAGCGACCGCATAGCGGTTCGTCAGGAGGGCATCGCGAGCCGTCTGACTGTCGCCAGCCTCTTCGACGCGGTAACCCGCGCCTTCCAGACGATGGCGGAGAACGAGCCGGATGCCGGGATCGTCGTCGGCGATAAGCACTGAGGGATTGACTGCCCCATTGGCGTTGGCGTGAGCATTATTACTATCGAAACTCATCTTTGACTTCGGCCACTATGCTAACGCAAAAGGCAGGGGGTGGGCGAGAAGCTGCGGGCGCGATATATGCTTAATTCAGCGATTAGCGCTTTAACTAGAGCTGACAGGCAAGACAACACAGAAAGTAATTCCCGGCGGAGCGGGATTGGTGCCGGGCTTGCCCTCTTCGGTGCCATTGTTAGTTGGGTGACCCGGCAGCATCGGCTGCAATGGCACTCCGGCGGCGTCCACAGCTGCTGCTTCCCGTGCGCTCGCCTGCGGACGGGGTCCGCCAAGCTCCGCCCATAACTTACCGCCGTGAAGCACGACGATCCGCTGGCTCAGGACCAAACCAAGACCAGTGCCAGAGGCCTTCGTGGTGAAAAACGGCGTGAAGAGCTGTTTCACCTCACCGGGCGCCATCCCGCGCCCGTTATCGCTGACCTCGACGCGCAGGAATTGACGGCGGCGGCCGCGCGAATTCAAGCGGAAATGGGTCTCCATTGCAGTGTGCAGGCGGATTGTCTTGGGGTGGCGGGTTGAAGCCGGTCCGGTCAGACCTTCGAGTGATTCACGGGCGTTACGTATGAGATTGAGGAAAACACGTTCCAAAGCTGCCGAATCGCCAATGACCGCAGGCAGGCTGGGGTCGAAGATCTGCTCGATCATGATGCCGTCGGGGGCGCCGGGAAACAGTCCAGCCATCCGCAAGGCCTGATGGAGTACCTGATGGATATTGATCGGATCGTGCTTCAGACGCTGCGGGCTACTGACTGAAAGAACCTGCTCTACCAGTCCGGTGATGCGGTTTACCCCGTCCAAAATGAGGCGGCAGTACTGCTGCGCTCGCGTGTCGGATGGGAACATCGTCGAGAGCAGCTCGGCCGCTCCCTTGATTCCAGTCAACGGATTCTTCACCTCATGCGCCAGGCCGGCGGGTGAAAGCTTGAAGACGTCATTGCCAGCGTCGAGTGCGCGCTC
>DATKPK010000051.1:0-5849 GCA_035524095.1 Binataceae bacterium (SeqCode) | reverse complement strand
TCGCTAATATAGCGTTCAATCGCGATCGGGGACGGTGAATATACTTGGATCGCGATTGCATATGGAGCAGTAACGCGAAGGATGTCCTGAAAATTTCAGATGCCATCCTCGGTGAAGAGTGTCACGATTTCTCGGGGTCGTGGCCAGTATCGCATACGGCGCAGTAGCGAGCCTTAAGCTGCTTGATGGATTCGATGTCTTCGAGCCGGGCGATACGTTGAGCGAGATCTTCAGCTTTCATGGGGTCGTGGTCCTTGGCGCTTGGAGCGCGTGATCACGTGTAAGCGGGGCGGCGGCTGGGGTCAATCCGTACGCATCGCGGCAGAAAAATTTGACGCGGTGCCTCAAATGCTTCAGGGGCGACGTTCACAGACTCATCGCTCTCGGGTTCGTGCTATCGGGCGCGAGAAGTTACAAAGTCGGACGAGGCATCAGGCTAGGCAGGATGACGAGCACACCAGACCGGCGAGTAAAAATTCGCGATACATTAACCTTGAAGCGAGAGGAACGATGATTTGAGGCCCCCGTATCGCGTTTGCGGCGATCGTCACTTATGCTTTTTTGGGCCGCACAAAGGCAGCAGATCACGGGAGCCGTTCACCGATTTTTCAGACAAAGAATGAAGCCTGGTTGAGCGCGATCGCGATGATGCTGGCCGCGATGTTTGCGTCAGCGGCGTGGATGGGGCGAGTCGAGGCGCAAACGAGCGACATCGCACAAACGAGTGGAGCCTCGGCCGAAGCGATCGCCAGCCCGGATTCATCGCCGGACGCTCAACCGCAAAGTTGGAACTGGCACGCACAGAATACCGATACGGTGCAGGGCTATCCGCCGTTTTCGGCCAAGTATTCTGGTCCCAACAGTCTTCCGACCGGAGGACAGATCCGCGAAACGGTCGCGGGAGATCTGTTTGCGGGAGTGCGCCTGTGGCGAGGCGCGGAAGCCCATCTTGACCTATTGGCGTGGCAGGGCTTCGGACTACATAACACATTAGGAATCGATGATTTCCCGAACGGACAAGCTTATAAGGCGGGGACGGATTACCCGCGGCTGAATCTCGCGCAACTTTTTATCCGCCAAACGATCGGTCTCGGCGGTGAGCAGGAAAGCGTACCCGATGACGATCTGACGCTGGCCGGACGTCAGGATATTTCGCGCTTCACGATGACGATTGGCCGCTTCGCCGCGATCAATATCTTTGATCAGAATGCCTATGCCGATGACCCGAACACGCAATTTATGAATTGGGCGTTCATCACCAACGTTGCGTGGGATTATCCGGCGGATGCTCTCGGTTATACGACGGGTGTCGCGTTTGAATTAAACCATCCAGAATGGGCATTGCGGTACGGATTTTTCCAGATAGAAGGAGTGGCTAATACGTGGACAGCTGAAGACGCGCTATTTATCAAGCCGGGTTACCAGGATATTACGGCTGGTGATGGCGCGATTTTCAAGGCGTGGGGAATGGTGGCGGAGATGGAGCGGCGCTACACGCTCGATGGCCGTAATGGGGCGATCAGGTTGCTCAGCTTTGCCAACCGCGCACATTCGGGCAGCTATCTGGCGGCGCTTGCGGTTCCGGGCACGGATATCAACGATACGCGAGAGTACCGGGCTAATTACGGCTTCGGCTTAAATTGGGAACAGGCAATCAGCGAGAACGCGGGACTGTTTTCGCGACTGGGATGGAATTATGGGCGGAATCAGGCCTGGATGTTTACCGATGTCAATTACACGGGATCGTTCGGAGTGAGCGTAAACGGGGCCAGCTGGAATCGTAGCGGCGACACTTTTGGTCTGGCGGGCGTGATGAGTGGTATTTCGCGTGCAAATCAGAGATTCCTCAACGCAGGCGGGACGGGAATCCTCGACGGCGATGGTGCACTAAGTTACGGATGGGAAGAAGTCGTCGAAACTTATTACGACTGGGATATCTGGAAGAGTGTTCATTTTGCGCTTGACTATCAATTAGTAGCGAATCCGGCATTCAATCGTGATCGAGGTCCGGTGAATATTCTGGGATCGCGATTACATATGGAACTATAGGGCGAAGGGAGGCCTCAAAGTCCCAGAAGGTCAGGCGAGACTTAGTGGGCGGGGACTTTACTATTAATGGATTTGAGGAAAGTGCCCTCGCGCTCCACTTCGTGATCGAGCGCGGCCAGTTCATCGGGAGTAAGCGGATGCAGGGTACCCTTATAGTCAAACTCGACATGGCCGTCGCCGCTGGCGTAGGCATAAGTATTGGACTGCGCATCTAACTGCCCATTGTCGAGAGTGAGGCGAGTGACTTCCTGCTGGCGAACTGGAGGAGTACAGGAACTGCACATCGAATCGAGTCCGAACTCGATGCTTTTGGAATTGAGGACCTTGACCCAGTCTTTGACCACGGGCCATTTGGGGTCGCCGTAAACTTGCGTTTTCAGGAAGACCTCGCCGTTGCTTTGGCCGAAATAGTAGCTCATCGGAACCTTCGTCATCGCGGGCTGGACAGTCTGCTGCGGGGTCGTTTGAGCATAGACGAAGCCGCCCCAGCTTCCGACGAATCCGGTATCCGCTTGCGGCAGCAGGAGCATGTCACTTACTGAGGGATTGGTGGTGCTGGCGGCATTCCACATATGCGGCTGCGTGAAACTGGCGCTCTCGGCAAGATTTGCGTTCGGAATCGGCGAGAGATGGGCGCCATGCCAGAGGCCTGCGCGGTCAGCGACCAAGAAAATCGCCACGATGCTCAAGAGGCCGATGGCGGACCAGATAAGGAGTCGTCGGGCGGGAGCGCGGGAACGCGTCTTCGGCACGCGCTGGATATGCGATCCGCAGGCGGGGCATGCATTCGCGTCCGGGGCGAGTTTCCTACCGCATTTCGTGCAATACATACTTGCAAGCTGTGCCGGCAGCAATGCGCGTCTACTATCACGGTACGACGGGAATCGGAGATGGTTACCGCCGAGTGACCGGCTTGCGCGGCGAGGCTGTCGCGCGAGCGGCCTCAGATTCCCAGGTGGTCATCACAGATCCTTAAGCGGACTGTTTGAGGACCCAGCGTCTTAGGCCGAAGCTCGCGCCGCCGCAGCGGCTCGGGCTCGCAGGCCCGGCCTATGCGTCCGCACGGCGCACGCGCTCGGCTTGTGTGTTACTTGACATCGGAGGCGGGGGCGTGGTGTAGGTTGATATTGGTTGAAAATTAGAGGAGTTTCCAGGAATGAAAGCTGCGGTTTTTCACGGGCCGAACCATCCGCTGAGTATCGAAGACGTCGAAATCGACAAGCCGCGTGAGCGTGAAGTGCTGGTGCGAACGGTCGCGAGCGGCGTATGCCATAGCGACTTGCATTTCGTGGACGGATTTTATCCGTATCCAGCGCCGGCGGTTATGGGTCATGAGGCTGCGGGCGTGGTCGAGCAGGTTGGGCGTGACGTGACATATATTCAGCCGGGCGACCATGTAATCGCGTGCTTGTCGGTGTTTTGCGGGTATTGTGAGGATTGCATGGCGGGCCATCCGAACCGATGTACGAATCAGAAGGCGACGCAGCGGGCGAAGAGTGAGCCGTCGCGGTTATCGCAAAAGGGCGAGCCGGTGCGACAGTTCCTGAATCTATCTACTTACGCGGAGCAGATGCTGGTGCATGAGAATGCACTGGTGAAAATCACCAAGGAGATGCCGCTGGATCGCGCGGCGTTGATTGGATGCGGGGTGACGACGGGAGTTGGTGCGGTACTGAATACGGCGCGAATCGAGCCGGGATCAACAGTGGCGGTGTTCGGCTGTGGCGGTGTCGGCCTAGCGGCGATACAAGGAGCGCGGATCGCGGGAGCGCGGCGAATAATTGCAGTAGATAAATTCCCGAATAAACTGGAATTGGCGAAGAGGCTGGGTGCGACTGACGGAGTTGATACATCGCAGGTAGATGCCGTCAAGGCGATTCGCGATATGACTAATGGCGGAGTTGACTACGCATTCGAAGCGGTGGGCCTGAAAGTACTGGCGGAGCAGTGTTTCGAGGCGATCAAGAACGGTGGTATGGCGACGGTAATCGGGATGGTGCCGGTGGGGCAGAAGGTCGCAATCAACGGCGCCAAGCTGCTGACTGAGCGAAAGCTGCAAGGCAGCAATATGGGATCGAACCGGTTCAGGATCGATATGCCTCGATACGTCGATTATTACTTACAGGGGCGGTTGAACCTCGACGATATGATCAGCAAGCGGGGGAAACTCGAGGACGTCAACTCTGCGTTCGAGGCGATGAAGAAGGGCGAGGTCGCGCGTACGGTATTGATGTTCGACTAGTGCAATCACGCGTATGAGCGACTGACGATTTCCAAGAGAGTAAAAAACCATGAATAAAATGAAGGCTGCGATTTTCCATGGGGCGCATCAGCCGCTCAAAATCGAAGAAGTAGATATTGACGATCCGCGTGATCACGAGGTTCTGGTGCGGACGGCAGCGACCGGCGTCTGTCATAGCGATCTACATTTTGTAGAAGGGCTGTATCCATTTCCGGCACCGGCGATTCTGGGCCATGAGGCGGCAGGAATCGTCGAGAAGGTAGGCAAGGCCGTCACCTATTTGAGGGCAGGCGACCACGTGATTTCGTGCCCGTCGGTGTTTTGTGGGTATTGCGAAGATTGCATGTCGGGCCATCCGAATCGTTGCTCGAATCGGGCGGCGACGCAGCGGGGGAAGAATGATACGCCGCGGCTATCGCAAAACGGAAAGCCGGTTGCGCAGTTCGCTGACCTGTCGACATACGCGGAAAAGATGCTTGTGCATGAGAATGCATTAGTGAAGATCACGAATGAGATTTCGCTCGATCGGGCGGCGTTGATTGGCTGCGGTGTTACGACGGGAGTCGGCGCGGTACTGAATACCGCGAAGATTGAGCCAGGATCCACGGTGGCGGTGTTCGGATGTGGCGGCGTCGGCATTTCGGCGATTCAGGGGGCGCGGCTGGCAGGAGCGCGGCAGATCATCGCAGTGGATCAATTCGAGTCGAAGCTGGCAATGGCGAAGCGTTTCGGTGCGACGGATACGGTGGACGCGTCGAGCACCGACGCGGTCGAGGCGATTCAAAAACTGACCGGTGCGGGAGTCGATTACTCATTCGAAGCGGTGGGAATGAAGAAGCTGGCGGAGCAGTGCTTCGACTGTATCAAGCCGGGCGGGACCGCAACGATTATCGGAATGATCCCGGTTGGAGAGAAGGTCGAGCTGGATGGGCCGAAGTTCCTGACCGAGCGGAAGATTCAAGGGACAATGATGGGCGGGAACCGGTTCCGGATCGATATGCCGCGATATATCGATTTCTACATGCAGGGGCGGCTCAACCTCGACGACATGATTAGCAAGCGGGCGCGGCTGGAGAATGTTAACGAGGCGTTCGCGTCGATGAAGACGGGCGAAGTGGCACGAACGGTGCTGATGTTCGACTAGGTTCGCGTTAACTGCGCATTAGCTAATAGCCATTAGTCTTATGGGAAGCCGGAACCATCGAGGTTCCGGCTTCAACTTTTTCTAGATCTGCGACTAGAGGAGAGCAAGATCAAGTAATAACCTGTGCTTCGGCATATTTCTGGTGTAGGCTCAGCAGAGTATCACTGGCGAAGATGGCTTTTGTTTTGATTCGCAACTCGTGCCGTGAACAATCGTTGCACGCATCTAGTGATCAATCGGACGCCAGGACTTTGCCGGTGGTAGAGTCGATGTGGAAGAGCCAGAAGGCGACAGCGTCTTCCTGAAGGATCATCGCGACAGTGCCGACATTCGGAGCGAAGAAATAGTAAGCCGTATCATGAGTATGAGCGGGGCCGACTTTGCCTTCGGTTTTAATGCGGAAGAGGACAGAAT
>DATKPK010000050.1:0-25511 GCA_035524095.1 Binataceae bacterium (SeqCode) | reverse complement strand
GTCGCGGGCATCAAGCCGACCTACGGACTCGTGCCGTACACCGGCGTGATGAGCATCGACCCGTCCCTCGACCACGTTGGCCCGATGGCCCGTAACGTCAGTGATCTCGCCCTTGCTCTCGAAGTCATCGCCGGTAAGGATCCCGACGATTTTCGCCAGCAGGACGTTCCCGTTCAGCCCTATTGCGAGGCGCTGGGCAAGGACATCGCGGGCTTGCGGCTCGCTATCGTGACCGAGGGCTTCACCCAACAAGGTGCCCAGGAAGATGTGAACGCCGCCGTGCGCAAGGCCGCCGCGCAACTCCAGAAACTCGGCGCAGCAGTCGAAGAACTTTCTATTCCCGCCCATTCCGACGCCTGGCGCTTCCTGTGGCCGATCGCGCTCGAAGGGATGTGGCAACTGGCGCACGGCAATCTCCAGGTCCGCCATCAGAGCGGACGCTATGACGCCGGTCTCGCCGATTTCTTCGGTGCCGCGCGGCTCCGCCAGCCGGTCACGCAAGCCCTTACGGTAAAATTCGTCCTCGCCGCTGGTGCCTACCTGCACGAGCGCTATCACGGGCGCCTCTATGCCAAGGCGCAAAACCTGCGCACTGGCTTGCGCGCTACATACGACGCGGTTCTTTCCCGCTTCGACGCCTTAGTGATGCCGACCACGCCGATGAAGTCGCACCGGCAGGATGATCGCGCGCCCTACGCGATGATGACCAACACCGCAACTTTCGACGTCACTGGGCATCCTGGGCTTAGCATTCCATGCGGGATGTCGGACGGATTGCCGATAGGCATGATGCTCATCGGCCGCCATTTCGACGACGCGACTCTATTACGCCTCGGCCACGCCTACGAACACAGCCTCGATTGGCGTAAACAGTAGAGGGGAGAGCGCTCGACAGCGATCTCACGTGCTGTGAATTGGATTCGCCGCGATGGAAGGCAGCAGCGCAGCGCTAGGGAATTCGGCCTAGGTCGTCTGCTTCGTTCCAGCTTTCCCAATCTTTAAGGATTTATTAATTAGGCGACAACCTAAGAACCGAATCGAATTTTGCAGTGCTCATGTCATTCATCAAGGGTTGATACGAAGTCACTGCAGTCGCGTCACCTGTGAGCTTGTTTTGCTCGTAAACAATACTCAGGGAGGAATTGAGCGGAGTTCCTGCTTGCCAAAAAACTTTTGGCATAAACATATTCGGTTGATAGCCAAGCCCGTACTGCGCTTGGAGTGCAACAAAGAGCGAATGGCTGTTAGCTTTTCCCCGGCTTTTCATCACAACAACGGCCATCTGGCCATTATAGAAACAATACCGAAGACTACTGAGAGTTCCGCGACCGATTCTAAGATCATCGGAGAGTCGCGAATAGCATGGCATTCCACTGTCGGATTCGGCATGAACCATCCCTGGAGCGGGGGCCTGTCCGAAAACTAAGTCTCTGAACTTAGGCGCTTGAGAAAATCGGCCGAGCGAAGCATTTGAACTTTGCGGCGGCGTTGACGTTATTGGCGGACCCGCACAACCGAATAGCGCGAAGACAGCAAGAGCTAGTTTTCGTGTTCGCAGCTTTCGCGACATAAAAATCAGTCCAGTAGGGGCCCATTCCTTCCAGACGCTCCTCATGAGCCGAAATACGGATTTGAGATAAGCTCAGCCAATTCGCTAACCTTATAGTCAAGTAAAGTACCAAACCATGTCATTGGGCAAAGATCCACGTCAAACTTCGTGTCCGCAGTTCGATTCTGGTACTGCAATCTACAACTATGTCCCGACGAAATTGACACCATGAACTAAGGCGGCGATCTGAAAGGAAGGAGCGCGTTGCTAATGACTCCTCCGATGCCTGCGTGATCGCTTCGCATCCGCTATTCTGCGCCTGATGGCACTCCGTAAGACTCTCAGCTCACTGGTCTTTCCCGGCCGCCGTAAGCCCCCTCCTTCTCCTGAGCTCGGCGAACGCTATTTCCTCGATCTCTATGATCACCTGCTCAGCTCCTCATGGCCGTCGCTGCTTCTTCAAATCCTCGCAGTCTTCTTGGTCCTGAACACACTGTTCGCGCTCGCTTATCTGTTCAACGGCGGCATCGACAATGCCCGCCCAGGCAACTTCGGGGACGTCTTTTTCTTCAGCGTCGAGACCATGGCCACCATCGGCTATGGCCGCCTTTCGCCGATAACTCTTCCAGCCAACATCCTGATGAGCATCGAGGCTCTCACCGGGTTGATAGGCTTGGCTATGATGACTGGCTTGACGTTTGCCAAATTCTCCCGGCCCTCCGCCCGCGTCCGCTACAGCCAGTATGCCGTCGTTTCGATGCGCGACGGCGTCCTCAGCCTGATGTTCCGGATGGCCAACATGCGCTCCAGCCAGATCGTCGAGGCTACGGTGCATGTCGTCTTCGCACGCCAGGAACAAACGACTGAGGGCGAAGGCGTCCGCCGTTTTTACGATCTCCGTTTGATCCGCTATCGCAATGCGATCTTCAATTACTCATGGACCGTCGTTCATCCGATCGACGCTGAAAGTCCGCTCTACGGAATAACTCCGACGATGCTCAAAGCTTCCTTCGCCAGCCTTACCGTTTCGGTCACCGGCATCGATGAGACCGTTTCCCAGACGGTCCATTCACGCCATAGCTATGAAGCCGCTGAAATCATCTGGGGAGCGCGGATGGTCGACATCATCACGCGTTCGCCTGACGGCGAGTTCATGATTGATTACACTCACTTCAACGATATCGTCCCGGTCGGGCTTCCGCCCGCGAATCAGGACGGTGCGATGCTGCCGCCTCCGGGCATGAACGAATAAGCCTTTTTCGCATAACTCCGCTATACCCAAGCCGAGGTCTCACCGCTTATGGAAATCGCATGGCTCGGAACCGGCATCATGGGCGCACCGATGGCCCGCCGCTTGATCAAGGGCAGCCACCAACTTCGCGTCTATAACCGCACAGCCGCTAAAGCCCGCGCCCTCGCCGCCGACGGCGCGCAGGTCACCGCCGACGCCGCTGAAGCCGCCCGCGGCGCCGACATCGTTTTCATCATGGTCCCTGATACGCCCGACGTCGAAGCCGTCGTCGCCGCTGCCGAACCCGTCCTCACCCGCGGCCAGCTCGTCATCGACATGAGCACGGTTTCGCCCAACGGCGAACGCGCGATCGCCGAACGCCTCGCCGCCAAGGGCATCGCTTACCTCGACGCTCCCGTTTCCGGCGGCGAGACCGGCGCGATCGAAGGCACGCTGACGATTATGGTTGGCGGCAACGAAGACGCGTTTACCCGTGCCCGTCCGCTCTTTGATCTGATGGGCAAGCGCGTCACTTATATGGGCGGCTCTGGCGCGGGCCAGACCACCAAGCTCGCCAATCAAATCGCCGTCGCGCTCACGTTAGAGGCCACCTCCGAGGCCCTCCTTTTCGCGCGCGAGGGCGGCCTCGACCCTTCCCGCGTTCTCGAAGCAATTAGCGCAGGCGCCGCCGGCTCATGGCAGATGAGCAACCTCGGCCCCAAAATAATAGCCGGCGATTATCGCCCGGGCTTTTTCATCAAATTGCTGCGCAAAGACCTTCGCCTCGTCGTCGGCGCCGCGAATCAGAACAACCTCGCCTTGCCTGGCCTCGCGCTGGTCGCCTCGCTCTTCAATGCTGCCGCAGCTCTCGGCCACGATATGGATGGCACACAGGCGCTAGCCGCCGCTCTCGACAGCATCGCCGTGCTAAGATAGCCCTCGCTTGCGAGGGCGTGCGGCCGCGAGGCTGCGAGCCGGCCGCCTCAAAAATTAGTACGATCCCGAACTTACCGCTTCAATCGCGCCAACTTTACGCCTCGGAGGAACCGCCCATGTCAGACCTGCTCGTCGAACGCCGTGATCGCGTGCTCTATCTCACCCTCAACCGCCCTGATCGTCTCAACGCCCTGAGCGACTCGATCATCGGAGGCCTCCTGTCCGAGTTGAATAAGGCCTCCTCCGACAGCGCGATCGGCGCCGTCGTCATCACCGGAGCCGGACGCGGCTTTTGCGCCGGCGGCGACATCACCCGCATGCGCGATCGTAACGAAGCAGCCGCCACGGCCTCCGAGGGCGAAGGCCCGACCCTGGAACAGCGCATCAATGCCCTCTTCCGCTCCGAGCACGTCTCGCTACTCCTCAATGAGATGCCGAAAGTCACTATCGCCGCGATCAATGGCCCAGCCGCCGGCGCAGGACTTAGCATCGCGCTCGCCTGCGACATCCGTCTCGCCTCCGATCAGGCCCGTCTTGGTACCGCGTTCGCTCGCGTTGGCTATTCCGGTGATTTCGGCGGCAGCTACACGCTGACCCAACTCGTCGGTACGGCCAAGGCTCGCGAACTCTATTTCTCCGCCGAGATGCTCTCCGCTGACGAAGCACTTCGCCTCGGCCTCATCAACCGCGTGATTCCGGCTGCTTCCTTCCTCGACGAAGTTCACGCCTACGCCAGGAAAATCGCCAATGGCCCAACGGTCGCATATTCCTACATGAAGGCGAATCTAAACTATGCCCTGCACGGCGATTTCCGCACTGCACTCGAACGTGAGGCTTATGGCCAGAACCTCACTGCACAAACTCGGGATCACAAGGAAGCCGTCAAAGCCTTCCTCGAAAAACGTGAACCCAAATTTGAAGGACGCTGAGTCTGAAATAAGACCAGCGGCCACAGGCAATCAGCTTGACCGCCGCTAGGCGACTGCATTAGCTTCGCTTAGAGGCAGGACAAGTTTTGCTATTGAGTCCGGAGTGCCGTCGTAGTGCGGAATTACAGGCGGGCGATCCGCAACCGCGCCGGTTTCTCCTCCGTCAGGCTGTCCAGCCCCGATTCACCGCCAGCGCTGCGCTGACCATTAACCTCCCGCCGAGGAGACCGCTTCGATGGCTTACGATCTGCTCATCAAAAATGGCACGGTGGTCGACGGCACCGGCTCCGCGCCCCGGCGCGCGGACGTCGCGATTGCCGGCGGCCAGATTGCCGAAATCGGCAGCGTCAGCGAAGGTGCCAAACGCGTTATCGACGCCTCTGACCTGATCGTTTCTCCGGGCTTCGTTGATCCTCACACTCATTACGACGCCCAGATCTGCTGGGACCCCTATCTCACATCCTCGTCGTGGCACGGTGTCACCACCGTGATGATGGGCAACTGCGGTGTCGGTATCGCCCCCTGTCGCCCCGAGGTCCGCGAAATAGCGGCATGGGATCTCGTCAACGTTGAAGCGATTCCTTTCGAGGTGCTGAGCAAGGGCATCAAATGGGAGTGGGAAACCTTCCCGCAATACCTCGACGCCGCCGAAAAGCGCGGCAGCGGTATCAACCTCGGCTTCCTTGCACCCCTCACTCCCTTCCGCCACTACGTGATGGGCGAGGAGTCCATGGAGCGCGCCGCTACTCCTGCCGAGACTGCACAAATCAAAGCTAACCTTAAAGAAGCGGTCGGCGCTGGTGCCTTCGGCTTTACCACCACGATCGCCCCGCAGCACATCGGCTATAAAGGCCGCCCGCTCGCCTGCCGCAATGCCAGCCGCGACGAGTACAAGGCCTACGCCAACGCTTTGCGCGAACTCGGCCGTGGCACCATCGAATCCGTGATGACCAAGGCCGTCTCCATCCTTGATGATGAAGAGTACGAGTTCCTCGATTTCCTGCTGACCGAGAGCACTCGCCCGGTTACCTGGCTTGCGCTGCTTAATCGCGACGATATGCCGGAAATCTGTCAGGAGACTTTGCGGCGGGCCGAACCGCTGATTCGCCGCGGCGGCATCCCGCAAGTCACTTGCCGCCCGCTGATCATCGAAATCAACCTGCGCAATCCGTTTATCTTTGCCAACCTCGCCAGCTGGAATCCGGTCTTCAATCAGCCGCCCGAAGTGCAAGAGAAGATCTACCGCGACGTAACTTTCCGCAACGAGTTCCGCAAATCACTTGAGCGCCCCGCTATCTTCAACGGCAAATGGGAACGCCTGGTCGTCAAGGAAGTCGCCAACCCCGCGATGAAGCCGCTTGAAGGCCGCACCGTCGCCGACATCGCGCGTGAACGTGGCAAGGATGGCGTCGACACTTTCCTTGACCTCGGCTTGGAAGACCATCTCGCGATCCAGTATTCGATGGCCCTCTTCAACGCCAACGAGGAGCGCATCCCGGAGCTCATCAGCGACCCGCGCACGATGATTGGCCTCTCCGACGGCGGCGCTCACGTCGATATGCTCTGCGACGCCGGCTATTGCACCTTTCTGCTCGGCACCTGGGTGCGTGATCGTCAGGCGATGACGCTCGAGCGCGCGATTCAACGCATCACCTCCGAGCCTGCTGCCCTCTTCGGCATCAAAAACCGCGGCCGCCTGATGCCTGGGCTCGCCGCCGACGTCGCGATCTTCGACTACAACACCGTCGGCTCCAACGCCCGTGGCGAGATGCGCAACGATCTGCCGGGTGGCGGACGCCGTCTCGTGATGCCCGCGCGCGGCATCGAGTACACCGTCGTTAACGGCAACGTGCTCTACGAGCACGGCAAGGTCAGCGGCAGCCTGCCCGGCCAGGTGCTCCGCTCCGGCAACTGCTGATAATCCATAACTCGAGACGCGCGCCGCAGCCGGTAGGAGCTGCGCGCGTCTTTTCATCTACGCGGTAACTGAGGATCAACGACCATGGCAGAGGGATTTACGATTTGCGTTGGAACCGTCGGCGCCGGCGTATGGTTTAGTCCCGACAGCGGCGATCATTGGCGCCGTAGCAAGATGGACCTGCCGTTTCTCGCCGAGCCCGGTGAAATCCAGATTCGCGCGCTCGCCGTCTCACCTCACAATTCCCATCATCTGCTGGCCGGTTCCGAGGCTGGCTTGTATCGCAGCGAGGATAACGGCGCGACTTGGCATTACATCGAATCGCCGATGGATGGCTATCAGATTTGGACAGTCGCCTGGCACCCCGACGATCCCGGAACCATCTTCGCCGGTACCAAGCAGCCGGGCGTTTACCGCTCTCTCGATAGCGGTAAACATTGGGAGAAGCTCGTGGCGCCGATTGCCGAAAAATGTTTTGCCGGTGCTCCCAAGGTCACCAATCTGATGGTCGATCCGCACGACCATCGCACGGTCTGGATGAGCGTCGAAATCGACGGCGTTTTCCGTAGCGACGACGGCGGCGATAATTGGAAACGTCTGCGCCCGCTCGGCGACAAGATGCTCAATCAGGACTTGCACGGCTTCACCGTCAGCCCCGGACGCACAAAGAAGCTTCTAGCTACGACCCCCGACGGCATCTGGACTAGCCTCAACGAGGGCGATAGCTGGTCGTTGCACGAATTTCCTCGCTTCGCCGAACGCGACGCGATTTCTTATTGCCGCGGCATCACCCTCCGTCCCGATAATTCTGACGTGATGTTTGTCGGTAATGGCGACTTCATTCCGGGCAAGCGCGGCGCAATTCAACGTACTACCGACGGCGGCAAGACTTGGGCAGCCTGCTCACTGCCGGTTGAGCCAAATTCGGTCGTCTACTGGCTCGCGACACATCCGGCTAATCCGGACGTGGTCGTCGCCAACAGCTTGCACGGCTACGTCTATAAGAGTGTTGATGGCGGCGAGTCATGGACTAAAAACCGCCGCGAATTCGGCGAAATCCGCGCGATCGCTTGGACCCCGAACTAGATAAACACCGAGTTGCAAAGTGTTACTGAATCTTTGACCCTCAGATATCGACTGGAGGGGTATCAGATCCAACAACTCCTCATCTCTGCCTGGTATGCAAAAAGGGCGTACACCAACGAGTACGCCCCTTACCCTGTCCGTCTAAAGGTCAGTGCTTCGGTTCGATCCGTTTGCCGTAGGAAACTTCCCCCTTATCGACCCGCAAACTGAAGCCGCAATCGGGATTAGTGCATGCCCACGCCTTGAAGATCACCGAAGCGCCCTCTTGCCCATAATCCGACAATGGAATCAGGGTGCCATTGTTGCACTTCTGGCACTTCGGCAGCTCCATCACCCAGCCTCCTCGATCACTCAACGATCCCAGCGCTCAACCTATCTAACCCAAATTTCTAAATCAACGAGCTTTCCGGCGCGGATTCAACTTCCTGTGCCGAAAGCGATGCTTCCCGCACAGAGTCGATGGTAGACTCCTTTTTGTGGATGCCGCCGCGTTCCTGCTCCGCGAAGCACGTGCAGGCGATCATCAGCAACTTCTAACGCTCGCACGCGAACTTGATTCGATTAACCTGCCCACCAATGCTGACGAGCTGGCTGAGGCGCTTAAACGCTCAGCCAACTCCTTCCGCGGACGCGTTCGCGATCATGCGCGCGCGATTTATATTTTCTGCGCCGAGGAAATCGCTTCCGGTGCCATTGTCGCCGCCTCGATGATCATCGCCAAGCACGGCACCCCCCAGGCACCCCATTACTATCTGCAAATCGATAGCGAAGAACGTTACTCACGCATCCTGCGCAAAAAATTCCGCCACGATTACCTGCGCCTGCGCTATTCGATGGACGGTCCGACCGAAATCGGCGGCCTCATTGTCAGCCGCGCGATGCGCGGCCATCCCGATCACATCGGCAAGCAAATCTCATGGGTTCGCTTTCTTTACATGGCCTGCAACCCCTCGCGCTTCGAGCCGCAGGTCATCGCTGAGATGCTCGCTCCGATGCTCCCTGGACACCGCAACCTCTTCTGGGACCATTACGGCGGCCGCGTCACCGGCCTCTCATTTCAGGAAGCCGATATCCTCTCCACCCGCGACAAGGAGTTCATCCACACTCTCTTCCCCGATTCCCCGCTCTACACTTTTCTGCTTCCGGACGAGGTCCGCAAATCGATTGGTATGGTGGGCGAGTCTAGCCGCGGCGCGGTCCGTCTGCTTGAGCAGGCGGGGATGAAGTTCATCGGCCAGATCGACCCCTTCGACGCCGGCCCCTATTACGGCGCAGCGCTCGCCGACTTAGTCCCAACCCGCGAGGTGCGAACGCTGACAGCAATCATCGGCCATCCATCCGCCGGACATGTCCATTCGCGTCTGGTCTCTTACAACGGCCCAGACGGTTTTCGGGCGATCCGCACTGCCGCTGAGGCCAGGGAAGATGGGATTATCCTAACGTCGGATCAGCTTGCTCTCTTGGGCGCCCCACCTGGTATTCCCGTCGACACTGTTCCTCTGCCGGAGCGCCTCCCCTCCTCGCCCTCTGAGATCGCCCCCATCTCCGCGCTCAAGTAGCTGTTGCGGACCCTTGGGCTAACCTAATCGAGATAATGCACGAGTTCCAGCTTGATTCCACTGGGATCAGTGAAAAAGACCGCATAGTACCCGGGCCGATAGTCATACTCGCGCGGAGGATCGATAATCTTCCCACCATGCGCTTCTATCTCCGGTGCAATCAGATCGACGGTTGAGCGTCCTACCACGCGGAATGCGATCTCGCGCAAGCCGGTCCGTGCCTTACTGAATTGCTGGCTCATCGACGGCTCGGGCGGTTGCACCCAGAAACTCCCGAATTGTCCGTAGAATCCCGTCGCCCGCGCTGGCGGGTCGATATCATGTCGCCCGGGATAGCCAATCTTCGGCATCAACCATGCGTAGAACTCAATTGACGCTGCGAAGTTCGGACAATTAATCATCACATGATCAACTCCGCCAGGCATTGACTATTCCTCCCCTTTCGATGACCTTAGTTGGCCCGCAAGCCGCTTACAAAGCCAGCAACTGAGTGTAGAAGCGAATCGCGCCTTCAATATCCGCGATTAGATTGTATTCATTGGGCGCATGAATTATGCCGGTCGCGATCCCCGGCCCGAACACCACCGGATGCAAGCCCGCCGCCGCATAAATTCCGGCCTCGGTGCATCCGGCCTTGACGCCTACGTCCAGCGGCAGCGCTGCCGCTGCTAACGCCCCCATCGCCAACTCCACTGTCGTGCTATCGAGTGGACTGCGAAATCCCGGATTTGCCCGCCGCTCGGTTAACTCCGCGCTGACATTCAAGTCTTTCTCTATTTTCGTAAGCACCCGCCGAACTCCATCGCGCACTTCGTCAACTGCCATCGATGGCGGCGGCCTCAGCTCGAATTCCAGTTTCAAGCGATCGCCATCGGTCCGCAGTACGCCAGGATTGCAAGTCAGCGTCGGCGCAGCATAGTCCGGCTCAGGTTGCCCGGCTTTATCAGTAAACTGCTGCAATTCTTGGATAAACCGCAACAGCACCATCAACGTCTCGCGCGGAATCACCTCATCGATTTCAGCCCCGTTAGCGATCTTCGCCTGGGACGCGTCCGCCGCCGTGCCCGCCGTTCCGCCCGCGACGATCATCTCGCATCGCGAGGGCACCTTGTTCACGGCATCGCCGCCTGCAATCGTCGCAACTTGCATCCTGGGGTTATCCCACACACTTTCTAGCGCGATTCGGATCGCATTGCGTCCCAGGGCCGGAGTACTCGAATGGGCCGATTTCCCCTCGATGACGATTCGCTCTGCCTTAGCCGGTTCGGCCAGCTTTTGCGGCGTGAAACCCAGCGCGAGGTCGTAGACTACGAATCCTTTGTGTGCCGTAATCACCTGCAGATGCGACGCCTCGCCGACGAACGCTAGCCCGTTTCGCGGCAGCATCCCGCTGTCCGCCATTTCTCGCGCTCCGACCATGCCGTGCTCTTCACCAAACGTGGCAACCAGATAAACATCTCGCCTCGGCGACGGCGTTGCCGTCAGCGCAAATGCTTTTGCGATGAAATCGAGCTTGGTATCAGCCGCCCCCAACCCGTAGATGCGGCCTTCCTTCACCACCGGCGCGAACGGATCGCCCCCGCACTCGGTCCACAACGACAGTTCTCCCGCCGGCACTGTATCCAGATGGGTGTTGAATACCAGCGGTGTAGCGTCACTTTCACGCCCTTTGATCCGCGCGATCAGATTGACGTGTTCACCGCCTTCGCTGGCCGAGGGCAATAACTGCGCCCCGAGTCCACGTGGCGCCAGCAATTCGCGCGCGCACAGTTCGACGATTTCTCGTGTACCTTCATTGGTGACGCTCCGGCACGCGACCAGACGCTTGCACCATTCCAGTACGCTATCGTCCACTTGTTCCTTGATACTCAGTCGCGCCCGACTGAGTAACGTACCGCGCCCTGTGTTTCACGCCCGCCGAGTCGCCGCGTCAAGCTCCCCAGTTTGACCATCTCTTTAAACGACTATCCGGCCTGTCGACCGGCATAGGCCGCCGCCAGCGGCTTCACTCCGCGATGAATCGCTACAGTGTTGAAGCCACCGAGCTTGTAATTGACTTCACTGAAACCGGCGTCTTGCATCATCTCCGCGATCCGATCCGCATCCGGATGAATACTCAGTGATTGGAATAGGTATCGGTACGCCGCATAATCGCGCCCGACCACCACCCCCAGCAGCGGCACCCACAACGCTATGTACGACTTGAAGAAAGGTTTCATCGGCCCGCGCGGTGGCGTCAGATCGAGGCATACGAGCCGCCCGCCCGGCCTGAGCACGCGTCCCAGTTCACTGAACGTTGACCGAAGATCCGCAACGTTCCGCAGCATGAACCCGTTAACGATGCAGTCGAAAGTATTGTCACGGAACGGTAGTGCCATCGCATCGCCGGCCGCGAAACTCAGCCTCCCACCGATTCGTTCCGCCGCGTACTTCCGTTGCGCCGCTTCGACCATCGCTACGCAGAAATCGACTCCCGCGACGGTTCGCGCCCCTTGCCGAACCATCTCAAACGCGAGCTCGCCTGTACCGGTCGCGATATCTAGCGCGTCAGCACCTTCTGGTTGCGTCATCGCGACGGTTTCCCGCCGCCACCGCGCGTCCAGCCCCAGCGTCATCAGAGAGTTGACGGTATCGTAACGCGGCACGATTCGCCCGAACATTTCGCGAATTCGCGCGGGCTTGCTCTGGTCGCCTGCATCCACGCGCGTTTACCGCCTATGCCCGACCCAGTCTACGCTATTGGCTTGGAAGCCACGGTTTGACTAGAACCGCCTCATTCGAATTTAGTGAGCATCCGCCTGCGGCCCATCGGACGCGGTTTTCGTACCCGCGCTTGCCATTTTTGCTGGATGACCCGCGTCCGCCAGTTCACCGTCAATCATATCCTGGAAAACCGGCATCGCCTCCGCTCCTTCGATCTCTCGGCCATTCACAAAGAAGGTCGGCGTCGCGGAGACGCCAGCAGCACCGCCCTCCGCTTGCTCTGCTCGAATTCCCGGAACCTTCGACTGCGAATCGAAGCATGTGTCAAACTTTTTCGTATCGAGTCCCAGTTTCGCCGCCGTGGCCTTCAGGTCCGCCGCATCAAGTTTGGTCTGATCCGCGAATAACGCGTCGTGATATTGCCAGAATTTGCCTTGATCGCTCGCGCATTGTGCTGCGTTCGCCGCATCCATCGCGTGCTGATGCATGCCGAGCGGAAAATCCATATAAACGAACTTTACCTTGTCACCGTACTTGTCGCGGATCGCCTTCACTGTAGGCTCAGCCGCCCGGCAATAAGGGCACTGGAAATCCGAGAATTCCACTACCGTCACGGTCGCATTCTCACCGCCCGTCCACGGATGGCCTGCCGACGCAATCGCCGACCGCGGCGGTTTGAGGAGGACCTTGACATTCTCCTGATCTCTCAACTTTTCCAGGAAGGCCTCCCGCTCAAGATGCTCCTGATGGTTCTGCAGCGCATTCATCAGCGGTGTCTTGATCTGATCGAACGGCTTGTTGTTGGTCTGCGCGTCGATTCCCGCCTTATGTGCTTCGTAATATTTCTTCGCGTCAGCTTCCGTAACCGGCGTGACCTTAAGCTCCGTCTTCAAATAATTGTCCGGCGTCAAGTTCGCCTTCTTCGCTGCCGCGTCGACCACTGACTTGTCGATCATTTGATCCAGCGCCTGCTTGCGGAGATTGTAGAGCTGGCTTTTCGGAATATTCGCCAGCACCTGCGTGTCCAGCTCTTGCACCGTGATCTTATGGCCACCGACCAATGCGGCCGTCTGACCATCATCACCACCTGTAGACCGCGCCGTTGCGGGCGTCGCACCTGCCAACCCAATCACCGTTACCGCGATCACGATCGCGCTTCGCATAATCCCCCCTTGCGAGTCCACGCCAAGAAACCCGAGACAACCCGGCTTAGCCATACGCTGTCGAGCCTTCATCCATTCTCCTTATGCTGGACGGCGACTAACCGTCATCCAGGCATCGTACCAGTTTGAAACAAGCGCCGCGACGCTGCCGTCTTCACCTTGCAATTACGGCCACCGTCGCTAAATCATGCAAAGGCAAGGACATTATACGGTGGATCAGCTGCCTCGCACGAAAACAGCCCCTGATTCTCGCCATCACCGCGATGTATGCTATGCCACCCGATGCGCCCTGCGCTCAGGCAGGACGCGGAGGAATCCCGCAATGAGCACCACCGACAATCGGAAGCTCGTCACCGACGCCTTCAGCTCGTGGGCCCGCGGCGATGGTACCGCTTTCTTTAATCTTCTCGCCGACGACGTCCGCTGGACCGTCATCGGTAGCACCCCCGTCTCCCGAACCTATACGAGCAAAAACGCTTTCCTCGAGGGTGCCGCCAAACCCTTGACAGCTAAACTCGCCGGACCGATCGTCCCAACCGTCCGCGATTTGCTGATCGACGGTGACAAGGTCGCTCTCCAATGGGAGGGACGTTCCACTGGCGTTAATGGCACCATCTATCATCAAACCTATTGCTGGGTGATGCGCCTCGAGAATGGCAAGGTCAAAGAAGGCACCGCCTACCTCGATACTGATCTGATTAATCAATTGTGGCGCTGACACCAACCGTTAAAGCACGGCTTTTGAGCAGTTCTGCCTCCTCATCCAATTGAAACCCTCTAGATAACACCAACCGGAGAAAAATGATGGCAGGTATTCTTGACGGCAAAGTTGCATTGATTACTGGCGCGGGCTCCGGTATCGGACGGGCCACCTCCGCCATTTTCGCGCGTGAGGGCGCTCGCCTGATCCTCGCCGACGTCGTTGAAGACGCCGGCCAAGCGACCTTGCAAGCCATCAAGCAAAGCGGCGCCGAAGCTGTCTTCGTCAGAACCGACGTCTCAAAGTCAGCCGACGTCGAGGCTCTGATCGCCAAGGCCGTCGCAACTTATAGCCGTCTCGATTGCGCCTTCAATAATGCTGGCATCGAGGGTGCCGGTGCATTGACGCACAAATGCACCGCGGAGAATTGGAACCGCGTCATCGCCATCAACCTCACCGGCGTCTGGATGTGCATGAAAGCGGAAATTACTCAGATGCTTCTCCAGGGCGGGGGCGGTGCCATCGTCAACACCTCGTCACTCGCGGGCCTCGCTGGCAGCAAAGGCGGACCGGCCTACGTCGCCTCAAAGCACGGTGTGGTCGGGCTGACCAAGACCGCCGCGCTCGAATACGGCAAGACGGGCATTCGCGTCAACGCCGTATGTCCCGGCCCGATCCGCACGCCGATGATGGAGCGCATCATGGCGATGTCCGGAAACCAGGCCGCTGAAGATCGCTTTATTAAAGGCGAGCCGTTGCGCCGCTTCGGCCAGCCATCGGAGATCGGCGAGGCCGTCGCTTGGCTCTGCTCCGAGCGCGCTTCCTATGTCACCGGCCTCCCGATGCCGGTTGACGGTGGCGCCATCGCTCAGTAGCCCTGCCCGCCGCTTCCAGTTGCTGAAAATCCCTCCCCCGGCTGGGGGGAAGGGATTTTGACGGGTCTTGTCTGCGAACCCTACAGTTCCGAGTCCCAGAACCAGCGCAACGATACTGGCATTCGGACTAAGGCTTTGAGGCCCTCCGTCGCCGACTTAGGCGCGCGGCAACCTACGCTCCCTGCAATGCCTCCAGCGATCCGACCGAAAGCGGCTTCTGCCCCGCCTTTAACGGACGCGATCCTGGAGTGACCTCGAATGGTGACTTAAGCCCTAACTCTTCGCCGATCTTTCGCACTGCCGGCATCACTTCAGTCGCGATCAAGCGGATGTTGTTCAACCGATCTTCCTTGGAAATCGGCCCGTCATTCTGCCAAAAGGCAAAGATCCCTGGCCGCAGCACTTCCAAGACCTTCCGCAGCTTCGGGATCACCGACTTCGGCGTGCCACAGATGACTTGCATCGAGCGCTCGACCGCTGGGAACGCGTCGAAAATCTGTTTGCGCGTCTCCTCGACGTTCACCTGCTTCTGCTGCCAGATCGCCGACCGCGTCTGGATCTGTGCGTCGGAAATCTTTTCCGTCTCCGTCACGCCACCTTGCGCCGCACCCGCCCATGGACTCCCTTTGGTCGAAGCCGGATCAGTAAACTGGCGCGCCGCACGCTTGGTCGCGTCCTTGGAATTATATCCCGGCGGGAACATCCACTGCGGCTGGCCAAACAGGCTATAGCCAATTCCCGCGCCGCCGAACATATCCCACTTCGCGATCTCGCGGGCTTTCTCCTCGGTCTCGGCGACATATACTTTTTGTAGATAGCCGAAATTCTCCGGTCCTACCTGGTAACCCTCTTCTGCTGCCGCGTCGCGATAGATATCCCACAACTCGACTGTTGGCTCCAGAAACGTCGCCAGCGCGATGTACGGATAGCGATGCTTCGCGCACCAGACCACCGTCTCTGGACTCAGCAGTCCGGGGATCCAGATCGGCGGATGCGGTTTCTGGATTGGCAAGCACCACGGATCGATAAATCGGTAATGGAAATGCTTGCCCTCGTAGCGAAATGGCCCCGGCTTGGTCCACGCCTGAATTACGACGTCGTGCGCTTCATTGAAATATTCGCGATTAAACGCTGGATTCGCATTACTGGCGAATTGTTCACTGCCGCCACCACGCACCCATCCCGTCACCAGCCTCCCGCCCGAGATCATGTCTATCATCCCGAGCTCTTCTGCCAGCCGCAGCGGATTACCCACTACCGGCAGCGGATTTCCCAGTAACACGATCTTAACCTTCTTGGTAATCCGCGCGAGGATCGATGCCTCGACGTCCATGACGGATCCCATACAGAACGCAGTGTCGTGATGCTCATTCAGCATCACGCCATCGAATCCCAGATCCTCCGCTAGGATCTTCTCGTCGAGATATTCATTGAGCAGTTGCCCGCCCTTGACCGAATCGAAATGCTTATTCGGAATCCCAAAGAAGCCGTTCTTGATTACCTCATCATTAGGTACATAACGATAAGGACGTTCCGTGAAGTACATCACGTGCATCGCGATTCTCCCGTAGGTCTCGCTTGCGAGACCGTCGCGTGCGCGAGTCTGCGAGTCTCGGGCCTTAGCACTGTGAGCCCCTCAGCCTGCGCATATTCTCTGACTAACCCCTATTCCAAAAAGCTTTCCACCGCCTGTACGAATTCCGCCTCTCGCTCGACTTCCGGCCGATGGCCGCAGCCGTCAAACAACTTCATTTGCGCATTCTTGAGTGCTCGCCGCAGCGGTTCGAGCGCGCCGATCGGAACCATCTTATCTTCACGACCCCACACGATTTGCGTGGGCAGGTTCCGCGCCACTGGCAACAGATGTGGCAAGCTCGGATTGTGCATGAAGGGCGACCACGCCAGCCGCGCCGTTTGCGCTCGCGCTTCTTCCCAGCGCTCGAATTGTTCGGGGCCGACTCCGCCGAACAGTGCGTCGAATTCCTCGGTTTTGTCCGCGTCATGCACAGTGAGAATTAGATGCTGCGGCGCCATCACCTGAAAGAAATCAAAAATTTCACCCTCATGCGGCCGGATTCCCATCGGTGCCACCAGCACCATCTTGCGGAACTGATGTGGATTCGCGGCCGCCATCTCCGCTGCGATCCAGCCGCCTAACGAGAACCCGATCACGTCAATCGGCGCCAGGTTTTGCTCCAGTAGATAGTTCGCGTAGAAGCCGCCGAGATCACGCACATTGGCGATCCATTCGGTGCGCGGCGTCACGCTGTAACCCGGATGCTGCGGGATCACTAGCGTATGCTTCTGCGCCAGCGCTGCATTCCACTTGAGCCATCCCGGCCAGCCCAATTCCTCATGCAGTACCAGCAATGGCCTTCCGCTGCCGCCCCTGACGATCGTCAGGTCAGTCTCGCCGACCTTGACTGTCTCTTCACGCCACTGGCGCGATCCGTTTGCCGAAGCTCCCATCAGATCCCCTCGCTTGTCACCTGTCCCCAATGACCTCGCCGAACCTAACACTAATTTCCCTAAATCGAAAAGCGCTTGATGATCGGCTTTTGATCGCTGCGCAAAGCTTCAACAATTTGGTACATCGTCGTCTCTCCGTCATCGGCGTACTCCATCCATGTAATCCATTGCGACGCTAATTACCCTTTCTCCGAAGCTCTCAAATCACCCATACATATTAGAAAGCACTAGTCCTAAAGTGCACACAAATAGTTTACTTGATCATACCTATGGCCACCTTGAAGCCCAAATTCGTTTGGTTTGCCCCGTCACTCCTCAATCTCGCTCATTTTGACATTGAATAGAATTTATCTTCTTGCTACTCCATTCCTACAGTGGCGCGGCGCGTGTCGCTCTCAGTGCCGAGTATTGCTACGAGGGAGGAATGATGGGTGCTTCAACCGCACCTCTGCCCAGTTACATAGCGGTCGGCCCGACCCGCACCGCGACCACCTGGCTCTATCACGTCCTCAATGGCCACGTCGGCCTGCCTGCGGGAATCAAGGAAACCCAATTCTTCATCTGGAATTATCGCCTCGGCCTCGACTGGTATCGCTCACATTTCCGCCCATGCCCGCGCCATCTGCCCGTGATGGAAATCGCGCCGACCTACTTTGACTCTCCTGAAGCGCGCAAGCGCGTCAAACTGCACATTCCCGACTGCAAGATCATCTGTACGCTGCGCGATCCGGTTGCTCGGGCCTGGTCTCATTACAAGCACTGGCAGCAGCGCGGTCTCATTAAAGCCCCGTTCGCCGAGGCCGCGTTTACCCACGGCCAGATCGTTTCGGCTGGCCGTTACGCCGATCACATCCGTAGCTGGCAAAACGATTTCGGCGCGGCGAATGTGATGATCCTGCTTTACGATGATCTCCGCGCTGACCCTCAGCGCTATCTCAACTCGCTCACTGCATTCCTTGCTATTGCCCCAATTGATCTGGCTCGCTCGCCCATCACCAGCGACACCGTCAACCGCGCCGAGCGTATGCCGCTCAGCCGTCGCAGTGCCCGCCGCGCCCGCAAGCTCCGCGACTTCCTGATTCGCCGGCGGCTTTATAGTCTCGTCCACCTCGGCGAGCCGCTGTTTCAAATTTTTTTCAACGGTGGCGCGCCCTATCCTTCGCTCGACCCTGAGCTTGAACTTAAACTTCGCCGCCACCTCGAACCCGAAGTCTCAAAGCTCGAAAATTTGCTAAAGCGGGATCTATCGAGCTGGAAACCTAAGCCGGTACAATTTGCCGAAGTTTCAAACGCAGTTCCGCGCGACGCTCAGGCCGAAGGCTCATTAAAAAATCCCTCTGGACTAACTCAGCAAATTGCCTGACAACCAACCATCGCGCAGCGTCTCCGTCATCATCGCGGTCTATAACGGCGGCGCGACCGTGACCCGGGCTATCGACAGCGCGCTCGCCCAGCACTTCGACGGCTTCGAGATCATCGCCGTCAACGACGGTTCGACCGACGACACTGCTGCCGTCCTCGATTCCTATCGCGATCGCATCCGCGTTCTGACTATCGCCAATCGCGGATGTGGCGGCGCACGCAACGCTGCTCTCGAGATAGCCCGCGGACGCTATCTCGCCTTCCTCGACGCCGACGATACGTGGACGCCCAACAAACTCGCCGCCACCGTCGCCCCGATGGAGCGCGATAATTCAATCGTCCTCGCCTACTCGAATCTCGCCGCGATCACCCCGGAAGGTTCCGCCGCGGAGGCCATCGTTTCCGGACCTGCCACGCGCGCCCCCTCGATGGACGACATGCTATCCCGCTGGTGGCCGATCATCCCTAGCTCCGCTGTCGTCAGGCGCAACGCTTTCATCGCTTGCGGTGGCTTCGACCCGGATTTTCGTGGCGCGAGTGGCTACGAAGATGCCTTCTTATGGCTGCTGCTGCGCGAGCGCGGAGCCTTCGCCTACATCCCGGATAAATTAGTCACTTATCGCACCGAAGGCCCCGCCATTCGGATGGGCAAGTATCTGCCCCAACAAGCCCTCTTTCTCGCGAAAGTGCAAAAGCGCCACGGCTCCAAAGCTCGCGGATTGGTCCGCAGCACTCGCGACGCTTATCCCGCGGCTCTCGGTTATGAAGGCCTGCTCGCAGTGCACCGTGGCGACTATCCAACTGCACGCGCTTGCTTCATCCGCGCCCTGCGTCATCGCCCGTCAGATCTCAAAACCGCGATGCGCCTGATGCGTACCTTTCTCCCTGCCGGCCTCGCCCGCTCACTCACTGGCAGCACCGCTATCTCACAACGGGAATCTCCTTACGGCGTGGAACGAGGGCAAATATGATCTTTGATTTGGCACGCCGGCCCCTCGACGAGGCCGGGACCTGCAAGCAAGACTGGACGAATGGGCTTCGCCCGCTCACTGGCTACTGGCTATAGCCACCTCCGCCGCCAGAACCAGTACACCATCCCGATTGGGACTCCCATGCATACAGCCAGCATTCCATAGTACAAGCTGCGTGACTGATACGGCATGTGCGTAAAATTCTGCCCGAAAAATCCGGTCAGGAAGGTCAATGGCAGGAAAATCGACGCGAATATAGTCAACTGCTTCATGATGATATTCGTCCGATTCTCCATCATCGAGATGTACGCCTCCATAACATTACCCAGCAGATCGCGCTCCACGTCGATCTGCTCATATGCCCTCACCACATGGTCGTAAACGTCCCGAAAGTAAAATCCGGCCTTCTCACTGATTCGCGGATCGCCACGCCGCACCAGCATCGCTAATACGTCACGCTCTGGTGCCAGCGTCCGCCTGAGTGCGATCAGTTCGCGCCTCACACCAAGCAGCCTGATTAGCTGCGACTGTTCAACCCGGTCCAGGATCTCCGCTTCAATCCCCTCCAGCCGATCCGATATCTCATCGATTATCGGAAATGCATCGTCCACCAGTGCATCGGTTATTAAATAAAGTAGAAAATCGACACCCTGTTCGTCGCTACGAGGATCCGTCACCGCGCGCCGCCAGACCGCCTCCACCTGCTTGATTGGCTTCTGATGAACCGTCACCAGGTAATGCTCGCCGATAAACGCTGATAGTTGCTCCGTCGTGAATGCCTCACCTTCCGCGGCGCCTGCTTCGATCGCATGCTGTACGATGAACAGGTAGCCGTCGTATTCGTCGACCTTCGCCCGCTGATCCTTGTTGATGCAATCTTCGATCGCCAGCGGATGGAATCCGAAGCGCTCTTGCAAAATCCCTAAATCCCCGGGCTCGAACTGCTGTATGTCGATCCAGCAGTTTTCACCGGCAGCCGGCGGGGTCACACTTGCGGTAGCATCGTGGAACATTACCGCCCCATTTTTGATTCGAATTGTCCTATACACGCTCGCCTTCGCTACCCATTCTCGCGGACTTATCAGTCCTTTATTCTGTGCGATCTCTGCAACCCTATGTTATCGTCGCGCCTCAGTTCGATCCTATGGTTTTCTTCGCCGCCATTTTCGCCGCCCTCTTTCTCCTGACCCCGGACGCGCTACGGGCCGATTCCGTGCCGCCGCTGTCCTCCTACAACTGGGCCGTTAACGCCTCTCCCAATCTCACGACTCAGCCTCCCCCGGTCGAGGCCGTCCAGAATTTCGTAGGGCAACCGCTATTCAACGGAGAATCAATTGGCGACAGTAAGGTCTGCTCATTTCGGTTCTTAGGTTTGCGTCACTCGGCGAACCTTAGCTTACTGGTTTCTCTTAACGATGGTGGACGCGGTGGATGCGGGGGGCTCGAGCCGATCTTCGACAGCGAGTTCCTGATTACGAGGGTGCTGATCACTGCATAGCACTTTGGCCAGTAATCTACGCGTGGGACGGAAGCAACTATGCCTACGTAAGCGCCCAGCCATGCTTCCGGCCTTTCTACCAACAAGAAATTAAAACCCTGCAGCAGGGCACGCCCAACGATTGCGACGAGGCGACCATCGCGAAGATTCAGCCTTTCCTCGGCGCGCCCCCAAAGACTGGACTGGACGACGCCATCGCATGGGCCCATAGCACCGTCGTCCTTCCAGCGCGAACTCGCCACCGCCGTCCTATCCGACATCGACACACCCGAAGCGAAGAAGTATCTGCGCATGCTCACTAAAGACAAACAGGTCGGGACGGACGCAAAGATCGAGTTCGCCGATCGCCATTTTGGTCAACCGCCGGCTGAACCGGAATTTCTCGATAGCGAGAATCCCACAGATCAGACGGCCGCCGATGATCGGGATCAGCTAACCCAACTAGCGGAGCCGTGGCACCTCATCATCCCGCCCGTGAAAGGCGGTAAGCCGGACATGGAGGCTCGCGAGAGTGAATGGATACTGATGCAGGGCTTCGATTCTAAAGAGCAATGCGAATACGCAATCCAGGTTGAATACGGTTACGGCAAATGCATTCGGGCCAAGGCTCACTAAGGTGACCTCACCTCCCTCACCGATACCCATCTCCCGCCCGATTTGCCACACTGCCCCCGCCATGCCCGAGCCAACCGCCACCGATCAGCCGCAGCCCTCATCATCCCCTGCCGGACTTCCTACTTTTCGCGCCTTTCGCCATCGTAACTTCCGCCTCTACTTCGGCGGCCAGCTTACCTCCCTCATCGGCACCTGGATGCAAACCGCCGCTCAATCATGGCTCGTGCTCAAACTCACCAACTCCCCCCTGATGCTCGGCACGGTTTCCTTCGCCAACTACCTCCCCATCCTGCTGATCACTCTCTTCGCCGGCGTCATCGTTGATCGCGTCGACCGCCGCCGCCTCATCATCGTCACGCAAACCCTTCTGATGATGAGCGCCTTCATTCTCGCTGCCCTAACTTGGACCGGCGTCGTCCGCGTCGAGCATGTTATTGCCCTCGCCGCCTTTAACGGGGTCGTCAGCTCTTTCGATATGCCCGGGCGTCAGGCCTTCGTCGTCAAGATGGTCGGTGTTAGCGATCTTTCGAACGCCATCGCCATTAATTCGCTGATGTTCAACAGCGCCCGCATGATTGGTCCCGCCGTCGCCGGCCTGTTGATCGCCGGACTCGGCACCGCGATGTGTTTTTTCCTCAATGGCGTCAGCTATCTCGCCGTCATCTGGAGTCTCTATGCGATGGTGCTTCCGCCGAGCCGTCCGCCGCCCACCAACGAGCCCGTGCTGCGCCGGCTGCGCGAGGGCTTCATTTACGTCCGCGGCCATCGCCCGACCCTCACCCTGCTGTTGCTCTCCGCTGTGAGCAACGGGCTTGGCTCGCAATACACCGTGCTAGTCTCGCTTTTCGCGCGCAACCTTCTCCACGGCGGCCCGAGCCTCTACGGCTTCCTGCTCGCTGCAATGGGCATTGGCGCAGCCGCAGGTGCCGTCACTCTCACGACCGCCGAATCCACGCGCGCGATGGTCCGTAATCTCGCCATCGGCCTCTTCGTTTCGAGTATCGCGATTGCCGCCTTCGGCCTCTCACCGTGGATCTTTCTCTCAGTCGCCGCCCAGATTCTCGCCGGCTATGGCTTCACCAGCAGCCGTGCCACCACCAACACGCTCCTCCAGCTTTTCGTCGCCGACGAATTGCGCGGCCGCGTAATGAGCTTCTACACGCTCTCCGCCCTCGGCATGGCGCCGCTCGGCGCACTCGAGGTTGGCCTCGTCGGCGAGCATATCGGTCCGCGCCCCGCCGTCTTAATCTGCGGCGTTATCTCATTGGTCTGCGCAGTCGTCCTCCTCACCCGCGCCTCAATGATCTCCCGCCCTGACCCGGCCTTGGCGAATTAAATAGCCGTTGCACTCTGAAGTCCGCCCCATTCCTGAGGAACTGGGACGTTCTCAACCGGCGTCAAGCTACACTCGCCGCTCTAATGCACCTGCGGACGCGCTTCTAATCTCCGCGTGGCGTCCGCTATCACGTCCGACAATTCCACGAACGCACAACGATCCATCCGCAACGTTGCAAAGCCTAAGATCAGATGAAATGCGCCGCAGTCGCAGGATTCAATTCGCAATGGCCCATTTCCCGCGAGAACGTTGCGTTGACATTTTCTCGAATCTTCCATTGGCCATCTCTTGTCTTAACGCCCTGGTATCAGTCTAAAAGAACCAGCTATTTTCTGACGACGGCCCGAAGATTGCCCCGAGCCAGTGTTCCAACTCGATATTGAACTTTACCAACACGTGATCAGAATTCTTGGTGAGACCGAATCCCGGACCGACACTATATTCGATTCCGTGCGGAAACTGTCCCCAAAGAACCGGAAAGATATAGTGTTGCTGATCATCCAGCGGATCACTGTTGTCGATCAGGCCGATAGCGCCGTAAATTTCGACCCCCGGCGACAAATAGCGAAGCCAGCGGTAATACGCCCCGTTGCGGTAACCAAACTCAAATCCTTCGTGGTGGCCTTCACCATACAACACTTTCTCGAATACTGGATTAAGTACCAGAGAGAATCGTCCGATATCCTTTTCGATAATTGGCTTCAGTTCCAGTTCAAGATCCGCATCATCGAATTGCGGCGTCTTATGCCATTCGAGCTCCGTGTACCAGCCCAAATCAACAGGTAACGCACCCGGATCAAATAGCCTGCCCCGCAACCGAACTTTATCGCCCGCCCACCAGAATCCATGGCCACTTGGCTGCGAGAACGTTACGTACGCGGCACCCTCGATTCGATCGGTAAGGCCGTAGGTAAATTCTTCGCCACTGAACCATGTTCCCTGGCTTGGATACGCTGTACCGAGGCCTTTATCAGGTTGATTGAACCCATGCGCCACCACCGCATTGTCGCTCTCGATTTCGATCATTCCGCGCGACAAAGTAGCATACGGATAAACCTCAAACTCATAAGGGTCCAGTTGCGCCTGAGCCACATTTGGCATCATCGGGGCGAGCATCAGCGCACCGCCCACTAACCACAAGGCAGTCATTCTATTCACGACTCTCCTGCTGTCTCGCGCTTCGGCGCGAGTGTCTATTTGGATTTCTACGACTGGCTATTTATTGCAGCGACTCATTGACGGTCTGGCGCCGTTGCCATTCTACCCCGCGGACGCTCTACCTTCGCCGCGACCCATTGCTCCAGAGCCGCCCGATCTTCATTACTCAGTCGCGCACGTGGATGCATCAATCGATACGGCCACGGCGGCATCACTTCTTCTCTTAGGGCGCGCCCCATCCATTCGAGCTTGCGGCGCCGCGTCTGCGGGTAATAACTTTGCCACTCCGAAAAATCAATTTCTTTGCGGCCAAGGTCAACGTGATGCGCTACCAGCCACGACACTGGGGCAATCGCGCTGTACCATGGCCAATGCGTCTCGTCCGAATGGCAGTCGTAGCAGGCTCGCCGGAGCGTCGCTTCGATTTCCGACGGCGCTGCGATGTCTCTCGCATTTACGCCATTGCTATCAATAGCTATTGCCGGATTGGTCCGCTTCGCAGGAATTAATTGCATCATTCCAAACGCCGCGATCACCGCACCCGCTGCAAGGATCCCGATTCGCCCGCTTCGCCTCATTACCCCAGCACCGGTCGTGGCCGTTACTTCGCGACGATCGTCCCTTCCGGTACGTCCTGATGGAAATCGTCGTAAAAGTCGTAGCTGCCCGGGCTTAGCGCCGGCAGATGAACCGTGATTGTCTGACCCGGGGTCATCGCCGTTTCGCGGTTCAGCTTGAAGCTCTCAAACTCAATCGTCTCATTGCTCGCGTTCACTACCTGAATCGTCAACGCCTGATTGGCCGGTACGTCCACGTTGAGCGGCGTCCAATGATGATTCTCGAATTTGATCGTTGCCGCTGTGTCACTCGCCGCTGCGTACCCGCTCATGACTGCGAAGGCTACTCCCACAACGGCGCCAATAGAGGCACCAATTCTTGCCGCCCTTCGCCGCTCCTCCCGCTTTGCGCCTGACCTTTTTCCTGTCTTTCCTTCGATCACCATTCCTGGATCCACACAAATGTTCTGAGAATGGTTCTCAATATCGTCTTTGGCGCGCTCTTGTCAACTGGCTCCTAAGCGACGAGCACAAGCACCAAAAAGCCCGGGATTACCCCGGGCCTCTCAAACATTCCTGTCTTTTCAGCGCTGAAGCTACTGTAACGGTACCCGCAGCACGCTCACCGTCGATGCCACGTCGTCCACCCATGCAAAATGGCCAACGTTGTTCTTACCGACCGTCGTGGTAAACAACGCGAACGCGCCGCCGGGAGTTCCATCGATCGACCATTGGCTCACGAATGTTCCGCTCGTCGTGAACTCAGTTAGCTCGCTCGGCTCATTGGGCAGTGCGACCGGATCGAAATTCGCCGTAACCAAGTCCCCATTAGTCGCAAAGGTCAGCCCCAATGGCCCGTCGAGATAGGCCGTGGTCGTGTTCTGAAACACAACCGT
>DATKPK010000049.1:0-2880 GCA_035524095.1 Binataceae bacterium (SeqCode) | reverse complement strand
AACCACCCAAACCTCCTGATTTTCAGAAGTCTGCTTCGAGGAGTCTGATTAGGCCAGAAGAAAGGTAAGGAATCTATTAGACGAAGGTACTGATCTATGGGAAATCGGCATCGAGCCGCCACCCAAGTTTCGGGTAAAACGCTTTGGAGCGGTCAACATCCGCGACCGGAATCACGACCACCTCGAACTTCATGTCCACGCGCCCGGCGTTGGCGCTGCTGATGGGTCATTCTTGATTGCGCTCAAGATTGCCATCTTCCCTCCTGTGTGTGCTTTGCATCGAAAATTCGAGTGTCCGAGGTATTTGAATGATTAGCGACGGACTGCGGGAATGCTTCTGCCGCTCACGCTGCGCCCACCTCTCTCGCCGCGCCATTGCGAGCTTCGATCGCCTTGACGGAGTTCTTGAACGCCTTTTCCAAAACCCCCTTGCCGATTGTTCCGACCACGAGGCCGAGCAGCCAACCCTTGAGGTTCTTACCATCGCGCACGACGACCACGTCAATGTCGGTCAACCCATCGGAACGCCGGGTGAAGTTGTAAGTATGGCTGGATGTATTTCCCCAGGTGTTGGAGTCCGTCGTCGTGAGCACGACATGGTTGGGATCGGACCAGTCGTAGTGCAGGCGTTCCCAAATTCCGCTCGAGCCCTCTGTCACGTCCGCCTGCGAAGGCCCGCGGCTATGCACCTTGAGGTACTCATCGGTGCTATTGCCAAACAGCTTCGCGCGCCCAGGCCCGAAGTCAGTAAGCCCCGCGATATATTGCTCCGGCGTTAAGGTGGTTGTCTGGTGCAGATGGATTGTGGACATATGCGGCTCCCTTTCAGATTTAGGATCGACTCTTGATGCCCCCGTTCGATACGGCTCAGTGCCGAATTACCTGGCTAAGTGGCGACAAACTGTTGTCCGCCGTCAATGTCGTAGGTTGCGCCCGTGAGCGCGGTATTGGTCATGATGTGTACGGCAAGCGCAGCCACGTCGGCCGGTCCGACGACGCGCCGGATGGGAAGCGTGTTGCGAAGGTGGTCACGGCGCGCCTCCAGCTGATCGCCGAGCAGTTCCGCGGATAGAGGCGTATCCACGAACCCGGCAGCGATCAGGTTGACTCGGATCGGCGCGATCTCGACCGCCAGATTGGCGGTAAGCATGGGCATGGCGGCGGTGACTGCGCCCGCGATGCTCATGCCGATGGCTGGCCGCCGGCCACCCGTGCCGCCCATGAATGTCAAAGTTCCTTCCGGCCTGACTTTTTGGCTGGCATTGCGCGCGACGAAAAGGGCCTGGGCGAGATGCTCGCTGATGAGATCGCGGACCTTGGTGAAATCCATGTCCATGAGGCGCCCGTAGTAAGGGCGTCCGGCCGTTACCATGACATGATCGATGGTCGGCAAGTCGCGAAAGAAACGCTCGATAGCGGCGGGATCAGTGGCGTCGAATGCGTCGGTGCTCGTGGCATCAATCTCAGTCGACGCGTGCTTCAGACGCCCGGGCTCGCGCGCCGTGAGAATCACCTTGGCTCCCGCTGCCCGGGCTCGGCGCGCCGTCTCCAGGCCGATCCCGGCGCTCCCGCCGATCACGACAACTGTTTGCCCGACAAGTCCACGCTCATGTTCAATGGCGGAATTGATGACTGCGGTGCTCATGTTACCTCCCAATAGATTGCTAAGGCGCGAATTCACATGTCCTGACGTAAGCGCTGACAAAAAACACACCCGCCGACGCTGCAAACTGCTTCCGGCAAGAAGCCAATCCGTTTCACTTGTAGCTCCCAATATGGCCTGAATTGCGACTCACAGCTGACCCAACCAGATTCCTGTCGATCTGAAACCATCGTGGTCCCTACGTCGCGGGGTAATCCCAAACGTCGGCTGGCAGCTTATCCTTGAGCGCCGCATACATGGCTTCGCGAAAAAGCTTCAGAGCCGGGTACGGGCGGAGGGCAATAGTGCGTTCCGCAATCAGTCCCTGCTCGTTGTCCACGATGATCTCCAAACTCTCGAACTTATGGCCATCCATGGTTCCCAGCCAGCGCAGGAAGGTGGTGCGCTCGTCAAGCTTGAACTCGGCTGTATAAGTACCGGAACCGCGCGTATTGCTCGACTGAGTGAAAATCGGCGCAATGAGTTCGCGCCCTTGAATCGATCGTGCCAGGATCGGGCTGTTGAAGACGATGTCTTCGGCCAGGAGGGCGCTAATCTGGGCGAGCGTAGGCTTACCGGATTCCCGCAGTTTGCGTAAAGGATGCATTCTGACTCCTCGTATGCCGCGTTACTTGCAGCTCAAATCAAGCAAGATGTCGCTTTCGACTCGCGCGAGGTTCGTGCGATTAAGCCAGAGGAACGAAGGCTTGTCCATTAGACGAACGTACGGCCAATACCAAAGTACGGGTCGTGAATAACTCCCGGACGGTATCGTCAACGCTTCGACGGTTTTTGTCGGCAATCCATCGGCTCAATGCGATTCGAGAACTGCGCTTTGTCTAGATGCCCGCGAGATTGATCTGCAGTTTTTGATACCCGTTTTGCCGGGCCCACAGGTCCAATGGCAAGCTTGCCAGTTCGTCGACGATCGGAATCGCGAGGCCCGATTTCGTCAGATCGATCGTCTTCAGATAAGTGTGGCAGGTGTCGCAGACATCGACCCGAACGTGCGGAATTTCCGCTGCCGTATAGAGTGCGATTTGCGGCTCACGCTCTTCCCCGCAGCCCGGGCAGTAAATCCTGCGAAAGGCCCACTCGTGGGCACAAAACATGCAGATGAGCGACTTGCCGGCGCCATCGCCCTCTGGCCGAAGCACTCCTACGATAGGCTTTGATCCGCACTGAGGACATCGTCTGGGAGTTCCGTCGGCGGGACTTCGCACCCGATTTTCGGCGAC
>DATKPK010000048.1:0-3566 GCA_035524095.1 Binataceae bacterium (SeqCode) | reverse complement strand
TAGTCAGTCCGATCGTGCTGCCCAGCGCATCGCTCAGGAAAGTGGCAGTGCCGCTGGAGTCCGTGCGGGTGAAATACTCGTCGAGATTGAGGCTTGTCAGCGGATTGGCGGTGATGTTGGGCGGGCTGGCGCCATCGAGCTCCTGCAGCGGATTGAGCCCATCGTAGAGGAACTGGGTAGCGGTGCCAGTGGTGCCACTGATCACCTTTTCGGCGCGCCGTCCGAAGGGGTCGTAGACGAAGCTGGCGCTGACCCCGCCGCTGATCCCGGTCAGATGGTTGCGCGCATCCCAGGAATAAGTATTCGTCCCGTCATAGGTCAGATTGCCGTTGGGCATCATAGCTTAGGCTCTGGCCATTGAAGCCGGCCATGGCGTTGTCGGCGTTGAAAGTATTGCCGCTCACCGCCGATGGCAGCGTGGTGGCGCCAGCGTGCCGGCCTTGTTGATCACTCGACCGGCCGCGTCATAACTGTAGGTCAATGTGCCCAGGTCGATGCTGCCCGCCCCGCCGGTGCCGTAGGAAAGCTGGGTCAGGTGCGAGGCGCTGTCGTAAGCGTAGCTCACGGTCACCCCATCGGGGAGCGTCAAAGTGGTGCGAGGTGTGCGGCTGGTGCGAAGCGCCGCGTACTTTAGCCGATCCTCCCTACTTGAGTCCTATTTTATCACGCTTAGATTGAATTGACGGACGAATTAGTGTGATCCTCCTGCCTCAGCCTTGGCCGTCATTACGGCCAGGCTAAGGGAGGCTGATATATGAAGCGTTACTATGCGGAGTTTGTGGGTACCTTCGTCCTCGTATTTGGGGGATGCGGCGCGGCAGTTTTTGCCGGCGGCAAGATCGGTTTTGCCGGAGTAGCGCTTGCCTTTGGCCTGTCGCTGCTTGCGATGGTCTACACGATCGGCCCGATCTCCGGATGCCACGTTAATCCAGCCGTATCGTTTGGCTTGCTGCTCAGCGGCAAGTTTGAAGCCCGCGATTTCCCCGGCTATGTCATCGCCCAAATTCTCGGGGCCATCGTCGCAGCCGCGGTCATTCTAGTGATCGCGAAAGGGTTTCCCGGCGGTTACGATCCATCAGTCGGCGGACTCGCCTCCGATGGTTACGGAGCCCACTCGCCAGAAGGCTACAGCATGATAGCTGGCTTCGTCGTTGAAGTTGTCCTGACTATGTTCCTCGTCATAACTGTTCTGGGTGCAACTGACGTCAAAGCGCCCGTTGGCTTCGCCGGTCTTCCGATCGGCCTCGTCCTTACGCTGATTCATTTGGTCGGAATTCCCGTGACCAACACCTCGGTTAATCCCGCCCGGAGTATCGGACCAGCCCTGTTCGCCGGCGGATGGGCGATCCAGCAACTTTGGCTCTTTATCGTTGCCCCGCTAATCGGCGCCGCTCTCGCGGCGGCGATTTACGCAGTTATCCGCCTGCCCGACGAATTGATTCCGGCTCGTGCCGCTGAGCGCGCCCTGGAGAGCGAGCAAGTGGAGCGCCGCCTGAACCCCTAATCCAAAACACAAGAGCGGTAGCAGCCGGTTTAAACCGTCCGCCACCGCTCTCATTTGTATAGGCTTACCTAGATTTCGTCGCTGACCGCGTCTTCATGCACTTTCGGCTCAGGACGTACTTCGATAGGCGTCCAATGGCGCATGTGCTCGCCGATATAGACCTGTCGCGGGCGCGCGATCTTCTGCTCGGGGTCGCGCACCATCTCGGCCCATTGCGCCATCCAGCCCGAAGTTCGGGGAATCGCGAATAGCACCGGGAACATCGTCATCGGGAAGCCCATCGCCTGATAGGTCACACCGGTGTAGAAATCGACATTGGGGTAGAGCTTGCGCGAAACGAAATAGTCATCTTCGAGCGCGATCCGTTCGAGTTCCAACGAGATTTCGATCAGCGGGTTTTTACCCGTCACATCGAATACCTCGTAAGCGATTTTCTTGACGATCTTCGCGCGCGGGTCATAGCTCTTGTACACGCGATGACCAAAGCCCATCAGCCGCCGGTCGCCCCGCTTCACGCCCTTGATAAAGTCGGGCACGTTTTTCACCGAGCCGATCTCGACCAGCATCCGAATTACGGCTTCGTTCGCTCCTCCATGTAGCGGACCGTAGAGGGCGGCAGTGGCAGCGGCGACGGCAGAGAACGGATCGACCTGCGAACTGCCGACCGATCGCATCGCATTCGTTGAGCAGTTCTGCTCGTGATCGGCGTGCAGGATAAACAGCACGTCGAGCGCTCGTTCCAATGTCGGATTCGGCCTGTAATCGCGCTCGGCCATCCGGAACAGCATCGAGAGGAAATTGCCCGTGAAGCTCAGATCGTTGTCCGGGTAAACGTAAGGCAAGCCCCGCGAATGGCGGTAGGCAAATGCCGCAAGGGTCGGTACTTTTCCTATCAGCCGACGGGTCTGCAGGCGCCGTGATTCGAGATCGAAGACCTGGCTCGCCTCCGGATAGAACGTGGAGAGTGCGCCGATCGTTCCTACCAGCATCCCCATCGGATGGGCGTCGTAACGGAACCCTTCCATGAATTTCTTAATATTTTCATGGACCATCGTGTGGGTCTTGATATTCTGCTCCCACGCATCGTAGTGCTTCCGGTCGGGCAACTCGCCTTTAACGATCAGGTACGCTACCTCGAGGTAGTTGCTCTTTTCGGCCAGTTCCTCGATCGGGAAGCCACGATAGCGCAGGATTCCTTTGTCACCATCGATGAAGGTGATCTTGCTCCGGCAAGACGCCGTATTCGTAAACGCAGGATCGTAAGCCATCAGGCCGAAATCATCTGCGCCGGTCGTGATTTCGCGCAGATGAGTGGCGCGAATCACGCCGCCTTCTTCGATCGGAATCTCGTACTGCTTGCCCGTCCGATTGTCGGTAACCGTCAGCGTGTTCTTAGCCATGTTTCTCCCTCAATCATCACTTGTTCGTACCTGCCCGCGCTCTCGATCCACGGCCGCGCCCACCACCCAATCAACATAAATGCAGTTAACTTAGTCTTAGATCGTTTACCCGCAAGAAGCAAACTCCGATGCGTCAAGCGATGCAACCTCTACCCTCCCTTGCAGTGTCTTACGCTATTTCGACGGGATTTAAAGTGGTTCGTTTTCGCCTGACGGGCATGGAGTTTATACCAGCTCCCCGCCAGTTCAGGACCCGTCTCGCTTAGTCTCACGCCGCATGGCATCGTTGAGCGCTGACGCGCGGTCAATCAGATTAAGATGATCAACGCGCAGATAAAAAGGACCTCGATGCTCGACCGTCTGCTCGTCAGTCTGACCGCATTTATAATCGCGACGATCGCCGGTCTTGGCTATGCCGGCGTTCTCCTTCTTATGGCTATCGAGAGCGCATGCATCCCGCTGCCTTCCGAAATCGTGATGCCGTTCGCAGGCTATCTGGTCTCGACCGGCCGTTTCAGCCTTGAGCTCATCGCTCTGGCCGGAGCGGTCGGATGCCTCGCCGGTTCCTACGTCGCCTACTTCATCGGCGCGAGTGGCGGCCGCTATCTCCTCGAACGTTACGGCCGCTGGGTCCTTATAGCGCCGCATGAACTCGAAATCGC
>DATKPK010000047.1:0-8853 GCA_035524095.1 Binataceae bacterium (SeqCode) | reverse complement strand
AAGCCCATGCAAAGCGGACATCAAGTGCTCTACGGTCCGGATTGTGTAGCCACCGCTGCTGAGCGTCGTGTTGTAGCCGGTCTCGGTGACGTTCTCGAGCCGCGCCGCCATAGCTGACTGGTCCGCTAGTGATGAAAAGACGATGCCCGTGCCTGGGGGCGCTGGTTGGAGGATTATGCCACTCTTGAGGCCCGAATGAAGCCCCTGACCGGCCATCACCAGCGAGCTCTTGACGGTGAACTGCGGCGGCGTCGGCGAAACATTCCGCAGCGTCCGCCCATTCGCAAATACCGCCGTGTCCACTCTCGCGGGCGATGCCGTCCCGCCGGTTTCGCCCGCCAACACCCGTTCGATTGAAGTCAGGAGGCCATCCACGGAGAAGGGTTTCTCGATAAAATCCGCCGCACCGAGCCGCGTCGCAGTTACCGCGTTCTGAATGTTCGCGTGGCCCGAGATCATGATGACACGGGTCGCAGGCTGCTCTGCCTTGATCCGCCTCAACAACTCGATCCCATCGAGTTTAGGCATCCAGACATCCAGCAATACCAGCTCTGGATGCTCGCGCTCGATGATATCCATCACCGATGGACCGCCGTCGGTCTCGAGCACGCGAAAACCCTCGTCAGTCAGGATCCCGCACAACGATGACCGGATCCGCTCCTCGTCATCCACCACCAGGACGGTCGTGTTATCCATAAGCGATGCTTATAATATTCCCTTCGCCGTGTTAAGCAATAGAGACGATTCGGCGATAATAACGGTTTCACCTTCAGGCGGAAACCGAGATTGGCTGCGAAAGCGTTACTGGAAACTCGACGATGAATCTACTTCCGCGCGGCGCGTTATCGCGCACGCGGATAAAGCCGTGATGGTCGGTGATAATCGACGAGACAATTGCGAGGCCCAAGCCGGTGCCGCCCTTTTTGGTCGAGAAATAAGGCTCAAAAATGCGAGTGCGATAACGCGGTTCGATCCCCGGTCCGTTGTCAGCGACCTCAAGAGTTACCACTCCGCTATCGCGATCGATTGTGGTCCGTACGGCGACCTCCGGCGGGCTGCCGTTATGGTTGACGCTAACCGCCGCGGCCACCGCATTGTCTAGTAGATTGAAGATGGCGCGCTTGAGTGCTTCACGATCAATCGCGATTGACGGCAGGTCGGCGTCGAACTCGTCGGTGAACTGGACCTCCGGATGAGCCTCGCGGATCAGCGCCAGCGTTTCTTGGGCGAGTGCGTTGAGATTGCCGGGCAACGGCCGCGACTGCGGCATCCGCGCGAAAGCCGAGAACTCGTTGACCAAACGCTTGAGTCCCTCGACCTCGCCGATAATCGTATGCGTACATTCCTCGAGCAGCCGCGCGTCGCTGTCCGAACCGCCGCGCAATTGACGGCGCATCCGCTCAGCCGAAAGCTGGATCGGCGTCAGTGGATTCTTAATCTCGTGAGCGATTCGCCGCGCGACCTCGCGCCATGCCTCCATCCGTTCGACCTTAGCGATCTGGCTGACATCCTCGAAAAAAAGCACTGTACCGAGGTCGCCGCCGCTCTCGTCGCTAAGCGGCGTGGCAGTCATCATTAACTCCGCCTCGGCACCCTTCCCATCAAGTTTGAGTGACGATTGTGCCTCGGGAGCAGGCGCGCCCGCCGTCAGAAGATTGTCGAGCGCATCTTTAAGGGTTGCGGGAAATGAATCCGAGTAAAGCCGTCCCAGTACAGTGGCGGCGCGCAGCCCCAAGAGCCGCTCGGCACATGGATTGATCGCCGTGACGATTCCTTCGGGATTGAGCCCGAGCACACCTGCCGAAACGTTACGCAAAAGCGTCTCAGTATAGACTCGCCGCCGCTCCAGTTCGGAGCGTGACGCGCGCAGATCGGTGGTCATGCGATTGAACGATGCTACCAATTGGCCCAGTTCATCATCGCCGATTGGCGGAATCTCATGGTTGAGATTGCCGCCAGCAACGGCCTGCGTTCCTTCAGCCAGAAGCTTGATCGGTCCGGTGATTCCGCGCGCCAGATACATCCCAAACCAACTCGCCAGCAACACGACTGCAAGCCCGATTAGGACCAATGCCAGAACGTAGCTGTTCATGATCGGCTGATGGAGTATGCGCAACTGAAAATATTGCTCGAAGGTATGCGAGATGCCGGCTGCCCGGTCCGCCAGACTGCTAGGCAGATAGTAATCAGCCACCACCGCACCAGAAACAGTGTCGCTATCTACTGACGTATAGATCGGCGCGCTGCCACGGATAACGTCGGCCTGGCCGAGGCGATCAGTGCGAGTCAGCGAATGGCCGGCAAGGGTTGAGGTGACGATTGCCGACTCGGGCGAGACCCCGATTCCAGTCGGCGTACGCGGGCTCAGCACCAGCATCAGGAGGCTTCGGTTGGCGGCGAAGACCTCCACTGTGCCGAGGTTATATTCCTGCTGGGCGCGCTCGATAAACTGGCGCAACCGGTCATGATTCGAGGGCTTGAGCAGGTCGCGGTCGGCGATTTTACCAGCTAGGACACGCGCGAAATGGGCAGCGTTGTTGGCCGAGTTGAGATAGTAGATCTGGGCAATTTCAAGCGAGTCGTCGAGTACGCGCTCGTACTCGGGATTGAACCAGCGGTCGATATCAGCGTGCAGAAAGGTTCCCGCCACGTAAAGTAGAAAGGCGCTCGGAACGAGCGCGACCGCGATAAAGCCGAAGACCAGCCGCGCCTGTAGTTTAGAGCCGATCAGGCCGCGGCGCCGCTCGAAAATTGTTTTCGCCAAATTCCGCCCAACCAGCAAGAGCATCAGGCCGAGCAACAGGAAGCTCAGGTCGAACAGCAGGATGACAACAAGATTCGAGACCAGCGAGGTATGCGAGCTGAGCGGAGGCAGTTGCGTCTGCGCGAGCACGAACGCAATCAATGTCGCCGAGGCGATCGCGACGGCGATAAGTTCGCGCCGCCGGCGCTTCATCTCGGCCGATCGAATCAGGGCGTCGCGCTGGTCCATGGTCCGAAAGCTGGACGGTCAGCGCCGCAGCAGGGCAAAAATGATCGTCAACACGATACTGGCTATAATCGAAGTCATCAGGGGAAAATAGAAAGTGAAATTGCCGCGCTTGATATAGATGTCGCCGGGTAAGCGGCCAATACGGCCGACGAACGGTACGGACGTACCAATGTTACTCAGCACCCACAGACCGACACCGCAGAGCGCGATCAGCAGTCCGGCGAAAATTAGAACTTTGCCTAAAGCTGCCATGCAACTACTCGCCTGCCCCGCCTTCCGTATTCTCTCCGATCAGACGGGCCGGCGTCGAGCTATCATATCAAGGACCGGAGCGAGCTGGCAGCCTGCGAGCCGACCGATCGTTAGGCACGTAAATCTTAAGTGATACTTCAGCTTACTTTTTCCGAGAGCCGGCTCCGTCGGCAACCTAAATTAAAGTAATACATTAAGTATTGCCTGGTGGCTTCGTGGCGCGTGCAAGCGGCAGGCTACTTTCTAACCTATGGGTGAGCGTTTCCGTTAGCCTTCGCAGCTTCCCGCGCATCACGCGTTTCTTTGATGACTTTCTCTGCGATCGGCGCGGGTACCTCGTCGTAATGGGAGAAATGAGCCTCAAACGAACCTCGGCCCGACGTCATCGAACGCAAGTCTGGCGCGTATTTGAGAATTTCGGCCATCGGGACGAGCGCCTTGACCATCTGTCCATGCGCCTTGCTCTCCATCCCCAGCACCCGGCCACGGCGCGAATTCAAGTCGCCGATCACGTCGCCCATACACTCGTCGGGGCAAGACACTTCGACCGACATAATAGGTTCAAGGAGGATTGGGCGAGCCTTCTCGAAGGCATTTTTGAGTCCCATCGAGGCCGCGATCTGGAAAGCCATGTCCGATGAATCGACGTCGTGGAAGCTGCCGTCGAACACTGTGACCTTCAGATCAACTACTGGGTAGCCAGCCAGGTGGCCCTCGATCAGCGTGCTGCGCACGCCTTTTTCTACCGATGGGATGAATTGGCGCGGGATTGAACCGCCGACAATCTGATCGACGAATTCGAATCCGGCGCCACGTTGGAGCGGTTCGATCTTCAGCCAGCAATCGCCGTACTGGCCGCGTCCGCCCGATTGGCGCTTGTATTTGCCTTGGGCCTCAGCACGCCCTTTGATGGTTTCCTTATACGGCACCTTGGGCGCCTGCAGTTCGACCTCGACATTGAACTTGCGCTTGAGCTTTTCGACGGTGATCTCGATATGCATCTGACCGGTGCCCGAAAGGATGATCTCATGCGTCTGCGGGTCGCGATGGGTCTCTAGCGCGGGATCTTCTTCGACCAGTCGCTGCAACGCCATCGAAGACTTTTCCTCATCGGCGCGAGTCTTCGGGCGGATCGCGAACGAGATAACGGGCGGAGCCTTCTCCGGAGCCGCGAAGGTAATCGGAGACTTCTCATCACATAAGGTATCGCCGGTCGTGGTATCTTTGAGCTTCGCCACTGCGACGATTTCGCCGGGCAGCGCAGCCGCGAGCGGCGCTTGTTTTTTTCCTTCGAGGCGCAGCAGTTGGCCGAAACGCTCGCGCGTTCCGTGGGTGGAATTCAGAACCCCGGCATCGCTCACGGCTCGTCCCGAAATCACGCGGAAGATCGAAAGTTTGCCTGCAAACGGATCGATAAGGGTCTTAAAGACAACCGCTGAGAACGGCGCTGAAGGATCGTGCGGCCGCTCGACCATCGTACCGTTGGAGGGGCCATGACCCTGCGTGGCGGGCCGCTCGTTGGGTGCAGGCAGGAACGACACGATCGCGTCGATTAGCGGACCGGCACCGATATTCTTCGCGCCCGAGCCGCATAATACCGGCGTCAGCTTGCCTTCCCGTACGGCTGCACGTAGGCCCGCGCGCAGTTCTTCCTCACTCAGTTCGCCGGAATCCAGATATTTTTCGAGCAGCCCGTCATCAGTCTCGGAGACGGCCTCGCACAACTTGACCCGGGCCTCGTCGGCGCGCGTTTTGAGGTCCCCCGTCAGCTCCTCTTCTTTAGCTTTGCCGCTGGCGTCGGGATAGATCAGTGCCTTCATTGCGAGCAGATCGATTACTCCGCGCAATTCGGCTTCTTCGCCGATCGGCAAGGTCAGTGCGACCGGCTTGGCTTCCAGCGTCTTCTCGAGGTCGGCTAGCGCCGCGTCGAAATTAGTGCGTTCGCGATCGAGCCGCGAAACAAACCCGATATGCGGCAAGCCGAGCCGATTGATTTCATCGAAGAGCTTCTCGGACTCGACCTTTAAGTCGCCGCCTGCCGTCGCAACGAAAACCACGCCATCGACGGCGCGAAGTGCCGCGAACGACTCTGGCAAAAAGGCATTGTAGCCGGGCGTATCGGCAAGGATTACTTCGGTCTTTTTCCAGTTGAAATGATGAAAGGCGGAACTGATCGAGATGTGGCGCGTGGTCTCTTCTGGCTCGAAGTCCAGCGCTGCGCTACCGTCGTCGGGGCGGCCCAGCCTTGGAATGGCGCCGCCGGTGAAGAGCATCGCGTCCGCCAACTGAGTCTTCCCGGTACCGCCTTGCCCCACGATCGCGATCGTTCTCAGACGCCCGATTTCCTCGACTGCCATGATGGTTCACCTCACCGTAACATTTGGGTAACCACGTTCGAGGCGCGCATCATCTTCGCGGCGAGCCACTCATGGGAGGTGATAGTTCCCGGCCCGCCACGATCGTCCGCGTCCCGTCCGCGGTGCGTTTTGAGGCTCTACTTATGCCTTTACATTATCGTTCAAAATCCTTGCCTGTTCTCTAAGCAACTTCCAAATCTCTATCTTCGCGGATTCCGTATCATGTTTTCGGTTAGCCGTATGCTCCTTCGATACTCACGTCGCCGGTCAAAATCCGCGTCGGACCTTCCGCCGTTTCCAGCAGGAGTGCCCCATCAGCGTCGATTCCTGCCACCGTTCCCGCAATCCGTGACGCTCCGTCAACCACAGTCACCGATTTTCCAGTTAGCGCCGAGTAGCGTTCCCAAAGCGGCCTTACCGCAGCGAAACCACGCCGCTCTGTCTCCATATAGCGGGTGTTAAGCTTTTGCAAAAGCGCTGACGCGATCGCGGACCGATCGCATGGATAACCGGTCGCAATCAGCACTGAAGTCGCCTTGCCTTGCAATTCCGGCGGTATATCGCGAGCGGCCAGATTCAGGTTAAGCCCGATACCGAGCAGAACGCATTGCAAACCATGACCCGCGTCGGTCACGGCTTCGGCGATGATGCCGCCGGCCTTGAGCCCGTTGAGCCAGATGTCGTTGGGCCATTTGAGCGCCACGATCCCGGGCGCGGCCATCTCCAGCGCCTCAGCCGCCGCCACTCCAGCGACGAGGCTTAGTCGCGGGACCTCGGCGATCGGGATTGTCGGGCGCAGGATGATCGTGGCGTAGAGATTCATGCCTGACGGCGAATGCCATTGGCGGCCCATCCGGCCGCGTCCGGCGCTTTGCCGTTCGGCGATTACGACTGCGCCTTGGGCAACGCCCCGTGCCGCCAATTCGGCGGCGATCCGCTGAGTGGACCCGATTTCATCAAAGTAATCGATGCGCCATCCGATGGTTCCCGGTTCGCCTTGCTGAATCGCCTGGTACGGGTTGGACGGCATGCGATGAATCCCGAAGCTGTGCGCTTCAACTCCTCGACGCGAGGTTGCAGGCTCTCATAAAGTGGCCTCTATTCGCATGCTCAGATCGACTGCTTTGGGAGAATGGGTCAATGCGCCGACGGATATCAAATCGACACCGGTTTCGGCAATCGCCCGGACCGTGTCGAGCGTGATGCCGCCGGAGGCTTCGAGCACCACACTCTTGCCCGCAACCTTCCGCGCTTGCCGCAGATCGCCAAGGCTCATGTTGTCCAGCAGAATCGACGCTGCACCATGCGCGATCGCTTGTTCGACTTGCGCCAAGGTCTCGCATTCAATTTCGATTCGGAACGTATGCGGTGCGAGCGCCCGCGCCCGATCCAGCGCCTCGCGAATCGAACCGGCCGCCGCGATATGGTTGTCCTTAATCAAAACGCCGCTGTCGAGGCCGAAGCGATGGTTCCTGCCACCGCCACATCGTACGGCGTATTTTTCAATTGCGCGCAGGCCAGGATGGGTCTTGCGGGTATCGACGATTTTGGCGCCAGTGCCCGCGACCGCGTCGACGTAGCGGCGAGTTGCCGTTGCGATTCCCGACATCAGCTGGACGAAGTTGAGCGCGACCCGTTCGCCGATCAGCAGTCCGGCGAGTAACCCCTCGATTTTCGCGGCGACAACGCCCTGCTCCAGCCGCGAACCTTCGGCGACGCATGATTCGACTAGCGGACGCGCACCAGCCACTTGGAAAACCTGGGAGAGAATTGGTCCGCCGCAAAAGATGATGAAGCCGCTTTCCTTGACCGTAATAGCGGCGGAGCCTGGTTGATTGGAAGGCACAGTCGCAGCAGTGGTGATATCGCCCTGCCCTACATCTTCGGCGAGTGCTCGACGGATCAAGTCATCGAGATCGATTTGACTAAGCAGGTTCATTCGGATGTCATCTAGCCCAACTGAGTAATCTGTGTTTCGAGCGTTCGTTGCTGCGACTGTAGCTCTTGGATTCGCTCGGCGATGTCTGCAACAGTTTCGGCATCGGCTTTCGCGCGGAAGCCGGCATTCTCGTAGCGGCTGCGATGGCGCTCAAGGTGTCCGCTCACTTCGTCTAATTTCTTTTTCAACATTGAACGCACCTTGTCAAAATCAAACTTCTCAGGCGGCTCGACCCCGACCTCACCCCATTCTAGCGGAGCAAAGATCGCACGCTGCGGCTGGCTGTCGCCATTCAAGAATGCGCGCAAATCTGTGAGCTTGCCCAGCGTTATCGCATAGCGTTGCCAGGAGTCGAGCTCGGCGCGGTCGGTCAGGCTGTTCGCGCGTACGACGGCTGCGACACGTTGCCCGGGATGGTAACCCGCGAGCGCCCTAAGTGAATTGATCGCTTGCGTGGCCTCAATACAGTGCTGCATCGAGACGGCTTCGGATTCTGTCAAATATGCTATCTCCGAAGCTATCGGAAACGTCGCTACGGCGAGATGCTCTCTGTCTGGAGGTTCGGGGAAAAACGGTTTCAGCACCTGCCAGATTTCCTCTGAAATGAATGGCATGAACGGATGCAGAATTCGCAATAGCTTGTCGAACGCAGTGACTAACACATAACGCGCCGCCGTCTGCCGCTCGCCACCCGCCTTGAGCGGATCTTTTGCCAGCTCGATATACCAGTCACAGAACTCATGCCAGATAAATTGATAAACGACGAGCGCCGCGTTGTTGAATTCGTAGGCGTCGATTGCATTAGTTACACCGCGAATCGCTCCGTCGAGACGGCTCAGAATCCATCGATCGGCCAATGAGAGCTGCGCCCGATCGATTGCCGGCAAGGGCTGAGGGGCACCCTCCAAATTCATCAGCACGAAACGCGCGGCGTTCCAGATTTTATTCGCAAAAGCCCTCGACGCCGCCAGACGATCATCCGAGAGAATCAAATCGCGGCCTTGGATCGCCATCTGCGCCAGCGTGAAACGCACTGCATCGGTGCCGTAGCGCTCCATGATTTCGAGCGGATCGACCACGTTGCCACGCGACTTGGTCATTTTTTTGCCGTACTGGTCGCGCACCAGCGGCGTGATATAGACGTGGCGGAACGGCACCGATTCTTCAACGACTCCACGGTTCATGCATTTCAGACCGAACATCATCATCCGCGCGACCCAGAAAAAGATGATGTCGAAGCCGGTAACCAACAGGCTAGTCGGATAATAAAATTGCAGTTCCGGAGTATCGTCTGGCCAGCCCATTGTCGAGAA
>DATKPK010000046.1:0-74009 GCA_035524095.1 Binataceae bacterium (SeqCode) | reverse complement strand
TCTTACCGGGGACGTCGAATACGGTGTTCTTTGGCGGCGTCGGCATCTACAAAGGCGTCAACACTGGATCGACCATGAACTGGCAGCCGCTCGTTAACACCACCCAGGGTGGAGCGGCAGCCAATCAACACGCATTCGCTTACGATCCTGCGACTGCTCAAATGCTCCTGGCGGATGACGGCGGCATGTACAGCTTCAATCCGGCGACGAGCTTGAATACCACCTTCACCTCTCTCAACACCACAATTGATACGACGCTTGTACAAAGTGTCGGCCCTAATCCGACCAACAACTCGCTGTTGATCGCAGGTTTCCAGGGTGCGGGCATTGAGCAATATCAAGGCTCAGCGTCAAACTGGTTCTTCCCAACCTCTGAGGCTGGAGACGGCGGGTTCGCGATGTACGATCCGACGGACCCGAACTACGCCTATCATACGTCCTCGAACGATAACTGGGACACTGGAACCACCGACCTCTCGGATATCTATTTCGCGTTCTCGAACAATGCCAATTCGACAGCAAGCGGAGCTACCTGGTCTTCAACTGCTCCTACAAAAAACCTCGTCGCAGCGATGAATTCTGCTGGCGATGAGGGAGCTGCCTTTTATCCGCCAATTGCGGTCGATCCGACAACTTCCCATCGAGTCTTCTTCGGCGGGCACGCCGTTTATGTCTCAAACAACGGCGGAGCCAACTGGGTATTACAAGCGAACTATGATCTGACGGATGGCAATTGCCAGGACGGGACCTGCGCAATACAGGATATCGAGCCTGTGTCTCACACCAATGGTTGGGCTTTGTCGATGGCGGATCCGTTTTTGCAGACCGATCAGTTCGTAGTGAGCAATACGACTACGCTGAACCTGGACACGACCAACAACGCGGCAGGTGGCACGTGGAGTACCGCACCGACGCAAACTCTGTCTCCCTTGTTGCAGGGTTCGACGCAAGCAACGGGGATTGCGGTCGACCACAACAATCCGAACACAGCTTACTTGAGCCTCTCAGGATTCGATTGCGGTAGCGCCGGTACAGGTGTCGGTCACGTCTTCAAAACTACGGACTTCGGGAATACGTGGGCCGAAGCCGACGGCGGTACGGCATGTTCGAACCCGCCCTCGACCGCGCTCCCGGACGTACCGGTATTGCGGGTGCTGGTCGATCAGGCTGACACTACCGGCAACACACTGTATGCCGCGACGGATATCGGCGTATTCCAGAGCCTGGATGGCGGTAATACCTGGGCCTCGTTCAACCTAGGGACGCTGCAGGCGATCCCGGTGTTCGATATCGAAGAAAATCAAAACAATGCGATCTTCATCGGCACGCACGGGAAGGGCGTCTATCAGCTAGTGGCCACCATCGCACCCACCGCAACGCCGACACCCACGCTGACGCCGACCCCCACGCCAACGCCGACGGCTAGCTCGACCCCTGTGCCGGGTACGCTCACGATCAGTCCGGCGTCGATAACCTTCCCGGCTACGGCGTTCGGTTCGAGCGGCGCTGTCAGTCCGCCCAAGACCATCACCGTGAGCAATCCGAAGAAGGGAAAAACCCCGTCATCGATTACCATCACTGGCTTTAGCCTTGCGGGCGATAACAACGGTACCTACAGCTTCGTAAACAACGGATGCGACGGTCAGGTGCTCGCGCCGAATGGCAAGTGTCAAATGACGGTAGTCTTCCAGCCGCTGGCCGTCGCCAAGAGCGCCGGTTCGTTGACTGTCAGCAACAATAGCGAAACGAAGCCTACGCTGCCGGTCAAGCTTGCGGGTACGGGCACGGCGGTATCGTTGACGGCCAAGCCGACATCGCTGAAATTCGGCAAGGTAGCGGTCGGCACTCCGAGCACTCCATTGTCAGTGTCAGTGCTGAACAATAGCAAGGCTCCGATCTCGATCAGTGGGATCACTTTCTCCGGAAAAGGCTCAGCAGACTACGGGACCACCGCAGATATCTGCACGGGAACGACGGTAGCCGCAGGTGGCAACTGCACGATCGATGTAGTCTTTACGCCAGACGTCAAGGGTTCGCGCCCTGGAAAGCTCACTGTCATTGGCACTACCAAGGCACCGCTGAACATCACTTTGAGCGGCACCGGCAAATAGTCCACTAAACCGCCTGAGAGAATAAGCTTCTCCGGCAGTTTCAAACCTTCGGCGGCATCCGTGGTAATGCGGGTGCCGCCGTCGCATTTTAGACGTTGCAGTGTGGGGGACGCTCGAATTTAACTAAGCTGGACCTAAAAGTGGACGCAACTGTTCGAGTTAATCGATGCTTAGGCGGCTGGATTAACTAGAAGGCCCAATGACCCGCAGCGAATTGGCTCGCGAAGAAACCCAGCCAGATCAGTGACCATATAGTTATAAGCTGATAACACAGGCGGTGGCGGCCAAAGTCGGCGAACATAATGTAGATTGGAAAAATAACCAGAACATAGCGCGGGCCGCTCAAATCCCATGAGGTGCAAGCGAACAATAGCCAATTCGCAGTGCTCCAGACTGTATAGGATAGAGGCAGCTTGACTGCTGAGTAGACACAGGCGCCGAGAGCAAGAAGCATATAGAAGAGCACTTGAGTGCCGATCATCTGCGCCTCATTTGGACTGTACTTCAGCATCACGCCGATCGTGCCGCCGATACCCCGCCAGGGTGGCACTAGTCCTTGGGCCCAATGGCCTTCGCTGTTTAGAAAATCGAAGGCGCTACCGGTGACTCGATAGTTAATCCATAGAAAGCCGAGCAGCCCCAGTGGTACCAAGCCCAACCACAAGCATTCGTTACTCCATCGGCGCGCCCTCCATATGCTGAGGAGTGCCTCCAGCCCAAGCGCCGGAGCTAACAGAATACCGTTGCCGTGGGCTAGACTTGCAACCATCCCAAGCACGCCGGCGAGCGGCCAATCGCGATGGCGAGCGGCCAAAAAAGCCCCTACAACGAGGAGAAGTAAGAGGCTCTCCGTGTAATCAACGTGAAGAAAATAGGAGGTTGGAAAAATATAGAGAAACCATACTGCGTCCGACGCGATCGGTTCGGGAAAATCAATCGCTACCAAGCGCCGCATCAAAACTGCAACGGCAATCGACGCTGCGGACGAAACAATAAATGCACTGTACAGAGCATTTCTTACTATCAACGCCGTCAGATGGATCAGGATTGGATAGAGCGGATAAAAGACCAGCCACAGACGTGCCTCACCGGTGGATTGATAGCCGCTGTGGGCAATCTCGATATAGTGAGTAGCGTCCCACCGGTGCCATAAGCTCAGCACGTCGGTAAAGGAACCGAGCGATTCATTACACTGAATTGGATAGGTCCATGCGCCGAAGCATAGCAGTAGAAGCTTGATTGCAACTACCAATAAGATGAGTGAGTAGTCCTCATGCTCGAGCTGTAATCTGGAGAAAATAAGCTTCGGCCAGGCGATGCGCATTAGTCATCCGCGTCAATGATGTGCCAAGGCAATGACGAGTCGCTTGCGATATCGAGCCGAAATCGCCGACAGAGTTTCTGGCAGAACAGGTTTGACATCGCGCTCAAGCGCGTGTTAGCGCAGAAGCGGATGGTCGTAGTTGGTCGGATCTGGTCAGCCAGCAGTTGATGGATTTCCGTGCCCCACGCTTCAAGAGCGATAAGAGGATCGCGTAATGGCATATCACACGCAATTTGGCTCACTTCGGCAATATCAGAAAGGCAGTCTCGAGGCCATTAGAGACGATCCGCGCAACTATGCCTTCGCGAACATCTTCGAGGTAGCAAGCAAGGCGGAGCGATGGGAACGAGTCGCGATCGCACGGAATCTCAAATATGTCGTCGAAGTCGTGAGGGCTGAGGGCACCTCGCCATGGTACGCATGTGCCCACGATGAAGCAGCGCTAGTGATGGACGGTGAAGTTGCCATCCGCCTGGTTAAACCGGACATTATGATCGTTTCGCCTGAACATGAAGGAGCGACGCTGCTGGAAGGCGACCCGCGCGGCCGTGCGATGGGTCAAATCAAGTCGCGTCGCGGCCACATGGCCTTGTTACCCAAAGGCTCAGCTTACCAATTTAACAGCGAGCAACCCGCGGTGATATTGATACAGACGATCGCCGGCGATCTCACCGTCGAGCGCTGGGCGGAGATTTGCCAGAAGTAGCGCTGGCCGTTGTCTACTGCCATAAGGAACAGTTCTCTGAATCGAGATAGAACGAAGGAAGCGGCGCGAGGCGACAAAATGTCCGGAAAAACAACCCAGGCGATGAATGACGCGGGTTACCAGAGCTTCATCCTCGGCAACTATATATTTAAGCGCGACGAATACTTTGTGCACGTCGAATGGCCGAATGGCGGTCACATACTTCCTGCTGATCGTTTTCTGAAAGCGCTGATGCGTGACGTAGCATGGAATTTCTTCTACGGCATTGTCAATTTCGACGAAGTATTCGGCACCGCAAACCACTATGGTACCGTCGATATCTTCGCCGGATCATACAATGCGAGTTATCGGGATACTGGCAAGGATCACTCCGAGACCTTCGACAGCGAAACAGCGCGCCATGTCTTCGAGGCGATGTTACAAGATTGGACTAATGAAGGGTTCGATCCGTTTGCGGCGCCCGGTGAGACAGGTAGTGCGTTCGGCCCGAAGCGCGGAAGCAACGAGAACGCGGTCAAACGCCAGCGCGTCACGGCCAAGCGCATGACCGGGGCGGCGGATGATACGCCACTACGCAACGATATGAATGGCTACGGCATCAATCGGCAATTCGCTGACGTACCACAGGACGAACCGGAAATTCATGCTGAACCAGGCTTTGAGCATGACGTACATGCCTTCAACCTATTTGCCTACCTCTCGCGCTCGGACGTCACGTGGAACCCATCGGTCTGCTCAGTCGTCAAAGACAGTTTGTTCTGTCCAACGACTGAGGAATATATGTTGCCGGTAATTCACGGCAATGATCGTGTTGAATGGTTCATTCAGCTAAGCGACGAGATACATTGGGAAGTAGCTGATAGAGACACCGGTGAGGCGCGAGCGCGCGTAATCATGAAGGCTGGTGATGTGGCGGCAATGCCGGCCGACATACGCCATCAGGGGATGTCGCCCAAGCGCTCGATGCTACTAGTGTGGGAAAACGCCGATCCGGCATTGCCCGAACTGTACGCAAGCAACAAGCTCAAGGCGAACCCAATCGCCTTCTAAAACCTGCGGAGCGCATAGCCACTCTACATAGGAATAGCCAGATGAGCTCGACAAACGGAAAACAATCGCGCTCGGCGGCAATTCGAGCGAAGCTGAATCATCCAATAATCGATTCCGACGGCCATGTGGCGGAATTCGAGCCCGAGTTTTTCGACTATCTCAGGCAACTTGGCGGCGACTCTGCCGTCGAACGGTTGAAATCTCTGCCCGACAGCCCGTTCTCCTTCAGATGGTACCGGCTGACGGAAGCAGAACGTCGGGCGCAGCGGCAGCCGCGGCCGCATTGGTGGGTTCATCCAACGAAAAATACACTTGATCGAGCCACCAGTTCATTGCCGAAGTTGATGCATCAGCGGCTCGACGAGATGGGTATCGATTTCACGATCGTCTATCCAAGCCTCGGACTGTTTTTGCTCCATCTCAGCGACGATGAATTACGCGGTGTCGCCTGTCGCGCACTCAATAATCTCAATGCGGATATCTTCCGGGAATACTCCGATCGAATCACGCCGGTGGCGATAATTCCGATGCACACCCCGGGCGAGGCGATCGCCGAATTGCGACACTGTGCGACTCTCGGGCTCAAGGCAGCGGTAATGGCTGCATGGGTGCGGCGGCCAATCACAGCGGCTGATGGAGCGGCGCGGCGCTACGCTTATTGGCTGGACAGCCTGTGCCTCGATAGTGAATACGATTACGATTCGGTTTGGGCTGAATGTGTAAAGCTTAAGGTAGCGCCGACGTTCCATTCGCCGTCTGCCGGAATCGGGCTGCGTAATTCGATTAGCAACTTCATGTATAACCATATTGGGCACTTCGCCGCGTCGAGCGAAGCGATCTGTAAGGCGGTGTTTTTTGGCGGCGTGACGCGGCGCTTTCCGCAACTGCGATTTGGCTTCCTCGAAGGTGGAGTGGGATGGGCTTCCAGCTTGCTTGGGGATATCGCCGGCCATTGGGAGAAGCATAATCCGCGAGTCCTCGATCGTTTCGATCCAGCGAAGCTCGACGAGCAATTGATGGCGCAGTTGTTCGATGAGTACGGCACTTACCGTCGAGAATTAAAGCGGATGCCAATCGAGGAGCGTTCGCAATTGCTGTGGGGTGCGCGCGAGGATTCGGCGGCAAATGATGAATGGTCACGCTGTCAAATCCAAACGGTGACTGATATTCGCGATCTTTTCGTGCCGAAGTTCTACTTCGGCTGCGAGGGTGACGATCGCATAACGGCGCTGGCGTTCGATCGTGGCAAGAACGCATTCGGCGCGCGTCTCAACGCGATATATAGTTCAGATATAGGACACTGGGATTTGCCAGATATGCGTGATGCTGCAGCAGAGGCGTGGGAGTTGGCTGAGCACGGACTTATCACAGAAGATGACTTTCGCGACTTTGTTTTCGCGAATCCCGCGCGGGCCAAGGCTGAGGTCAATCCAGATTTCTTCAAGGGAACGGTCGTTGAAGCCGCAGCACGCGAGTTGATACGAGCGGAAGGCACAGTGAATAGCAAGTAAGATGAAGCTTTTGAGTGAAGCGAATATAACTGCTGAAGCGACGGCGCGTCTGTCTGATACACCGAATGCGCGGCTCAAAGAGATCGTCATCGCGCTGACCCGCCATCTACATGACTTTGCGCGAGAGGTGCGGCTGACACCATCCGAATGGACGACGGGAATCGAGTTTCTGACACGTACCGGTCAAATGAGCGATGACAAGCGTCAAGAATTTATCCTGTTGTCGGACACGCTGGGGCTCAGCGCATTGGTGGATATGATCGAGCATGCGAATAGCGATCACGGTGGGACGGCATCGAGCCTGCTCGGACCGTTTTATCGGCCTGGTATGCCGGAGCTAAAGAATGGCGAGAGTATCGCTCATGATCTGACTCAAGGGGAACCATTGTCAGTCAAAGGGCGAGTAATCAATGGCAACGGTAAGCCGCTCGCGAATGCGTTAATCGATGTGTGGCAGGCAGCGGCAAATGGCCTTTACGATTTGCAGGATCCGAATCAGCCGGAAATAAATATGCGTGGGCGTTTCCGGAGTGAACCGGATGGACGTTTCGCTTTTCGCACGACCAAGCCGATGAGCTATTCGGTGCCGACTGACGGGCCAGTGGGCAAACTCCTGAGGGCCGAAGGAAGACATTCCTTCCGTCCCGCCCATATCCATTTTCTAATCAGCGCAGAAGGATACGAGACGTTGACGACCGCGCTGTATATAGCGGGCGATCGTTACATAGACTCCGATGCCGTATTCGGCGCGAAGGATGAATTGACAGTCGACTATATCAGGGGTGGTGCAGAGGGAGTCGATGCTCTCGAATTCACGTTCGCGCTGTCATCGCGAGAATAAAGCAATAGTCAGTTGATGGTAGGTGGGAAGCATCTGGTTTCGCCATACGCCTCCCACCAGGTTCCACATTCTCTCAAATGCGAGACGAAGTCTCAGTGCGGCTAGTTCGCAGCCTCACAGTCGCGCGGATTTGAAGACGAACCCTATCTCCGCTAATTCGCTTACTCAACCTAGGATCGTGTTCTAGTGGCCGCCGAAGTAGTTCTTCGGATTGTCTACCATCAGTGTCCGAATTTTTTCGTCGCTGACACCCATCTTGCGCATCGCCGGCAGGATATTCTTTGAGATGTGTGCGTAGTTATTATTTGGAGACGCGTCCATCATCCTCTTGACGGCAGGAGTTTCACGTCCGAGCCAGCACGCGACGGCGTCGTGCGAGAGCATGATGCGGTCGTAGCCAACCGCGAGCAGGCCGACTAGCGAAGCAAGGCGCATCTTGTCGGGAGCGATCGGCTCGATCCCAAAGCGGTCAAAGCCAAGCCACGCGCCGCGCTCGAGAATATCGAAGTAGTAACGCATGTTACCGACACCGCAGGCATGGCCGATGAGTACGTTGTTGAAATCGACGCCCTCGGATTCGAAGATATCGAGGGTTTCGCGGCCAAACGGCGACATTTCATTGTTATGGCATAGGATCGGGACGCCGGTAGCCTTTTGGGTGCGTGCAGCAGCGCGCAGCGCCTTCTCTTCGTTCTTCGTGATAGCCTCGTCCACCGTCCATCCGGGCACGCCGCCGGTCGCGGTCTTGATGATACCTGCTTTAATTCCCGTTTTGCCGATACCTTCGGTGATTTCGCGCACATAGATTTCAGCGATGTCGTCAGGTTCAAGCATGCGGAAATGCATCGGGAAGCCGAGCGCTTCGTTGTACACGCCCGTGGCGATGACGATTTTGACGCCGGATTTCTCCGAGGCTTCGGCGGCGAACTCAGGGTCACGCCCGAGTTCCATCGGGCAGGGGTCGACCATGCTTGAGATGCCAAGGCCGCGGATTTCCTTGAGCCGCTCGACGACTTTGGCGAGCTCGCGCTTGCGGTCGAAGTGATGGTTGTCGAACTCCCATCCCGGCATCCCGGCTGCGAGATGTTCGTGGATAAGGGTCGACCCCAGTTCTCTAGGATCGAGTTTGCCGGCGACTGTGTTGATGGCCATTGATGTTACCTCAGTTCTCTAAATTTTGCTGCGCAGGCTGTAAGCGAGGCCTATGTCATAACAATTCATTGACCGTATGCCTAGTTACTGAATGTCTCAGGCGAGGATGCCGTTGCGCGTGAGCGCCTCGATCTTTTCGTCTGAGTAGTCCAGTAGATTGCGCAAAACCTCACGGGTGTGCTGGCCGAGTGTCGGGGCTGCCGTGCGAACGCCGTTCGGACTGTTCGTCAATAGCCAGGGGATGCCGGCGTGCGTTTGGGTGCCGACCGCAGGATGGGACAGGCGCTCGAAAAAGCCACGCTCATTGAGTTGCGGGTCCTCGGCGAGGTCCTTGCTGTTCATACTCGGGAAGGCAGGTATTTTGGCCTCCTGCAGAATCGCGGTGATCTCAAATTTGGATCGCGTCGCCGTCCACGCCGAGATTATCGCGTCGAGTTCATCCTCCCGAGCTTTCCGCGCGCCAGCACTGCGGTACCCGTCAGCCGTCGCGAGTTCGGGGCGGCCGATAATGCGGCACAGTTCAGCGAATTCATGGTCGGTGCGGCAGGCGATGGAAACCCATTCGTCCTCACCGGCGCATCGATAGCAGTCGTGCGGCGCCATCAGCGGGTCACGATTCCCGATACGTGGCGGTTGCGTACGATTCATGGCGAATTCCATCCAGCCTTCTGGCAGCAGCGCAGCCATAGCCTCCCATAGCGATAAGTCGATCGACTGGCCGCTACATCCGGTACGGCGGCGGGCAAGTAGCGACGCGCAGATGGCGAAGGCCGCATGGATACCGCCATTGGGATCGCCGAGCGAGATGCCGACCTCGCGCGGCGGCCCGCCTTGATAACCGGTGAGCGAGGCGAGGCCAGAAATCATGACGATCGCAGGGCCGTAACCCATGTAGTCCTTCTGCGGTCCCGTATGGCCGTATCCAGTGATCGATGCGACGATCAGGTCGGGTTTGAGCCGGCGCAATTCGTCGTGGCCAAGGCCGAAGTCATCCATCACGCCAGTCGCGAAGTTATCGACGACCACGTCTGCTGTGGCGGCGAGTTCTCTAGCAATCGCTAGGGCCTCGGGATGGGCGAAATTGAGTTGGACACTCTTTTTGCCCTGATGCCACTGGTTGTAATAACCGCAACGATCGAGATTGCCTTCCATGCCCTTGGGATAAATCGGCAGGCGGCGGCCGATATCAAGGCGCTCCCGCGATTCAATCTTGATTACCTCTGCGCCGAGATGAGCCAGTTGCATCGTGCAGAACGGGCCCGCCCATACCCAACTGAAATTGAGCACGCGAATGCCGTCGAGGGGACGTGAATTGGAGCTCGCGATACGTGCCGAAGCCGGATTGGCGGCCTGCGGATGAGCGATCAACGAGCGCACTTCGTCATTATGCTGACCGAGCAGCGGCGCTGGCCGGCGGAGCTTCCACCAAGGTTCATGCAGTCGATAAGGCGCGCCTAAGTGAGTAATCGCAATGGCGCCGGCTGGTAGAACTGATGGGTAATCCGGAATGGGCCGAATGGGAAATCTTTAAGGACGGGTACAGCCGGTCCGAGAATTCCGACGTACTGCGCATGTATATGGAGGAGTGGATGGCGAATTGGAATGCCGACGACCTTTTCCAGCAGGGGCAGGCGAACCGTATCTGCTTCGCGCCCGCGTCCACGATGGCAGATTTGCCCGCGCAGCCGCAGCTACAATCCCGCGGCTACTTTCACGAGGTCACGCATCCCAAAGCAGGGCGGTCTTTACACTGGAAAGTTCCCCACGGGTAGAGCAGGCGGCGTCCGAGGCGCGTGGCAATATTCCCGGCGTAAGTATAGTGGACAAAGTTTTGCTCGAGGATCGACGCGATATAGGCCTGTGACGAGAGATCGATCAGTTCGCCTACGCCAGTGGTGCCGGCACGATACAACGCGGCAGCGGAGACCGTTGCGGCAGCTGCGCCGACCTGAAAGTCCGTCTGATGGCCGGCGGCTTTCAGCGGTGGCAGCGCAGGATCGTCGGCCCCGTTGGGGCTCAGCCAGGCCCATCCGCCGCCGTGAGCTATTGTCAATTCGGAGGCCTCATAATCGCAATGAGGTCCAGTGAGGCCGAAGGGAGTAATTGCGCATACAACGAGGCGCGGGTTGTGAACGCTCAGCGCGGTGAAATCGAGCCCGAGTTCGGTGATTTGTCGTGGCGAGAAGTTATGAATTAAGAGGTCGGCCCATGCGACCGCGTCGAGGAACCGAGCGCAATCGGCAATCGGGTCGAGGATGATGCTGCGCTTGTTAGTATTCAGATAGAGAAAAAGTCCGCTTTGTTCCGAATCCGGACGACGGTTCGGGAAAGGGCCGCGGCGGCGCGCTTCGTCACCATTGGGTGGTTCGATTTTGACCACGTCCGCGCCAAGGTCAGCGAGCAATTTTGCGGCATAAGAGGCAGATACGAGGTTGCCCATTTCAAGAACGCGGACGCCTTCAAGACCTTGCATAATGGAACTCCGGTTCCGAGCCGGATGATGAGAGGTTCGATCAGGAGAACGGCTCGGCGCCCAAACTTGGGTGTCGAACGCGGAGATGTAGCGCGTTTCAACGTCGATGGAAACTTTCGTGGGGCTGCCGGAGAGATGGGCGGTCGCGAAACGCTGCGGCAGAGCCCCTTAGTGGTTCAAAACAGACGGTATTGGTAGTCCATCGAATCCTCTGGGGGGAGTGAATGCGCCCGCGTCTTTCTCGAATCTAATGCCTGAAACCAACAGGAGATCAAAGGCCATCGGCGTGGCGAGAGCGGCGGATTCTTGCTAAGGGTAATCAAACGGTCGTTCGTTTAATCGGGGATACCGTCGGCGCGGGCGATAAGCTCGGTGGCGCGGGTTCCACAATCAGGAGATAGCATCTATGCACGTAGGTTATGGCGTAGCGTTTCAGAATCCCGGCAACCGTCTTTCTGACACCGAGATCTATCGCGAGGAAGTCAGACTGTGTGAAATGGCCGAGCCACTGGGTTTCGACTCGGTGTGGTCAGTCGAGCATCACTTCGACGACTACACGATGTGCCCGGACGTCTTGCAGTTCCTCGCCTACATGGCCGGTAAAACCAAGCACGTGAAGCTCGGCTCTATGGTCGTTGTTCTGCCGTGGCACGATCCAATTCGGGTAGCAGAGCAGATCTCGGCGCTGGACCATCTGTCGAATGGGCGCTTCATTCTCGGCTTGGGACGCGGACTCGCGCGGATCGAATACGAAGGGTTCCGGCTGGATCAAAACGAAGGGCGCAACCTGTTCGTCGAGTATGCCGAACTGATTCTCAACGCGCTCGAAACCGGCGTGATGGAAGGCGGTAATTATACGAAACAGCCACGTCGTGAAATTCGTCCGTTCCCCGGACGTTCCTTCAAAGGCCGCACCTACGCAGCGGCGGTCTCCCCGGAATCGATGCCGATCATGGCCAAGCTTGGCGTCGGTCTTTTAGTTATTCCGCAAAAGCCTTGGGATGTCGTCAAGCAGGACTTCGAAGTGTATCACAAAGTGTGGCGCGAGGTTAATGGCGCTGCGCCGCCGCCCAAGCCGCTATCAGGTGGATTCTGCTTTGTCGACGAGAACCGCGATCGCGCCGAAGAGATGGCGATGAAGTGGATCACCGCCTATTACCACACGGCGATGAGACACTATGAGATGACCTCGAAGCAGTTCGGGTCACATAAGGGTTACGAGTTCTATAGCCACGTCGGCAAATATATTTCGAAGCACGGGTTGGATGGTGCCGCGGTGGATTTTGCCAAGCTGATGCCGTGGGGCACGCCGGATGAAGTACTGGCGAAGTTGGCATTCATACGCGACACGATCGACGCGAATGGCTTCATGCTCAACTTCAGCTATGCAGGCATGCCGTGGGACGAAGCGGAACGAAATCTGAAATGCTTCGCCAAAAACGTCCTGCCCGAAGTCAAAAAATGGAATGGCTCGCCGCTGGGTGAGTCGGAAGAGCTGTCGCTGACCGGCTCCTCGGCTGCGGCCTAATCTGCACGTGTCACGGGACTCCTTCGTAGGAGGAGGAGTCCCTCCTCTCATAACTCATAAGGTCGCCGACCAGCGCGGCAGATGTCAATGAACCTGTATCTGGCCGCGGTGGCGATTGGCGTCGGTCTCACTTTGATATGGCTTTCATGGCTGTTGACGGTGCGGCTCTATTTGCGGCGGACGAAAAGCAAGCCGGGTATTCTCTTATCGATCCTCCAAGTGATCATCGTACTTTTGCTGATGCAACTCGCGTATCGGGTGTCGGATCACTATTTTGCCTGGGCGAATATCACCTCTCCTGATGTCATGAAAACCTTCCGGCGCATTTGGATTCTTGTTCTTGCAGCCGGAATGGTCGCGTCGATTCAAATCTTCCTCGACATCAGAAAGATGGCGGAACCGGCGTCGGGCCCTCAACGGGTCCAACCGCTGAACCGCGCAGGGCGTCGTCGTCGCCACTAAGGCCGGAAACAAGACTTTTCTAGCATTTCGGTCGAGAATCGCTCAGGACAATCGTCAACGCAGGCTTACTTAGCGATGTCCTCGCCTCCACTCTTCAAGGAAAAGAAGTCCCGATAGGAGAGATGCAGTTTGATTGACCGCTAATGGTTTCATCCGGCTTGACTCGGGATCGCCAATAGAGCAGCATCGCGCGCGAGCGTTAGCATAATTCAAAAGGGCAGGAGATTCCTAAGCATGCGTTTTGGAAAGCTAATTGCGCCGCCGGTCGCGGCGTTTGCATTGATTTGTGTGGCAGGAGCAATGCGTCCCTGTGCTGCCCAAGCACCAGCAGCGGCTCCCGCAGCGTCGGCCGCGGCCCCTGCGCCTGAGGCCTCGGCCGCTGCGGCACCGGCACCGCAATCGGAAAAGCAGATCGATCTCGCAGCCGCGCGAGCCGAGCGTAAGGCGATCGTCAGTGACAATATGAAGTTCAGCGCCAATGAGGCGAAAGCCTTTTGGCCCTTATACGATCAGTACGAAGCCGCGATGGACAAAATCGAGGACCGGCACATCCGCGAGATCAAAGACTTCGCGAAGCATTACGACTCTCTGACTGATGCCGACGCCAAGCGCAAACTTGACGAGGTGATGTTAATCGCCCAGGCCAGACTTAACATTCAGAAAGCCTATATCCCGAAGTTTAGGGCGGCAGTCTCGGAAGTGGACGTTACGCGGTTCTTCCAAATCGACAACAAGCTGCGCGCAATGGTGCAGTGTGAAATCGCGCAGATGGTCCCTCTGGCAAAAGATACCGGCGGCGGGCAAGGCATGTAGGGTTGCTGGAGCATCGCGCCAGACTCATTATCTGGCGCGTTCGAGAGATACGAAAAGACCGGCGGCAATCGTACCGTCCGGTCTTTTCATTTTAACTGCGGCTGTCTGACGTTACGGCTGGGAGGCGCTGGCCGGTTCGGCCGGTGCGTTGAGCGCATTGCAGGCATAGACCAGCCACCGAGTGGACGACAATTCGTCTTCCGCGAAGAGCCGCAAGGCTTCTTTGGTCTCCTGATCCTCGGTAATCAGGTTGGCGAAATCGATAATCGGTTGGATGACTGCCTCGGGGTTCGAGATTGCGGAAGCAACCGTGAGCAGCTTGTCGCAATCGCTCATTCCGGGATCAGCGGCGCATGCCGCAAACTTCTTGCTGTCCTCGCTAACTGTCGCGCGCGGCTCGGCACCCAATTCACGGATGCGCTGATTAAAGACGCGGCCATGGTAGCTCTCACGCTCAGCGATCATCTTGATTCCGCTGCGTATGCAATCGGTCGTGCAGACCTTAGCCCAATCCCCAAACGCGACACCCGCGTTAGACTCGGCGGCCTGAACCTTATCGAGAAAGCTGATGATCGCCTCACGTTCGCTGCGGTAGGTTTTGCCGAACGCTTGGAAACCCTTTGGTTGACCCGCATGGCCGTTGCTGTTGTCGAGCGTAGCCATCTCGGCCTCGAAGGTCTCTTCAGTTATAAGACCGGCGCGATAGGCGCGCAAGAGCTGACGAAACTCGAAATCCTTACCCATTGGGGTTGTCCTCCTTATTCTCTTTGACGGCTAATCCGCAGTTGCCGACCAGTTCCGCTTACTTTGGCGATTTTCGGGCTGACAGGGCCTCAGCCCCAGACCATAAGGCGACTTGCACAAGCCTGTCAATCCAAGAAGAGTTAAGGCTTCAGCAGGAAGGTGAGAACGATGATCGAATTCAAGCATCAGTTCGTCCAGAGCAACGGTATCCGCATGCACGTCGCTGAGGCAGGCTCCGGTTACCCGATAGTGTTTTGCCACGGCTTTCCGGAGCTTTGGTATTCTTGGCGCCACCAGTTGAACGCGCTCGCAGCTGCGGGATTTCGTGCGATCGCCCCGGATCAACGTGGCTATGGCGAGACCGATGCGCCCCCGCCCATCGAGGCCTACACGCAAAAGCTATTGGTCGGCGACTTGGTGGGGATGCTCGACGCCCTTGGCATCGCTAAGGCCGTGATCGTCGGCCACGACTGGGGCGGCGCCGTTGCCTGGAACGCTGCGATGATGGCGCCGCAGCGATTCTCCCGCGTAATCGGGGTCAATACGCCGTTCTTCCCGCGCGCACCGATCAAGCCGACGTTGATGCTTGAAATGATCGCCCAAGGCAAGTTCCATTACATGCTCTATTTTCAGCAGCCGGGCGTCGCTGAGGCCGAATTGGAGCGAGACGTTTCGCGCTCGCTGCGTGGCTTTTATCAGGGTGCCAGCGATCTAATCGGCGCAATTCCAGCGGATGACCCGCCAGGCGTATGGGGACCTGCTGGCGGTGGAATCCTTGATCGACTGCCGGATCAGCCACACGGGTCATTCATGACCGACGCCGACTTCGACGTATTCGTCAAAGCCTTCAGCAGGACGGGGTTTCGAGGCGGCCTCAACTGGTACCGGAATCTGGATCGAAGCTGGGAGGAGAGCGCCGGCCTCGAATATAGGGTCAAGCAACCGGCGCTGATGATCACAGCAGAGCTCGATCCGGTCCTGCGCCCGCAACTCGCGGACGGGATGGAGACGTTCGTACCTGACCTGCAGAAGGTCCTGGTGAAAGGTTCAGGCCACTGGACTCAGCAGGAAAAGCCCGCCGACGTAAACGCCGCCATTCTGGATTTTCTCAAAGACTTGAGCAGCTAGTGCGGTAGCTTTCGGCCGCGGTTACAGCACTGGAAAAATCAGAAAAATCAGTCCGATGAGAACGATAAAGGCGCCGCTTAGAACTTCGCCATATCGTTCGATCGCGCCCAGCCTCACGCGTTGCAGCCCTGCGGTCGAAGAGATGCATAACAGGATGTAAGTGGTGATCGTGCAGAGGCCAAAGACCATAGCCATAGCCACAATGAGACCAAGCCCGAATTTGGCGGCGGCAAAAAATGCAGGGATGCCTTCGACCATCGGGGACGAGCCGAGCACCAGCAGGATCGCGGTTCGCGCCGGTGTCGGATGGCGATGATCATGCAGCGGCACAATGCCAAGCGCGTCGACCAGCACATGCAACGTTCCGAAATCGTGGTCATGCCAATGCGCGTGCTCAGCGCCGTAGCCATGCCGATGGAGATGCTCGTGGCTGGCTGCGACCGCGAGTCCGCCGCCGAGAGGCATGTAGTGGCGGCTATGTTTAGACGAATCGCCAAACCCTGACTTGTCAGCATAGTTCACTTGATAAGTTGTCCCTGCATCGCCGACTTTGGCGGAGGAATGAAAATGTGCGAGCGTGCGATGACTGGACGCATGATTTATCGGGTCAGCTTCGCCACTGCGCAGCTCACGGATCGCGCTGATTGCAATCCATCCGCCTAAAGCGATCAGAGCGAGACTGGCCGCGCGATCGACAAGGCTCCCAAAACGGGCGGCGAACGCCGCTCCGGCCAGCCAAACTGCAATCGCGATCGCTAGTGTCGAGACCACGTGGCCGCAACCTGCCTGCAACGCGGCGAGGGCGGTCTCCCGGTGGGACCATCTGTGCTGGCGAGCGATTAGTGCAATCGGCATCCAGTGATCGGGCACGACAGTATGCAGCACACCGACGGCGGCAACCGCGCCGATTAGAACCGCCCGGGGCGCGTAGGTCATTGTGCTCGCCAACTCCCTACAGATACTTCGCGATTTCCTTGAACTCCGCCAATGCGTTGCGGGGCGCTTGGGCACCAGGCCCTACAGCTTCCTCAAGGCAATTATCTATATGATCGTGAATATAGATTTGCTTCGCCTTGGCGATAGCTTTTTCAATCGCGTGAAGCTGCTGAGTCACTTCGAGGCATCGACGGCGGTCTTCGATCATGGCGATTATCGTGTGAAGGTGACCATCAGCGCGTTTGAGCCGGTTTACGATTTCCGAATGAGATCCATGAGCCATAATTCAATCCTATCCCTCTGGATAGGTTTTTGTAAGGACGCTTATCGCCGAAATTTCCCCAACTGAACTTCACAGTCCCCGTGTTCGCGATCGGCGCGGGCGTCACCGAAGCACACTCGCGACCGGCCCTGCGAACCGTACTATAATGACAGGCCAATTGGAGGGCGCTGATGCTGATTGCGCTGGGCTGCAAAGCGATCGCAAGTTATCCCGAGGGCGCGCCGCTCGCCGTCGGCTTCATTCAATATCCGCTCGGGCTGCGCGCATTGGGCCATCAGATTGTATGGCTGGAAGTAATCAAAGCGGCACAGGTGCGGGATAATCCGCAACGGGTCGCCGGGTTTTTCGCGTTGATGGATATGTATGGCCTAGCCGATGATTGCGCACTGATCGCGGTTGAGGACCCGGATAATCAAGCGCTTGAGACGGCCGAGGTCTTCGGCATGAGCGCGGCGCGACTCGCAGATTTGGTAGATCAAGCGGACGTGCTTTGGAATTTCGCGACCTCGATCCGCCAGCCGTTGCTCAGTCAGTTCAAGCAAAGAGCTCTGATCGATGGCGACCCGGGCCATTTGCAGGTCTGTGCATTGGAGTTCAACTTCGATATCCAGGACCATCAGGTGCTGCTAAGTGTCGGCAACAAGATTGCGGACGCCGACTGCGAGGTCCCGCGCTTTGGGCGGCAATGGAAGCCCTACCGACCATACGTGCATCTGCCTATGTGGCCGTTTACGCCAGACCCCGGCCCTGAAGCGCCCTTTACTTCGATAACTCAATGGTCGTGGGAAGAGCTTGAGATGGACGGGCGTCGGCTCAGCCTGTCGAAGCGTGAGTCGTATATCCGCAACGTCGCGCTGCCACAATTGACCCACCGGTCCTTCGAGCTAGCCGCGAATATCGGCGCGAATGACGTGGCGCATGATCGCGAACTGTTCCAGCGCAATGGATGGCGGGTCGTTGAGCCGTTCGCAGTCGCAGGAACGACCGACTCCTATCAGCACTATTTGCAAATGTCGCGGGCCGAGATCCTATGCTGCAAGCCGATCTTCAAGGAGCTGCACACCGGCTGGGTCAGCGACCGCAGTGTCGCGTATCTGGCGAGCGGCCGTCCGGTGCTTGCCGAGGATTGCGGGTTCGGCGAACATCTGCCGATCGGGCATGGGTTTCTGCGCTTCGCCACCGTTGAGGAAGCGGCGGCAAAAGTGACGGAAATCGACAGTAACTATCCTGCGCACAGCCGCGCTGCGCGGGAGTTGGCCGATAGCTATTTTGGAGCGAAGTGCCTCGACGAAATTCTGAGTGCGTCCTTGGCCGCAGAGTAGAGATTAGATATAAGGCTACATTCCAATCGCGGACCGACGTGGCGTAATCTTCGAAGCCTCAGTGCTGGCGAAACCTGAAAGAAGGTAGGTACGGGCTATGCTCCAAGGATTCAAAACCTTTCTATTGCGTGGCAACGTCGTCGACATGGCAGTCGGAATCGTCGTCGGTGCTGCATTCGGAACGGTCGTGTCATCCTTCGTGAAGGATTTGCTAACCCCCTTGATTGCTGCAATCGTGAAACAGCCGGACTTCAGCAAAATCTTCTTTACGATCAATGGCAGCAAGTTCATGATCGGCAGTTTTATCAATGAGCTGATCTCGTTCCTGCTGGTTGCAACTGCAGTCTATTTCTTTGTGGTCATGCCGGTGACTCGGCTGATGGCGCGGTTTTCTTCTCCGCCCCCACCCACAACGAAAAAATGTCCGGAGTGCCTTAGCGACATCCCGATAGAAGCGAAGCGGTGCGCCTTCTGCACCTCCGTTGTGGCCGCCTGACTGTCAGAGGCTGGAGCCCTAATTCTTTTTCGGACGCTCTTTGTGCCGCCGATGCCATCCCGCCGTCCACCCTGGCTTTTCGCGTTGCGGATGATGCGACAGCGCCAGCGCTCCATCCTCGACATCCTTTAGGATAGTCGTGCCTGAGGCGACGTACACGTCATTACCGACCGTCACCGGCGCCACGAGTTGCGTGTCGCACCCCACCATGCAGCGGTCACCGATTGCCGTGACGTGCTTATCATAACCGTCGTAATTCACTGTAATTACGCCGCATCCGATATTCGTCTCGCTGCCGATAACTGCATCGCCGAGATAGCTCAGATGCGAGGCCTTGGTTCCGCGGCCAATCCGCGCCTTCTTGGTCTCGACGAAATTGCCGATACGGTTATGCCCCGCGAGTTCCGTCCCGCTCCGTAGATTCGCAAACGGACCGACATCGGAGTCTTCACCGATCGTGCACTCCTCCGCGCGCACGCAGATCTTCAAGTGGCAACGATCGCCGATCGCGACGTCCCGCAGCCAGGCCGTGCCCTCAATCACCACTCCGCTTCCGATCTTGGAGTCGCCGAGAATCTGCACGTTAGGCCCGACCACGGTGTCCGGTCCGATAACCACGGTGTCGGCGACATAGGCGGTCGCAGGATCAACGAAAGTTACCCCGGCCTCCATCAAGGCGCGAATCCGCAGGGTGCGCAATTCCTGATTCATGCGGGCTAGCTCCTCACGGTTATTGATACCTTCGAACTGAGTAGGATCGTTCGCGCACCATGCCGTGACGCGGGCGCCACACCCACGGGCAATCCCAACGATGTCGGTCAGATAGAATTCGCGCTGTGCGTTGTCATTACTCAGTGCGGCGAGCGCCTCGCGCAGCAGAGTGGCGTCGGCTAGGTAGATTCCGGTATTGATTTCGTTAATGGTCCGCTCTGCCGCCGAAGCGTCGCGATGCTCGACGATGCGTTCGACGTCGCCTGCGCCATTTCTGACCACGCGTCCGTAGCCATCGGGATTCGGAACCTCCACGCTGATGAACGCGAGGCCACCGCCTTGCGCATGATGCGCGTCACGAAATGCTGCCAATGTCGAAGGATTCAGTCGAGGGGTATCGCCATAGCCAATCAGGATATCGCCGTTGAAGCCCGCAGGAAGCTCGCCTAGCGCGACCCGTGCCGCATCTCCGGTCCCTCGCTGCTCCGCCTGAAGGCCAAAACGTAATTGCCGATTCGGAACTGTACGGCGAATAGCTTCTTCGACTGCTTCCGCCTGATGGCCCACTACCGTGATGATAAGGTCCGGTTCGAGCGCGGCAATGGCGCGCAAAGCTCTCGCAACCATCGGCTCTCCGCCAATCTCATGTAGGACCTTGGTTTTGGCCGACCGCATCCGTGTGCCGAGGCCGGCGGCGAGGACGATTGCTGCGAGCGGACGTCCGTCACTCATGATTTCTTGCGGAATAACGCATCAAGTTGCGCACGTGGATTTGTCGGGGCTGTCGATCTCGCGTCTTTCCCGCGGGTCTGAGGCGAAGCACCAGACTCCGACGGCCTGAAATAATCGCAAAAGTTGAAGCGCGCCTTATCGACTACGCGGGCGGCCTGAGTCTCGCGGCACTCATTACTGTAGCCTGATGCGTGAAAATCGCAGTTCAGGCACACGTGAAGCGCCCGATCACACGACGGACAGTAGTCGCGGAAGCCGACCCGTTCCCGTGTGTCGATGTCGCGTCCGCAATGATGGCAATTCATAACTGCGCAAGTGCACTTTTGCTATCCAGCACGCGTTGTTAGCATAGCGTGAGGAATTGGCAGGAGCGAGGCGGTTTCGGATGGGTTTCGACGACGAGATTCCGGCTTTCATATCAGCGCTAGGCAAAGTGTCACGCGCGTCAGAGAATACCTTGAAAGGCTATCACCGCGATCTCGAGGATTTCGCACGCTTTCTCACCGAGCGTGGCCGATCGGTCATGGAAGATTCCGGTGCGATAATCACCTCGCGGATCAGCGCTGATCATGTTCGCGACTATCTGGCGGCCGTAATGGACCGTTCGAGCCGTGCAACCGCGCAACGCCGCCTGTTTGCAATTAAGGCCTTCTATCGATGGCGCGAGGCTTCCACCGGCGAGCCGAGTCCGGTTCGGTCCATGAAGTCGATCAAACTCGCGAAACGGCTCCCTCATGTAATGGGTGAACGCGCAGTTGCGGGGCTAATCGAGAACGCCGCTCCAGTATCCCCTGCCGCCGAACTTCGCGATCGTGCGATCCTGGAAGTCCTGTACGCGACGGGGTTGCGCGTGAGTGAACTGACTGGACTAGCCTGGCGAGATATCGATGAAGAGCTAAATATGGTCACTGTCCGTGCCGGCAAGGGCAACAAGCATCGCGTCGTACCCCTCGGCGAACCCGCCCTCGAGGCATTGCAGGCCTGGCGATCAGCGATGCCGGCCTCATCGTCACCCAATAGTCCGGTGATCACCAATCTAAGGGGTGGGAGGCTGACGGCACGCTCGGTTCAGAAAATCGTGGCCCGACGCCTCGTCGCCGCCGGGATCGATGACGCTCTGACACCGCATGGCCTGCGCCACTGTTTCGCAACGCATATGCTTAACGCGGGCTCGGACCTGCGCTCGATTCAGGAAATGCTTGGACATGCGAGCCTGGCCACCACGCAGCGCTACACGCACGTCAGCCTGAACCACTTAAAAGAGGTGTACCGCCGTGCCCATCCGCGAGCCTGACGAGCGCTACGATAACCGCCATGAATTCGGCGGCCGCGTGCGCTCCACTACGATTCTCAACGTGCGGCACGGTGGCAAAGTCGTGATCGCTGGGGACGGCCAAGTGAGCGTCGGCCAGACCATCATGAAGCGGGGGGCGCGCAAGGTCCGCCGGTTACACAACGGTGCCGTCTTATCGGGGTTCGCTGGCTCGACCGCCGACGCGCTGGCGTTGTTCGATAAGTTCGAGGGCAAATTACAGGAGTTCAATGGCAACCTGCGGCGCGCCGCGGTCGAGATGGCCAAGGATTGGCGTACTGATCGCATCCTGCGGCGGCTCGAGGCGATGTTGGTCGTGGCCGACATCGAAAATTCGCTGCTAATAACCGGCGCGGGTGATGTTATCGAGCCTGACGACGGCCTTATCGCGATTGGTTCGGGCGGCAACTATGCGCTCTCTGCCGCGCGCGCCCTCGTTCGTCACAGCCCGGACTTGAGCGCACGCACAATCGCCGAGGCTGCGATGCAGGTCGCGGCTGAAATCTGCGTCTACACCAATGACCAGTTTATTTTTGAAGAACTGTAGCGTTAGCGGAGCCGAAGGCGCAGCGAGCAAACGAGTCTGACAGTAGGGTTCGCTTGCGAACCCGTGCGGCTGTGAGTCTGCGAACCAGCCGCCTAGAACTCTAAGGTGCGTCCAGATGATAAGTCTACGAGCTGTGTCTTAGAGATTTAAGAGAAGAATCATGGCCTCCTCTCCACACGTAATGACTCCACGCGAGATCGTTTCCGAACTCGACCGCTATATCGTCGGCCAGCATGATGCCAAACGCGCAGTCGCGATCGCTTTGCGCAATCGTTGGCGCCGGCAGAACGTTGCGCCGGAATTGCGTGATGAAATCGCCCCCAAAAATATCCTGATGATCGGACCTACCGGCGTCGGCAAAACCGAAATCGCCCGCCGCCTCGCACGTCTGGCGCAGGCCCCATTCGTCAAGGTCGAGGCCTCGCGCTATACCGAAGTCGGCTATGTGGGCCGCGACGTCGAATCGATGATTCGTGATCTGGCCGAAGTCTCAGTGAAGATGGTGCGCGAGGAGGAACGCGCCCGTGTAGCGGTGAAGGCACGCGAGGCAGCCGAGGAGCGCTTGCTCGATATCCTCTATCCGCCATCGCCGGGCAAAACACGGCGGCCAGCGACGGTTACGGCAGAGGGTGCCATCGAGGTCAGCTCGGACCATTCACGCGATACCTCGCGCGACGATACCCGCGAGAAGCTGCGCAAGCTCATGCGTGACGGCCATCTCGACAACCGCGACGTCGATATCGAAGTCTCTGCGCAGGCCTCGCCGATGGTCGAAGTATTCACGCCGCAGGGCATGGAAGAGATGGGTGTGAACATGAAGGAACTCTTCAGCCAGATCATGCCCAAGAAAACCCGCCATCGTAAGGTCAAGGTTCCCGAGGCCCTTGAGCTGCTGACCCAGGAAGAGGGTGCCCGCCTGGTCGATATGGAAAACGTCGCGCGCGAAGCGGTCAATCGCGCCGAGCAATCAGGCATTGTCTTTATCGACGAGATCGACAAAATCGCCGGCCGCGAGGCCCACGGACCCGACGTCTCGCGCGAGGGCGTTCAGCGCGACCTGCTGCCGATCGTCGAAGGCTCGACCGTTAATACCAAATATGGTGCGGTGAAAACCGATCATATTCTGTTCGTCGCCTCCGGCGCCTTCCATACCTCCAAGCCTTCCGATCTCATCCCCGAATTCCAGGGACGTTTTCCGATCCGCGTCGAGCTGAGTGCTCTCGCCAAAGAGGACTTCGTGCGCATTCTCACCGAACCTGAGAATTCGCTTACCCGCCAATACGTCGCGCTGCTCGAGACCGAGCGCGTGAAGATTCGTTTCACCGAAGACGCGGTCAGCGCGCTGGCTGATATCGCCGCGCAAGTGAATACGCGCTCGGAAAATATCGGCGCCCGCCGCCTGCATACCGTGCTCGAACGGCTGGTCGAGGAGCTTTCCTTCAATGCTCCAGAGCTCTCCGGTCAGGAAATTACGATCGATTCAGCCTACGTCCATCAGCGACTCGACCCGATTGTCAAGAACGAAGACCTCTCCCGCTACATCTTGTAGGACCACTAAAGATATTCTTAGCCCTATAAAAATAGCAGCGATTCTGGGAGCTTCGCGGATACATAAGGTGGTCGGTAGAACCCACGCATAAGTTGGGGGTTTCCCGAGGCGGGGGGCGCATGGGCATCGCGGAAATTCTTCTCGGGATTGTTGCGCCATTGCTCCTCACGTTGGGCTTTGGGTTTTTAACCTTAAGCAATCCAACGTCAGGCGAATTTCTAGCGGCGCGGATCTGTGCCGTTCTTGCGCTTTTGGACGTAGCAGGTTTCGGCGGCTACTGGCTGTACGCTGCATCACAATTGTCGATCGGATGGAAGTTAGTAATTGGAGGGGCGCTTGGAGCGACTATATTCGCGCTTGGTCTTGGTGCCCAATTGTGGGTCGATGCTCGGCAATATTCACGAGCACAACAGACCGCATCCACCACAACGTCCGCGTTAAAGCCGAGCTTCGTCTTTGTTTTTGGTGCGCCGCTCGGAGACAACCGCTCCGCTACGTGGTTAATGATGCTGCTACATTTTGGCCCAGAATCAGCATATAACTGCAATATTGATTTTTATGACAATGACCGTAAAAACATAGAGCACCTATGGCACGTTAAGCATCCAAACTTACCATTTGTGCCCACGGGCCAATTCGATGAATCTCAGAAAAGACTATACGTGGCGGAGGCTGGAGTAGAAGATGGAACGAGACAGAACTTCACCTGGACCCCACTTGATCCAAATAGTCAGCATTATACGGTACGGATAAGCTGCCGAGCCGGCGCGTTCATCGAAAAATGGGAAGTAACTAGAGTCAATGGCATATTACGAGCTAAGATCATAATAGAACACGGTCCCGAATGGATCAGAAATCGTCCTGAAGAAAATCCACTTGTTTTCAAATGTGAAGATCCAGAATTTGTCGGTACGCCGCTCGCCACGGCAATTCCCGGTCAAAAATCTGGACTGATCACGCATCCAGGTTGGAAGCCGAACTATCGATTTGAAGTACCGGTCGCGATTATAGATCCGAATGGAAACCTGCAAATCGCATCTGGCATAAAACAGCCAGACGGAACCACTCGCACTGATTTTGGATGTTGGAACATTCTGTCGAAGCACTTTGGCGAGTAGGCATCTCTATGGGTACGACACGACTGCGGGCATGATTGCTTGGCTCTTCGCCACGACGCATCCTGAAACCGATCAGCAGCTTCTCATGCATGGGCAAACCAAATGGCATTGACTGATTCGATTGAACGCGCGCGCATCCTCGTCGAGGCGCTTCCCTATATAAATCGCTTTCGCGGTAAGACTTTCGTCATCAAGTATGGCGGCCATGCGATGCTCTCTCCCGAGCTCGGCGAAGCTTTCGCGCAGGATGTCGTTCTGCTCCAGGCCGTCGGCATCAATCCGGTCGTGGTGCACGGCGGCGGCCCGCAAATCAACGATCTGATTAAACGCCTCGGCCTCAAATCCAGCTTCGTCCGTGGGATGCGCGTGACTGACGAGCCCACCATGGAAGCGGTCGAGATGGTCCTGCAAAAAATCAACAAGGAAATCGTCGCGCTAATCTCGCGCCAGGGCGGGCGCGCAGTCGGACTCTCCGGCAAGGACGCCAGCCTGATTACCGCGCGCAAGATGCGGATGTTCGCGAAGGACGATCAGGGTCATCCAATCGAGGCCGATCTCGGCCTGGTTGGCGAAGTCGCCGAGATTGATCCGGCAGTTATCACCACGCTGCGCGAGGCCGGATTTATTCCGGTCATCGCGCCCATCGGCCACGACGCTGAAGGTCAGACCTATAATATCAACGCCGACGTTGCCGCTGGCGATATCGCTGGTGCGCTCAAGGCCGAGAAATTTATCCTGCTGACCGATGTCGCAGGCGTCATGGATCGCGACGGCAAACTGATCCCCGCACTCGAAATCGCGCGCGCGAAAGCCTTAATCGAAGATGGCACGATTGGCGAGGGCATGATTCCCAAGGTCGAATGCTGCGTGCAGGCTTTAGCGGCCGGAGCCGCGCGCGCTTACGTTACGGACGGCCGCGTCCCGCACGCCGTGCTGCTGGAGACCTTCACCGACGCCGGCGTCGGCACCGAAGTCCGCTGACCACATTGCCCGCGCAGCCCCGTATCGAAAAGAACCCTGCGGCACTTCACGAAGCGGCCCTGTCACTGCGGGCTCCCAATTCGAGCAAAATTCGGCTGCCGACCATCTGGCGACAAGGTGACTGAAAAATAATTCTAGGCGATACCTGAAGTGTTTCGAGGGCTGGGGACATCTGCGAGATAGCGATTCAGCTCAGACAACAGCAACACTAGCCGTCGCATCGACTCCAGCTCCGCGATCATCGTGCGGCGCGGCTCGATGGGCCAGGATGCCAACTGAGCAAATCCTCCCTCCTCCAGACGTGAACTGAACTCTTTGAGCGGTTCCGCCAACTCATCGGCTGAATATTTCTGCGCGATCGCCCGAGCGGCAGAGGCGTTGAGAGATTCAGCGCTGTTATAGAAATCCAGCCACGATCTGATCTGCCCGCGAATTAGCTCGAAAATCCGGGCGCGCGCAAGCTCGGTTATAGAGTCGAGTTGCGGCATTCGAATAAGCACCCGCGCCGTCGCGATCGAGGACAGCCGGTTCACGATCCGACGAAAAGTCCCGGCCGCTTCGATGATTCCATCATGGTAGACGGCGCAGGTGCGCCCTTCCATTCGGGCGTCATCTGCGATTTCGAGAAACTCGGTCAGCACGCGCATCGTTTCTGAGTTTGTCTTCACTATTTGATCTTCGCTGCTCGAAGCTGAGCCGCCTGGCGCTAGTGCGAGCATATTGCCAAGGACTTTTTGTAGTCTTGGCAGCAGCGATTCCCCCGCGTATTCCGGCCAAAGACTAAAGAAAACCGTCGCCACGACCAAATCACCAAGCAAGAGACCCCAAATACGCCAAAGAGGCTCATAGATATTGACTGAGGGACTCAACCCAATGAATACCAACGAAAAAATGACTCCCATTTGCTTGCCCGCGAACGACATCCGCGCATTGCCGAGCGAAGAGTATGCAAAGGGAAAGAATACCGCGAAGCCCGCAAGCATATAGCTTGGGAGCGAGTCGAAGTTAGGCGACACTATGATGATCGCGAGAAGGGAAACTGCTCCTCCGATTATTGCTCCGGTGATCCGGAGGTACATCTTGAACAAGGTTGCGCCATAGGTTGGGGTAGCGGTGGTTATTACAGTGATGAGGATAATGAATAAGTCCGGCCGCTGGCTAATGACGCCGATTACATAGCCGACCGCCGTGCACAAGCCGACTTTCAAGCAATGGCGTACAAGCGCTGGATCTGCAGCAACGATCGAGTTGGCGATAGCGGCGTTTCGAGGAACGCCGGTGTTCGACGGACGCATGGCAGGTGGCCGTGGAGGCTCATCCAGCGGGCGTTCGACATGTCTGGCCAGCGCTGCCAGCGAATCGAAGAACTCCGCGAAATTCTCGATTTCCTCCGGACTGCTTTTGCCGATATATGCTGATCTGACCTGAACCACGCGCGTGTCCAGATCGTCCATCGCCAAGCGTACGTGCGCCAGCGTAGCGGGAGTTTGCTCGTCCGCGCCGGCAAGAATCCGTTCAGGCAGTTTGTACGCGATCGCGTCAAGAGAATCGGCGATGGCATTTACTGCCCGTTGAATTTCGTCCTGAACCAGCGCGCGAATCTCTCGTGGTAAGTTCTCGCGCGCGGCGGTGATGATGCGATCCAATTCGAGGCTGATGCGAGCCGCGCGTGTGATCGCAGCAAGCAGGATCGCTCTGCGATGCTCAGACGCGCCCTCGGCCAACGTTTTATCGAGAAGCGCCATCTGAGCGGGCAGATCGGAGGTCGGCAATGGCAGCGGCGGCTGCGGTACGCTTTCACCGCCAAGAAAAAAGTCAGTCGCCTCGATAAGTTGCTTACGGGCTCGCGCGATGCTCGCTCCGAGAGACTCGAGCAGGATTGGCTCGCCGCGATCCGGCCATAACCAGTTATCGAATAAAACGATCACTCCGAAGGCAATCGCGCTCCCGTCGAATGAGGCTGCAGCGCTCCAACCGATTTCCTGAGGCGCAAACACGACATTATAGAATGTGATGAGGGAGACTATCTGAAGAACGAGGATGCCCACGCCGAGTTTGCGCGTCGTTCCGAAGTAGGTTGAAAGTGAAATCCAGGCGAAGATAAACGGCAGCATCAACCACGGTGTCTCCGCGAATGCGCGCGCCATCACCACCGCCGTGATTAGAGTGAGCATCACCCCGATTTGCCATGCCAAGGCTTTGCGCATGGACATCATCGGCCCTGCGCCGGCGAGCAGCCAGACAATTACCGCGCCCAGCTGAGTATTGACGTGACAACTAGCGTCCAGCCCGATTGCGATGGTCACGATCGTTGCGATGCGCAAGGCGGTACGGATCTTCCGGGCGCTGGGAGCAAGCTCGCGTGCGGCCAGCGCCTCGATCCGATCCAGCCAGGCAAACGGCCGCCGGATGCCGAATTGATGCTCGATGAATCCCGCCACGCGCTTTGCTCAGCGACTGCCTCGAATTTTACAAACGCGGTTCCTCGCAGCCGCGACCAAAAGAAGAGTGTCCTTTCCTTTGCAGTTGAGTAGATATTCTGTGAGATCGAGATTTGTCGCAACTGATCCGGTGGAAGATGGATCCACCGGGACGGCTGATACTCCGGTTCTTTAGCTTTTTCCTCGCCGTATATCGTTCAGCCGATCTCCGATTCTTCGCCGATCGCGTCGTCTTTCTCGTCAGCACTTTGATGCTGCCAAGCGCGATCGGTTACGGCGCAGTTACCAGACGAGCTCCAGATTCCCTTGACTACCCGGCATAGAATATGGCGGACGCCGTGCAAATCAAAATCGAACGATCGCGGATTCGGGGCACGGAGACTTTGGAAGTAAAACCAGCTGACCACTCGCATCGAACTCGCCTTTGAGGCAAATCTGAGGAGACAACAGCCAGACACTGAGAACTTTAGTGCATCCTACTCCCCAATTTTGCTTTCAAGTCCGGTCACAGGCAGGGTCCGAGGGAGCAGAACGGCAGCTTGATTTCATGATGATGCAACGACCCTGACGTGAGAGGCTTTGGCCAGTGATTTATCGGCTTTTGTCGATTGATATCCAGAGAAATCACTACGTTTCATCCGTAAGAAAGAAGGTGCGAATCAGCGACATGGACCCAAAGAATAAAGTGGCATTGCTTACCGGTGGCGCCCGCATTGGACAGGCCGTGGCGCACTCCCTAGCGCTGCTCGGGTGCAACCTGGCGTTGGTCTATCGCGGGTCGCGCGACGCGGCGGAAGCTACCGCCCAAGCCGCGATCCGCGAGGGCGTGCGCGCAATCACAATCCAGGCCGATGCCACCGACGAAGACCAAATTGCCCGCGCTGTCCAGGAAACCGATCGCGAGCTTGGGGGTATCCACATTCTGCTGAACATGGCATCAGTCTATCTGGAAACGCCCGAACCCAAGAAAGTGGACTGGTCGAATATCGTCGATGCCAACACCCGCAGTGTGTTTCTTTTCTCAACCGCTGCAGCGCCGATTATGAAGCGAAGCGGTGCAGCGCGAATTATTAACTTCGCGGACTGGCTGCCTGCGAGCGGCCGCCCACGTTACAAGGGATTTGTGCCCTACTATACTTCCAAGGCCGCAGTCGTTGCATTAACCGAGAGCTTGGCGCTGGAACTAGCTCCGGAAGTTCTGGTTAATGTAGTGGCGCCGGGGCCGATCTTGATGCCTCCGGGCCTCAGTTCTGCAGAGAACGACGAGGTGATCGATGCTACGCCGGTTCGAAGATGGGGCGGTGCCGAGGAGATTGCGAAGACGGTAGTGTTTTTGGTGCAAAGCGATTTCATTACCGGTGAATGTATCCGCGTCGATGGCGGCCGCCATTTGTATTGATCGGTGCCGCGTCCGTAACCTTCTAGCTCCGATGATCACCGAATGGTCATTTTCCGAGTCGAGCGAGGGGTTTTGCCTATGAAAATGTGGGGTTGAATGCCGCCATCGGACAATTCGACCTTAAAGATGTGTGCTCAGATCAGGCTGTGAGATTCCGCCAGTCGCGATCCAGGTACCAGAAAAGCCAGAGACGCGCCCCGCGCTCAGTTTCCCGTGTACAAGTACTACTGCTTTTAATGCCATCGTGAGAATCGGTTCAATTTATGAAAACACTTAAAGATGTTCTGCAGGATGTGCAACGAGACCACGTGGCGATCGGTCACTTCAATTTTTCAGATCTCGTTGCATTCAAGGCGGTCTGCCTATCTGCGCGCGAATTGAATTTGCCCGTGATGGTAGGCGTATCTGAGGGTGAACGCGCATTCGTCGGTGTTCATCAGGCCGCTGCGCTCGTCAGAAGTGTCCGTGAAGAATTCGGCCAGACGATCTTCCTGAATGCGGACCATACTCACTCATTGGCCAAGGCCGAGGAAGTGGCCAGAGCAGGATTCGACGAAATCATCTTTGACGGTTCTGGACTGCCCTTGGAGGAAAACATTGTCCAGACGAAGCAAGCAGTTGAAACTGTCAAATCGATCAATCCCGCAATCTTGGTTGAGGGGGAGGTCGGATGGATCGGCGCTTCTTCGGAAATTCTTGAGAAGGCCCCCGAAGGCGTGGGCGTGTTAACCACGCCCGAGGAGGCAGCGCAGTTTGTCGCTGCAACTAAGGTCGATGTGCTCGCGCCTGCAGTTGGAAATATGCACGGTCTGCTGCAAAGCATGGTTCATGGTCAAGCCGAAAAACGATTAGATATTAAGAGAATAGCGGAAATCAAAACGGCGGCTAGTGTCTTCATGACCTTGCATGGTGGCTCTGGAACGCACGATGAAGACTTTCAGCAGGCAATAAGGGCAGGCATGAACATCGTCCACGTCAACACGGAGTTGCGATTCGCATGGCGTGGCGGGATGGAACGAGCACTACAAGCTCAGCCCGGCGAGGTCGCGCCCTACAAGATCCTGCCGCCAGTGGTTCAGGATGTGAGCGAGGTAGTGAAAAGACGCCTGCGCCTGTTTAGCTTCCGCTAGCGACGCGTCTGACAGCCGCGCAACTGAATCGGCTTCATTCAAGTGCGCTCTGGGCATAGGGAAACCAGTTCATCACATACCCTGCAAGAGTGATTGGTGGCTATGCCCAGGTTCCGTACGCGACCCGTTAGCAAGAATCAAAAGGAGACAAGCCTCATGAATAGCGCTCAGATATCTTCGCCGCCAGTGCATTATCGTAAAGCGAGCGTGCGTGGGATGAAAATTTTTTATCGCGAGGCCGGGGAGACGGACGCTCCCGCTCTGCTACTGCTCCACGGCTTTCCGACTTCGTCGCACATGTTCCGTGGGCTGATCCCGCTGCTCGCCGATCGGTACCGTCTGGTCGCTCCCGACCTGCCGGGCTTCGGCTTCACGGAAGGGCCGGACCGCGCGTCATTCAAGTATACTTTCGACAATCTTGCGGATGTCATCGACGATTTCACGCATACGATCGCGCTTGGGCCTTTCGCGATATATGTTTTTGATTACGGCGCGCCGGTTGGTTTCCGCCTCGCACTGAAACATCCTGAACGCATCACCGCTATTATCTCGCAAAATGGCAACGCCTACGAAGAAGGATTGAGCGAAGGTTGGAATCCGATTCAGAAGTACTGGAAAGATCCCACTGCCGCCAATCGCGCAGCACTTCGTGGCTTTCTTACGCCCGAAGCTACCAAACTCCAATACCAGCACGGTGTGACCGACGATGCGCTGCTAGCGCCGGAGTCCTATTCGCTTGACTCGGCGCTCTTGGCACATCCGGGGAACGAAGATATCCAGCTCGATCTTTTCCTTGACTACGCCAGTAACGTCGCACTTTATCCGAAGTTCCAGGAGTTTTTCCGAGCGCGGCGCCCGCCTACGCTCGCCGTGTGGGGCAAGACCGACCCGTTCTTCCTGCCCGCTGGCGCGCAGGCGTTTACGCGTGATAATCCCGACGCCGAGATTCACTTTTATGATACTGGCCATTTTGCGCTCGAGACGCATGTCGGCGAGATTGCGAGCGCGATTCGCGAGTTCCTCGCACGAAAATTGATGAATTGACCCAAAGGGAGATATCTCGATTGCCTGTCGGCTTTTGCGGTCCTAGGAAAAGGAGTTCGGCATGTCCAACATCACCGCGTGTCTGACAGACCAGGAACTGAGAAACGCGTTATGACCCAATCGCTCGCGGGCAAAAAAGGGCTGGTCGTCGGCATCGCCAATGAGCATTCGATCGCGTGGGGCTGCGCCAAAGCATTTCAGGCTGAAGGCGCGGAGCTTGCCATCACCTATCTGAACGCGAAGGCGGAACCCTATGTGCGCCCACTGGCGCAGCAGTTGGGAGCATCAATCATTCTTCCGCTGGAGGTGCGCGACGACGCGCAGATCGAAGCCGTATTTAATGCCGTCAAAGCCAAGTGGGAGAAGCTCGACTTTCTGCTACATGCTATTGCTTTCGCGCCGAAAGAAGATTTGCAGGGCCGCGTGGCAGACTGTTCACGCCAAGGGTTTCTGACCGCAATGGATATCTCCTGCTATTCGTTCGTCCGCATGGCGCACTTCGCCGAGCCGCTGATGACTGCAGGAGGTTGCCTGCTCACCACGAGCAACTACGGCGCAGAACAAGTCGTCGAGCACTACAACATAATGGGGCCAGTCAAATCGGCGCTGGAAGGTGTGGTCAAGTACCTCGCGGCGGAAATGGGCAAGAGCCATATCCGTGTCAACGCTCTGTCGCCGGGCCCTATTCTAACACGGGCGGCGGGAGGGCTGGCCGATTTCGAGGAGCTGCTGCGCGAGGCGCAGCGAAAGTCACCTCTCCACGAAAAACCGCTCAGCACTGACGACGTGGGAGCAATGGCGGCTTTTCTGGTAAGCGATGCGGCACGCCACATTACTGGCAATATTACGTTTGTCGATTGCGGTACGCATATCATAGGGTAGAGCCGAAAAGGATCTCCTCTAGAATCTCTGCCATTCGTTTATAACCGCATTCAACGGCCAGATCACCGCGCGCGATCATGACACCCGCCGTCCGGTGCATCACAGCAAGCGAAGAGCAACCGGAAATTGCCAAACGCTTTCCGCGTTTCTATCTTAAGCAGGATTCCGAGATCAGGACGGCCGAGCCGTGTTAGATAGGCTCGAGCGCCTCGAGGTTGCGAGCCTCACGCACGAACGACATCCGAACAATGTCAGCGTACTTAGTGACCACCTCGAGATCTTCGAGGTCTTTCGGGCTTAGCGAATCAATGCTGAGTTTCGCAGCTTGTCTCGCTCGGCATTGTCGCCATAATTCGCTCAGCCCTTTGCTCTGGACTTGGCCCGATCAAAGTCTCAGTGTGTTCGCGCAGCAGCATATTGCCTTCCAGAAAATCAAGTTCGCACGGCAAAGGCTGCCACGTTCGTCCAGCCAAGCCATGAACTGCAGCGAGCACTGAGGCGACCGTTGCCATCACGTGAGCTTCCGCTCGCCCCAGCGATGAAAGTCTTAATTCAGCTAGCTCCCGTTGGAGAGGGCGTATGCCGCGATGGCGCAAGGCGACATAATGCATGAGCTTGCGCGCGCTTTTCTAGTAGATTGGGTGGATGCCGTCAAGTCCACTTTTAAGAGTGGCCTCGGCATCGGTCAGTGCTCGCCTGATTTCGCTCAAGCGCTCAATCAGCTCGTCCAGCTTGGCTTGTTCCAGATTCGGATTCGATTTCACGATTTCACCGCGGAGGGAGCGGAATTGAAGCTAGCCTCCTCGATGCTGGTGCTTCAACGTTTTATGAATGTGATCAGCTATGGAAAAGGCGGCAAAGCGCGAGCCATAATCGGGAGCGTTCGTCAGCAGTAGAGCCACCCTCGGAACCCTAGGACCTTTCAAGCATGGACGGCAAGAACCCTAAACCCGTATTCTTTCAACGTACTGGCGGCCAGTTGCGCGCTGGCCGAAGGAACCCGCATATATAGAATCTCGCTCTCAGAATTGCCTCGGCGATAAGTACCAATACCACGCAGTGAGCAGATCGTTTGCACCAAGCCAGTCGCCGCTGAAATCTCGCCGGAGCCTTTGACGTCGAGATCAATTCTGGAACTTCCATCTGAAGCAGCGCCCAATATCGCCGTTAGCGCCCGCAGCATATCGGTGGCGGTTATGATGCCGACTAACTTGCCATTTTCGTCTGTAACAGGAAGGCTACCGAATTTATTTACTATAAGAAGCTCAGCCGCCTCCTCGACCGGTGTGGTGGGGTGGACCGAATAGGGGTGCGCCGTCATTACGGCATCCACACGTGTGTGCGCGAGTTGGCCGATATGCCGGCGCAGGTCGCGATCAGTGACTATGCCAACCAGTTGTCCTTGGTCGACCACCGGGAGTTGCCGGAACTTCCCGGCTTCCATCTTCGCGCGTGCTAGCTCCAAACTATCCCTTGGTGTGACCATCAGCGGGTTTGGGGTCATTAATTCGGTGACGATCATTTCTGGTCTCATTCTTGCCATTCTTGCTAGAAGGTTCCACGGGCGAACAGCGCTACGAAATCTCCCTCGGTCAATATTCCAACCAGCCTTCCTTTCTCAATTACGGGAAGACAGCCTATCTTCTTCTCGGAAAGGTGCGCGCTGCATTAACTAACAGAGTATCGGGACTAGTCGTAATCACCTCGGTAGCCATTACATCGTTGACTAGTAACGTATCGAGAATCATCCGCCGGCCGTGTTCCCCATAGCCAAGCGCCTGGGCCAACGCACCGCGAAACAGATCGCGCTGATTTATTATCCCAACTAATTCACTCTCATCGTCATCGTCGGTAACCGGTAGATGGCGAATGCGCCCGAGTTGCATAATGTCGTCGGCTATCGTGAGCCTGTCATCTCGCTTGAGCGTCGTTACGTCTGGCGTCATAAGATCGCGTACCTGCAGCTTTTCCATCACAAAACTTCCTTGTAACTTCATCCAGGAGACTAGAAAGTTTCTTGCAATATTAGCTTCGAGCCCGCTCCTCCGCCTTTCGAAGTTGCGACTTGCATCGGTACTTTTCCGGGCGCGTGTTTACAATGCGTCGGTACGGGCTTCACCTTGTCAGCTTCCGCTCGCAAAATGGCTGAACAGCCAGATTCATGCCGTTCGCACTTAAGCCCTGCGGTCGCAAAGCTCCGCTGATATTAGGGTCATTGGTCCTTCGAATCAGATCGCGTGCGCCCGAAGGCGACACTCCCCGGTTAGCCTCTGCGCCTTTTCGCTACAGTTGCTCAACCGAGGGAGTCTGATGTACGGAATTTCTGACGTGGAATGAATAATGCGACCCAGCGACCTGTTGCTGGTTAGGTCTGAAGCGACTGGAGTAGCGGCAAAGTCCAATGCGTAATGAGCACAACGAGAGTTCTACACAGCTTTACGGCTACATTATCCTTCTAAACCCCGACACCGGGCGTTGGGAAGTATTCTGGCAGGACCAGAAGCTGGAAGGCAATTTTGCACGGCGTGCAGACGCCGAAGAATGGATCGATGATCTGATCCCGCTCAACCGGTGACGGGAGAAAGCGTGACGGCTGCAGCATAGAAATTGAAACAATAGAGACCTTCAAGGAAGGAAATCGATCATGACGTTTCCATTCAAAAGCATTCTCTGCCCGATCGACTTCGACGACAATTCTGTGGCCGCACTCGACAGAGCTATCGAGCTTGCGAGTCACTTCAAGAGCACTCTCATCTTGATGCATGTTTTGCCGCTCGTCGTCGCCTTAGGTGAAATCCCACCGCCGCGCGCACTCTATGAAGATCAGGAGAAAGCCGCCCGAGCCAAGCTTGAAGATATCGCGAAGTCGAAACTGAGTGGGCTGAAGCATGAATCGCTTTTGTACACCGGCGACATCGTCACCTGCATTCTTGACGCGCAGCAGAAGTATCAACCGGATCTCGTGGTTATCGCGACACACGGTCGTGGAGGAATCGCACATCTCGTTCTTGGAAGTGTGGCCGAAGGAGTAGTGCGCAAGGCTGGTTGCCCGGTTTTGACGATACGCGGCACAAGCCACGGTAAATCCGAAAAGAAATCATGAAAGCCTTCAAATGAAGACGACACAACGGCCCGAAAAAGCGCCGGCCAGTTTCTGCCCGTGAGGCATACCGATAACAGGTGCGTTCTCGCCGTTTCTAATCGAAAAGTCTAATTGAATGTATGCCCAAGAATATCAATCGAAGTTGATGACGGCCGAGCAAGCAGTCCGGCTGATACCGTCTCGCGGAACGCTATCGATGGGAATGGCGATCAGCGAACCGCCTTGCTTGCTCGAAGCTCTGGAAAGCCGGATCAAAGCCGGTACTATTCAGGAGCTGAAGGTTTATTACTCTCATTCGGTGGCGGCGGCTGCACAGACAATCTTGAAATATGAATATCTAAACGTTGTCAAACCGCATCCGTTTTTTCCCACCGTCGTTGAGCGCCTGCTGGCACGAAGGGGCCGTGAAGAGCATCGGCAAGTGATCTTTTATATGCCGGGAAACTTCAGCGCGATGCCTGCAATCCTGGCTGACATCGGGATTGATACGTTCATGGTTCAGGTCGCGCCGATGGACAAGGGTGGCTTTTTCAGTTGTGGCACCAACGCGGACTATACGATTCCGACAGCGAGAATCGCCAAGCGGCTAATTGTCGAAGTGAATCCGCAAATGCCACGAACCTTTGGTGATTCTGCAATTCATCTATCGGACGTAACGGCGATCGTTGAGCACGAGAGTCCGCTGGCAGAGCTGCCGATGCGAGCGCCCACGGAGGCCGATCGCAGGATTGGCAAGCTGATCGCTGAGTTGGTCCCAGACCGCGGAACGCTGCAAATCGGCGTCGGTGCAGTTCCCAACGCGGTGTGTGCCGAGCTCATGAATCACAGAGACCTTGGGATTCACACCGAACTTATGACGCCGCCGGTCGCAGCTCTCATAGAAGCAGGAGTTATCACAAACAAATTCAAGAATGTGCGACCTTACAAAAACGTCTATACACTCGCCGCAGGAGATAAGAAGTTCTACAGCTTCTTGAACGACAACTCGAGCATGGAAGCTTATTCCGTCGATTTCGTGAATGATCCGAATGTTATTGGGCGGAACGATCGAATGATATCGATCAGTGGCTTTCTTGAAGTCGGCCTCGATGGTGAGGTTAACTCCGAGGCAATTGGAGAAGTACAGTATAGCGCTCCCGGTGGCCAGTTGGATTTCGTCCGTGGGGCACAACTGTCGAAGGAAGGTAGATCGATTTTGACCGCTTATTCGACAGCTAAGAACGGTTCGGTGTCGCGCATTGTGCCGAAGATTGTGGGGCCAACTACAGATCCCAGAGCTGAGGTCCAATATGTAGTCACTGAATACGGGGTTGCTAACTTGAGGGGCAAATCAACAGCCGAGCGGGCCGAAGCCATGATCGCAATCGCTCATCCGAAATTCAGAAATGAATTAACAGAACAAGCAAAGGCATTGGGCTACCTTTGAGGGGACGGCCGGCAAGTCAGAAAGCCTTTTGAAGTACCGTGTGATGCCTGTCAACGTCGTTAAAACCCCTGAAGATGAAATCGCTTGGGAACACGCCAAGGCTGTCGCGCGCGAAGAGTACCCTTATGCAAATGGCATGCAGTTCTATCGAATCGTGATGGCAATTTTCAAAAAGATGACCCATCGCAATGAAATCACCAGGAGACCCCGCAATGCCTAATACGGCTCGGAATGATCCGGTTGCGAGATGCCGCAGTATGATGGATCGAAGTGAGGACTATTCCGAAGGAACCTTGAAACGCTGGTCTTCTGCGAGTGGGGCTGATCCTGGCGCCATCTCCTTTGGTTTGATGACTTTAGTCAGCGCTCTTCCAGCCGACTCCGCGGCCTCTTTGACCACCGTTTCAACCTGCTCGACGGTCAGTTCGGCATCCTGAACGACAGCATCGATAATGTCCGTTTTGGGTAGTTTTTTACGGGACCGCTTCGCCACGGTGTACTCCCTAATCATTGCTGCGGCGCCGGAGCCGCCGTAGCATTAGGTTGCATCGTCGTCATCGCGCCGTAAACTTCCTGCAGCCAGCTCGCGGTTGACAATTCGTCTTCCGCGATCAGGCGCAACGCCTGTTTCGTCTCAAGATCGTTAGCGAGTGCTGCGGCGAACGCTAGTAGGGGCGCGATGGAGCGTTGTGGTTCCTGAATCATCGGGGCCAGCGCCGCCAGCTTTTCGACATCTGAAATTTGACTGTTCGCGAGGACCTCTATCAGCCGCTGGCCTTGCTCGCTGGTGGTAGCGTGCAGCTCGCCGGCTAGTTCGTGCATGCGACGCTGAATAATACGCGTATGATAGGCGGCTCGTTCGGCTGCGACCAGCAGTCCCGTCCGCAGACCTTTCGTTCGGCATACCGCCGACCATTTTGCAAACCCTACTGCCGAATCCATCTGCGCGGCATGCAATTCGTCAAGGAAGCTGAGCACACCATCACGCTCTGATCGATACGATCTTCCGCATGCTTCGAACGGCGGTGGATTCGAAGTTTGATCTTGCCCGGCGGATTCGTGTTCAAGGCGGGTTATTTCCTCTTCGAAGGCCGCTTCGCTCATGATCCCACCACGAAAGGCGCGCAGCAGTTGCTTAATTTCAAAGTCTCGGTTCATGTTGGTATCAAAGCTCCGTGCTCTCTAATCTACTTGCGAACTGAAGAGAGAGCATTTGCCATGCCGCCATTGTAACGGGAGGCCACGCAGGCTTGCTTCTTCAAACCTGGCGCAAACGGGAGCTAGCGCACCAAATCCTCATTGATGAGAGGCCTCGCGTGGATTTGCGACTGGGGGCGATGGCGCAATCCGACACAGTCTGCTGTCGCCGCTGGAATCAGCCAAGAAGTTTTACGAACGATCTAGGATTGATTGAGAACTGCCTGGATTCAAAGTGTCACCAGACCAGCTATTGCTCGTCTGACTCACCGAGCCGATACTTGCTGATCTTCGCGTACAATTTCTTACGCGAGATCTTTAGCATTGACGCGGCGTGCACCTTGTTCCAGTCGCAGGCTTTGAGTGCTCGCAGGATGAGATCACGTTCGACGTCGGCAAAGGTGCCGAGGGCCGAGTTCAGGGTGCGGTTTGCAATCGCAGCAGCCGGAAGAATCGAATTGGAAGCCGGAGTTAGCGATTCGTGCTGGCTGATGGATGGCGCAAGATCAGCCAGTCCGATCAACGCACCTCTCCCGAAAGTCATCGCTCCTTCTATCGCGTTAGCCAGTTCACGAACATTACCCGGCCATTGGTATTCGCACATCGAAGCCAGTGCGCGCTGCTCGATACCTTCCGTGACGGTGTCACGGCCGAGTTGCTCATTGAACAACGTAATGAAATGCTCAACCAGCAGGGGAACGTCGTCGAGGCGCTCCCGCAACGGGGGAACACGCAAGACGTTAGCCTGAAGCCGATAATAGAGGTCTTGGCGAAGGACGTGATTACGTACCGCATCTTCGGGATCACGGTTGGTCGACGCAATCAGTCGAACATCTACTGATATTTCGCGTGTAGACCCGACCGGTCGCACGGCATGCTCCTGGATCGCACGTAAGAGCTTGGCCTGCGTCTCCGCGCTCATCTCGGTAATTTCGTCAAGGAACAGCGTTCCGCCTTCTGCCGCCCGGAACAGTCCCGAATACTCTGTGTTGGCTCCGCTGAAAGCCCCGCGCCGGTAGCCGAACAATTCGCTTTCAATCAAATCCTCAGGGATCGCTGCGCAATTGAAAGCGACGAAGGGCGTGCTTTGACGTGGCCCCGCCTCGTGGAGCGCGCGCGCCACCAGTTCCTTGCCGGAGCCACTCTCACCAACGATAAGCACCGTGCCGCGTGTTCGGCTGGCTGCGTCGATTCGCTGGTAAAGCGTCCGCATAGGTGATGACCCACCGACAATCCCATGGAAGTGAGCACGCTGGTCGTGAGATAAGCGCGCGGCCTCGTGTTCCAGGCCTTTAATCCGGGCCCCCTGCGCCGCGCTTAAGGACCGAAAATAGGCATCAACCAACAAAATTATGCGAATATGACTAAGTTGGTCGAATTTAGTATAGACATCGAGCGTCTGTGACGAGCCGGGCGGAAAAACCCTTAAGGCCGCTTGTTCGAAAAGCTGCAGTGAGGCGATGATCTCCTGCAACGGCACACCCCGTTCAGCCAGCGCTTCTCCAAGACTGCGCACGTCTTCCGCGTAACGATCCATGTTTTTTTCCATGAGATCACTTTTGTTGCGGAAGATGGCGGGTTCGAAGATCTTAAAGAATTCGGCCTCGGAGAGCGTTCGAGCATCCCCGAAATGAAGCGTGTAGAGTTGGTACCAATCGGCAACTACTTCATTTCGCCGATCGCGGATCACAGCGAATATGCCTTGCATCTCTTCGAGATCTTCGTCCCACAAGAGATGAAAATGACGGGGTAAACCGGGTCGTGTGAGTGCGCCGTTGTCCTCAGGAACCTTGGCGGTTTCGTCGCTAGGCATGGCGAAATAGTCGGTAGATTCGCTTTGACGGGTTCAAGCTATACCACGAAGCTATGGCCGGGGCAAAATTTGGAGCGTAAGGATCTAACTGATGGAAGTCGCGTCAGTTCCGCTGGCATACCGATGAGCCAGAGTGAATAGACGCCGGGCGTTCTCACGGGCGGAGAGACGTTGCTCGGTCGGCAGGTCTGTCCGTAAACTCACTAAAGTCTGGCACTTGCCTTGGACAACGGCTCGGTAGCTTTTGTAGAAGCGCAATAGCCGTATTGCTCCCTGGTCGTTTGCATCCGTTACATACGTTTCGATTAGTTCGTTGGCCAAATCAGAGCGTCCGAGCAGATCTAAATCGACGGCGAGCGACGCTAGCTCGAGCCCGGCATCTACATAGCGCCAGCGCTCATGGTGTTTGCTTCGGCCGATAACGATAACTCCGCGGCTATCGAGACAAACCGATTCGCACCGCAGATCGCCATGGCCTGCCCGGACCCAGCCGTCCCGGGCTCGATTATTGAGCGACTGCTGATGCGTAGTGACGAAGCGGACCGCATAATTCTTCACAGCGCCAATGCTCTTGCGTGTCAAGCTATCGGCAGCCAGCTCATGCGCCTCGGCCAGGTTGCTAGTGATCAATTGCGAAATCGCCTGGGCCGAACCCCACAGTTGTGCCTGCGCCATGGAGGCTTCGGTGTGGAAAGCCATCAGCTTTCTGGCGATGGTCTGGATGGCCCCGGGCATTATGGAAGCATTCGCCACCATCTGATCGAGGAATCGGTCGCTAGGCAAACGGCGCATCACGACCGCGAACTCTCGCGCCCTCGAAGGTCTATCGGAGGTCTCGCCTGTCAGCACATAACCTGCCAGCGTTTCCGCGATTGAGCTGACGCCGAGGTACAGATCTGCAGCCAGCGGCCGATTGAGCAGTATCTCATCCTGGCAAAGGCGATAGCGCTTGAGGGGCGTCGTGGCATCTGTAAGCCCAAAGCGTAATGGCCTTTTGATTTTGTAGACGAGCGATCCAGCAAACAGCAGCCACGATGTCATCGTCTGTCGCAGTTCAACCCGATCGCAGGGATGCGGATAAAACTTAGGCCGCATCATCGCTTTGAGCAAACGCGTTGCCGGTCCCGGCGCCGGCGCTCCTTTGTTCGTCACTTGAATCTCTTCAATCGCAATTCCCCGAGTTGAAGCGCTCGCTTCCCACCGATTTATCGAGTTAGGCGACAAAGCTATCTGCGTGCCATGCGCCAAACCGCTCTTGGGGTCCGTGGTGCTGCTAACTAAAGGCACGGCCTCGCATGCTGTTGCCAACGGAGCCATCCTTTTGGAGGCAGTTGGATCGCTTTGCCGCGTACCAGGCTGACCCACATGCAGATTTGTGGTTGGTCTTCGTTTCGAGTTTTGGTGCAAGTTCTGTGGCAGGCGGATTGCAGTCCGATTGACCGAGCACAACGTAGCGGCGGCTGCTGACAGGAATCGGCGGCTTGGGTCAACCCGAATCCTAACAGCATTGTCCAGAGACGGAGGAATCTAATGAGCGCGAAGCGGCAACTGACAGTTCATACAAAACAATCTAGAGGACTCGTGCGCGCGCTCGACCGCATCGGCGTACGGAACGATAAGAGCCCCCAAGTTGTACGGAAGGTTCGGGCGCCTCACGAGCCGACGATTTGCGCGCGTTGTGGAGCGGTATTTTTGCGCAAGACCTGGCGTCATAATCACGCTTTGAGCGAAGAACAGCTTGAACTCGTCGAATGGGGCTTCTGTCCCGCTTGTCTACAGATTGCGAAGGAAGAAGGGCAAGGCCGGCTGGTGATTCATGGTGAAGAGGCCGCGCGTAACGAGCAAGCGATCCGGCAGCGCATCAACAATGTCGCGGCAAGGGCCGCGAAAACCCAGCCGGAACGGCGGATCGTCGATATCTCATCGAAAAATGGCGCACTGGAAGTTCTGACCACATCACAAAAGCTTTCGCACCGGCTGGCCCACGAACTCAAAAAGGCCTTCGGTGGGCGGGTCGCCTATACTTGGAGCGATGACGGGTCGCTCTTCGCGACTTGGGATTCTGACGCGCGCCAGCGGACGCCGAAGAAGAAGTGATCAACGCCTGCGCAGGCTGCCCGGGTTCGACGGGTCTATCAACATTGCAATTCGAAGAGGGAGTTCTTCCGCGTTTCCCCAGACGGCCTGGCCTGCGAAAATCGCAAGCCATAAACCAATGTGCGCGAAAATGGCAAATTATCTAGTCCCGGAAATCCTGCGAGATGGTACGGCGATTTTGGTCCGCGCGATTCATCCCGATGACAAAGAGCGTCTGTCCCAGCATTTTCAGGGGCTGAGCGAGCAGTCAATCTACAATCGATTTTTCGGTCCCAAGCGCTCGCTCGGCGAGGACGATCTCCGTCGTCTGACGGAACTTGATTTTGTCAATCATGTTGGCTTGGCTGTGACCATGGAGTGTGACGGGGCAGAACGTTTCATCGGTGTAGGTCGCTATATCAGAAAAGAGGACCTTGCCTCCGCTGAAGTCGCCTTCGCCGTGCTCGACGAGTATCAAGGCCGCGGTATCGGAACCCTCCTGCTGAAACACCTTGCGAAGATTGCGCGATCCCGCAGGATCAGAAAGTTCACGGCAGAGGTATTGGGAAGCAATCATCAGATGCTTGAAGTATTTGCCAACAGCGGATTCCATGTGCACGACGCCTACGACACTGGCACCGTCCATGTGAGTCTGGACCTTGACGCCGTCTGACCAATCTAGGTTTCGCCTGTGCAGCGAGCTGTGCGTCCCGTCGATCTGGCTGGAAAGCACGGCTTCCTTGCGCACGGACATGAAGACGAAGAGTTCCGGGTTGGACAAGGTCAGTACCGAGCCGTCCAGGCAACCTAACGCATGGTCCGCCTCTGACAGCAGCAGCAGAAGAATCGTTGGCGATCCGTCTCGGCGGTTTGGGAGGAAGAGGCGCGGATATGAAGGCGCGGAACCCGCCGGTCGAGTGACATAACGCCCCGCCCGCGGTTCGGCGCTCGAGTTCTTATCATGCTTCGCGTCTACCGTAGGAAACGGCTTATTCAATGAAAAACGCTGCGCTTAATATGGGCCAGCTCTTGTCGCATATAAATACAGTGTTTCACTCGATGGCCGATGTACAAGCGCGGGATGCGCGCGTGGGCACGACGTACGGCGAATCCCCGAACAGGAGCTTGGACAAGCCAGAATCTATCGTGTCATAGAGCCCTGTGCGATTCGACGACCTTGACGCCCAACGATCTGCCGCTGCACATCAGGGGCGTCGCCGGCACGATAGTTCGTTTCGTCGTTCAAATGGACTTGGTCATGGTTGCCCACTTCTGTGCTATCAAAACGATTCGAAAAGGAAAGCTCAATAGAGGTTTATTCGACCTCCCTACAGCAGTGGCCCACGAGCGGTTTTCATCGGCGCTGGCATGCCACGATTTTGAACGATGCAGTCTGGCCCCGTTTTGATCTTGAGTTTCGAGCCCCATCAACGTGCTTTTGATCACTCGTCGTTTCGCGCTCTAAAGGTATTCCATTTTCCGTTTCTCGCGCGGCCGGCAGGAGGTGCTGTATTACTTCTTGGTCTCCGGAGCTTTCCTTTACGTTTCCCCAAGGTGCGCCGGATCGGTTACTGTTGATGATATTATTGCCGTATCGACGGCTTGTACCAGGTGTTGTACGCGCACCACAACGGACTCGCTAGCAACGATGATCTGCCGAAACTCATTCTTACGGAAAGGAGAAAGAGCAGCAGCAGGCTAGGCGAGGGTTCGGAAATTTGAACAGAACCGGCCGGGTTTCCGCGCTAACTATGTCGCGCGTCAACATTCGGTCTACATGGACTGATCGTCTGTTTGCAGGAACATCGTAAGCGTTTGATTTTACTGGTGGGCCGTCCCAGGCTCGAACTGGGGACCCGCTGATTAAGAGTCAGCTGCTCTACCAACTGAGCTAACGGCCCATCCAAAAACAACAAACCCGCGCCACCCAGCAGAATGGCTGGGGTGAGTGAAGGGGCTTGAACCCTCGACCACCGAGGCCACAACCCGGTGCTCTACCAACTGAGCTACACTCACCACCGAATCTAACCGAGCAACGACGTTCAACCCTACTTCTGGAACCTGTGGTGCGCCAGAAGGGATTCGAACCCCTGACCCACGGCTTAGAAGGCCGTTGCTCTGTCCGCCTGAGCTACTGGCGCAAAATCGGGGCGAGCCGATTTGAACGGCCGACCCCCTGCTCCCAAGGCAGGTGCGCTACCAGGCTGCGCCACGCCCCGAACTCGTATTCTCTAACATACGCGAACAACCCCCTCAACTCGACTGCTAAATTCATGAGGCCGCTGAACCATCGGGAAGCCAATCGTCCCTCGCAAGGGCAAAGTTCCAACGGCCAAGAGCACCCATCCACCTAGCGGTGCCGGCTTGTTACAGTGCGAGCCCACTCACTCTGGGAGTTGATGAAATGCCATCCAGATTTGGCTTCTTTTGAAAATCTAGATGGCTGCCAAGGTAGAAAAAGGCCAGGTTGCCTTGAATACGACCGCACGTTGGGGGGACCTACGGTAGCAGCAACCCGGCCTAGCTTGGGGACAAAGCGCTGATGTTCTCGGGGGAGTAACAGCGCAAGCTACTGCTTAAGCAAAGGCTGTACCGACCATATTCTCTCGTCAACACTTGGTCCCGGTCCGTCGGAAAGCTTCTCAATTTGCAATAGCTCAGAACCAATCAAACGTTTGTTTTCGTCTAAATAATTGAAATTACGGAGTTTTTTAGGAAATAATCACATCGCTAAGTTTTTGGCGCAGTTAGCAATTTAGGAAGCCCTTAGCTGCTAATTTCTCAGGCATGCCAGAATAGTATTGTTTGATGGATAACAATGCAGAATGAGTGCGAATAAAACATAACCTTGCAACGGAGATCTAATGTGCAACATGCCTGAGCCGAACCTTTCCAGTGTCTGCAAGCAGGGGTCATTGTCGAATCATAATAACGAGGCTAAAGCGGTCTCCTATGAACGACCGGACCATCACCGACGAACTTGAAGGGGCTCCGGCGCGCTTAGTTATTGTCTGAACTGTTACGGGATGGTTCACTTTTGACCATCGCGACGATTGCAGTTGACCTTGGGCAACTATAGGGGGTGAGCATGGATACGAAAGAGCCACAGGTGGATACGATTGAAGATGTCAAACCGCGGCTGCTCGGTAATATTAAGTCAGGAACTTACAGCGATGGCAGTCCTCTAGATGAGGTCCATTACCTGGAATGCAAGCTTATTCTCAAGCCCGATCGCTTCACCTCGGTTCCGAGCTTTCACGAATTTGGCAAAATCGTACGGCAAGCCGCCGAGAAGCTGGATATAGGATTTTCCACCAAGGGCTATACCGATCTGCGGCCGCGGATCAGGGAAGTGATATTTTTGGACACCAACGACTTTGCCCTTTATAACCACGGCTTTATCCTGCGCCGCCGGATTTCCTATCAAGACGGTTTCCCGACCGGCGACCCTGAAGTGGTCTTCAAGTTCCGCTATCCCGACCTTCAGCAGGCCGCTGAGACTGACGTTCGCCCCAATATCTCCGGCGAATATCGGGTTAAGTTCAAAGCCGAGATGCTCCCGCTGAGAGAAGAGATTGGCGGGTATCGGATGTTGTATTCCCATAATGTCGAGCTAAGCCTGAAGAACCAATTCAAGGCTGGCAGCCTTTCAATACCGGCGCTGGCCGGTTACTTCCCGGTTTTGGCTGCCCTCGAGCTCAGGTGCAAGCACAAGATCCAACTGGTCAATCACACGATCGTCGAGGAAGTTCTTCAAGACCTCGGCGAGTTGGATTTCGGCCACGGGGTAAAGGCTGAATCAAACGCAGCGCTATGGCGCGAACGCGGAGACCATAAGCTCCTCGTCGGTGAGTTCTCGTACGATTGCAAGTTCAGACGAAAGGACGAGCTCCACGAAAAGGCGCTAAGTCGCTGTATCCAGTTCTTCTGTTCGTTACAGGAATTCGCGAAAGACTGGATCGCGCTGGGCACGACTAAGACGGCAGTGGTCTACCGGCTCAGAGGCAATCCGCCCCAGGCGCACGAATAAAACTCCGCGCGTCGGGATTTAGCACCTGTCTTAACATTCTTACGCGAAGCGCCCGCAGCCTCGTGTCGCGCGGCATCGCGGTGGGGGCTCAGGGTGTTTGACGAGCCGACGAGCGTGGCTTAAGGTCCGGGTCATAACCGAGCAGGAGGCAGTTAAAGACATGGCCAGCGATCTCGAACGCCGAATTACTGAGCTGGAAGATATCGAGGCGATCAAACGGCTAAAAGCGCTTTACTGTGACATTTGCGACGACGATCACAACCCTGATCGCATCTGGCGCATCTTCGCCGAGGACGGTATCTGGGAGGGCGGCGACTTTGGCAAAGCCCAGGGCCATGAGGCGATCAGAAAGCTGTTCGGTGGCTTTCAAAAGCTTATCAGCTTCTCCCAGCACAATGTTTTCAATCCGCAGATCAAGATTGACGGGGACCGCGCGCATGGAAGCTGGTATTTAGTCGGACCCTTCACTTTCCGCGAGAAGAATGACGCTCGGTGGATCGCCTGCCGTTACGAAGACGACTACGTGAAGATTAACCGCGAATGGAAGTATCAGCATCTGCGCGCGGAGATTCGGATGGTCGCACCCTACGAGACCGGCTGGGCTGGAAAACAATAGGCGGGAACGCGAACCACACCGCCTATTAGTAATCGCGTTCCAGCGACCTAACGGCACTTCCAAAAGATGGTCGATCAGACTGGACTGCTGGCTGAGTAGCGAAGCCAGATTATATCGTCTGAGCGTCGTTCCGTTGCACGCAACTTCCAACGAGCGCCGATTGGAGCTGCCTCAAGTGTATCAAATAATGTTGGCGTGCCACTGGAGCCGTCAGTAATCGGTGCAACCAGGATACTCAATTCGTCGATGAGTCCAGCTCGCAGCATCGAGCCATTGATGTTGCCACCACCTTCAAGCAGCAACGTCTTTATTTGCAGTTTGCTGGCAAGCTTGTCCAGAAGAAAGGAAAGATCAATCTCGTCCCGGCCGGCGAATAGATAAGAGACTTCGTGAGACTGGAGCGCTGCTAGATAGTCAGTCGAGACTTTCTCAGTAAGTACGGCGACGACATGGTCGCCTCCAATCTCGTTTGTTTGCCAGTTGAGTTTTCCGGCAGCATCGATTGCGATGGCGAACGACGCATGCTTGCCTGGAGCCAAATAGTCGATCTTTTGAATGGCCGGATGATGATGCCCACTAAACGCTCCGTCGCCTTTGGCGAAGGCCGCCATAGTCACGCGCCCGCACATCCACGCATCCGCGTTGAAGGACGCACCAGTTGCTTCATATTCGGCCCGGCCGTCTTTACTCATTTGCCAGTTTGTAGTGACTATGCGGCCATCGAGTGACATCAGCATGTGGCATATAACGTGGGGTCTCATATCTCTGTGCAACCGATTATGGCTAAGGGTCGGATTGTACTCGAGCGCGATTAGCGTCGGCGCGAATGGCCTTGGCGATATCGTCGCTGAGCATTGAGAGCGCTCGGCTATGCGCCGCTGCGAGTGCGTCGAAGCTGTCGTCCGCGACGGTCTCGTTAGCGCTGGTTCGGCCCGACTGAGTAGTGCCACGAGCTTTGTCGTGAATAGTCCATACGGCGTCGAGTTCCGTACGCTGGCCTCGCACTGACTCGAAGCGTTGAACGTCGATCGCGACGGCATAGTCGGGAATGAAGTTGGCGAGTGGTCCGACGGCCACGTTAGGCGTCCCAAGCAGCGCCACCAGATTCTCGGCAACCACGCGGGCGATATTATCGTTGAGCGGCGAAGCCCAGCGATTGAATTCGTCCACGTCGACGCGATTCGGGCCATTCTGGGTGACGAATTGCGGTTGATCGACTGAGGCTGGAATCGTCACTGGTCCGACCGTCACATTCCCGCCTGTGGCGGGCAGTCCGCTGGCTGTAGCTGAGGCGTCAAGCGTGTAAAAGCGTGGCGGCGCGGAGGTGCCGCAAGCGGCGATTACCGTCGCGCACGCGAAGGCTGCAATCAGATGAACTATTCTTCGGAGCATCATAGTTTCGCCTTCTCGCGTCCTTGTCATTTCGGCTTACCGGGTTTGCCGCGCAGTAGAGCTTCGGGATGTTGCTCGAGATAGTCGCTCAGCACCCTGACTGAACGGGCGGTGCGGGTCAGCTCATCGAGAGTGCTGTCCAACCGCTGTAGTTGTGCAGAATCGGGCTGGACTATTCCATTAGCGTTGCTCAATGCATGCTGGGCGCTAACGAAGGTTTCGGTCGCGCTGGACAAGGTGTTGCGCGCACTGATGAGCGTCAGGTTCAGATTGGCGATGCTATTGTTCAGATTCTCGCCAATCTGCTGCAAGGGCATCTTGTTAACCTTCTCGATAATGTTCTCGACCGTCTCCTCCGTTGCCTCAAGCTGTCCGGGAACGGTGGGGAGCTGCACCGGCTGTTGTGACCAATCGACTGCTGCAGGCGGAGCACTAGGGAAGACGTCAAACGCGACGTAGACGGCGCCGGTGAGCAAGCTTCCTGTGCGAAGCTGAGCGCGGACTCCGTGGCTAATCAAAGAATCGATCAATCTTCTTCGCAACGCCGCGAGATCGCTGGGAGCCGCCCCGACAACGTTGACCCCAAGCCGGCGCGGATCGAGCTCGATAGTTACCGGCACTGAGAACTGAAACGTCTTCAGGTCAACCTGTGCCTTGATATCCGATACTTCACCAATTGGAATACCGCGAAACTCGACCGGTGCCCCTGCCACAAGCCCACGAACGGAGTCCTTGAAGATCAGGACGTAGGTTTGCGGATGCTGAGCGGCCGGTTCGAAGGCCGTGGCGCGATCGCTGAAAAGCGTGAAGACAGTGTTCGGCTCGGCAGGTGGTTCGACGGGCGCAGTTGCTGGGGTCTCGAAGGCGATACCGCCGATCAATATCGACAACATTGACTGCGTCCGCACCTGGAGACCGCTCGCGCTAAGCGATACGTCAATTCCACTCGCATGCCAGAAGCGGGTGTCCGGATTGACGTATTGGTCATATGGCGCCCGCACGAAAACCTGGACGGTCAGAAGTTTGCCGTCTTTATCGAGCTTGTAGGACGCGACCTGACCCACCTGCAGCCGGCGAAAATATAATGGAGTGCCGGTATCAAGTGATCCAAGATCGGGCGTCTTGAGAATGAAAAAACGCCCGGGAACTTCGCCAGTTACGATCGGCTCGGTTTCCAGCGCAACGAAGTCGCGCTTGGGCTCCTTCGATGAACCGATCTCCAAGCCGATGTAAGCGCCGGAGATCAGAGTACCCAGGCCAGTGACGTTAGCTCCTGAGATGCGCGGCCGTACGACCCAGAACTTGGTGTCTTGAACCAGGAAGTCTTCGGTCCTCGGTGCCATCTGGGCAGTTGTGATCACATGTTGGTGATCTTCGGAGAGGCGGATCGTAGTGACAGTGCCGATATCGACGCCGTTATACTCAATTTTGGTCTTGCCGGCTTCCAACCCTTCGGCTGATTGAAAAACGATCGTAATCGTAGGCCCTTCACCCAGAATCCTGGTGACCGCGACCCAGACGCCGGCCAACGCGGCTACTATTGGGATAAGCCAGACTAGCGACGGCCGGGTACGTCCTTTCGAGACGGTACGCGACTCCGGCACTGACGGAAGCGGCGGTTCGTTTTCAGGCATGTGTAACCTCGTGCAGGGCCGCTCCATCCCATATCAGGCGCGGATCGAATGATTCCACTGCGAGCATCGTGAACACCACTACCGCAGCGAAGAAGATCAAGCCTGGCCCCGGCTCAACCGACATCAACGGCTGAAGCTGGATTAGAGCCGCCGTAAAGGTATCAACGAAGACGTCGACCATCGACCAGCGTCCGATAAAATCAACCACCCGGTAGAGGCGAATACGCTGTCGATTGTTTCTGATCGACCCACGTTGCGACGAAATCAGTAAGTAGGCTAGTGCCAGAATCTTCGCGCTCGGAATCATGATACTGGCGACCAAAACGATGATAGCGAGCGGCCATCCAGTCGGCGACCAGAGCAGCACCACACCTTGCATGATCGTGTCGGAATCCCGGCCGGTAGCGGTGGTGGTAGTCAGGACTGGCAGGACGTTCGCAGGGATGTAACAGACCGCCGCGGCAATCAAAAAGGCCCATGTACGCTCGAAACTCGCGCGCTTGCGAAATTCGAGTTCCTGACCGCACCGCGGGCATTGTCCATCGTCCCTGCCGGGGGCAGGTCGCGACAGCAGGCCGCAGACCTCACAGCTCTGGAAGCCGTGCTCGATGGCACTTAAGTGCTGGGCTGTCACGCCGTCTCACCGGTGGCCATCGGTTTGGTGCCGCGAGTGCGGTCCTCGTCCGCCCATTCGATCCTCTGCCATATTTCATGAGGGTCGAAGCTCGCCTGCATCCCGGCCAGCACGAAGACCAGGGCTACGAGAACGAACAATGCAACACCTGGAATGACGGTCGCGTAGTCAGCGATCTTGATCAGGGCGACCAATACGCCGAGAAGCATCACCTCGATCATGCTCCAGGTGCGAGTCGTAGGATAATGCCGCATAAGCGTTCCCACCCATTGTGGAACAGATGAGCGGCGGGAGCCGATAGTGATTGCCAGCATGCAGAAGAGCTGCGCGGCAGGCGCGATCACGGCGGTGAGGAGCACCAGTATGCCCACGATCGGCTGCCCATTCTCCCAAAGATGCTGCGCGCCGCCGAACACCGTAGTGGACGCGTCGCGCCCTACGATCGTCAGGCTCAGCATTGGAACCGTGTTCGCGATCACGTAGAGCAGCGTGCCAGCAACGGCTAGTGCCAAGGTGCGATTGAATGAATCGACGCGGCGGCGCCGCAACTCTCTCGCACAGCGCGGGCACCGTGCAGACGCACCCGGCGCAAGTTGCGGCAGCCTCTGCAGTAGATCACAGTGCGGACATGCGAGCACTGAGCTATCAGGCGCCGGCTGGTTAAACACGCTGGTACTTCCAATGGTTAGCGATTTACGCCTCGCTTTACAGCCGAGCTATGGGACTAAAGTCCAATAGCTGCTATCGGGCCTTGCTGCTAACTCTGCAACGGTCATGAGAGCACGGTTACGGATCGTGAGAATACGCGAAGCAGGCGAAAATGGGGAGCCATATGCGACGAGTAGCAACGTTTGAGAGGCATGCGCGAGCGCTGCTCTTTTCCATTATGGCTGTGGCGCTGACCGCATGCGCAGGTGCGTCGGTCGCGCCCGTAGCTAACGGGCTACCCGTAAGCTCGAACCGGCCGACCACCGTGTATGTATATCCGTTCGCCGTGACTTCGCAGGACGTCACCTTAAATCAGGGCTTCTTGCAGAAGACTTACAGGAGCATGACCAGTTCCGAAGCCGAACAGGATCAAAGCGCCCAGCAGCTTGCCGAAGAGACGGCTAACGATTTAGCCGGCGCGATGGTCAGCGAACTGCAGGCTCTCGGGTTTACAGCGACGCAGATCCCGCGCGGGCAGCAAGTGTCAGGCGACAACGTCCTGATCGTGGACGGTCAGTTCACAGCGATCAATGAAGGCAATAAGTTGCGCCGTATGGTGATCGGGCTGGGAGTCGGGCAATCGACCCTTGATACCCAGGTGCAGGTCTATCAGATGGTCGCGGGTAACGCGCAGCAGATTATGAACTTCAGTACCCATGCAGATAGCGGCTCGATGCCGGGAGCGGCCTTTACAGCGCCAGCTGGTGCCGCCGTTGGCGGTGCGGCGGCGGCGGCTTCACTCGGGGCGAATCTGGCTGCAGGGGCAACCAAGAACTACACCTCAGGCATGGGCTACTTGGCGAAGAAGACCGCCGACCAGGCGACCGCATACATGTCACAATACTTCGGTGTGCAGGCCTGGATTCCACAGAACATGGTGAAGGCCGCAGATCAGAATTCGTCCTCAAATTTCTAACCCAAGATTCGATAATCACCGACCGGCGAGCTCGGAACTCGTATCGGTACTATAGCCAACTGATGGTTCCCCTGCGATCATGAGGAATGCCGCGATGAAAAAGTTCTCTCTTGCAAGGATCACCGTTGCTGGATTAGTCGCGGTCGTGAGCGGAATCGCGCTTGCGAATCTACTGAGCGGCTGCTCGCAAACAGTGGAGAGTAAATCAGGAGTCGCGGAGGAGATGAAGAACGGCCAGCTTCCTCCTGCAGCCAGTCAGTTCTTTGGCAATAATGCATCTCTGCTCCACCCGGGCAAAGAGGGGCAGGCGGCGTTGGTGTACATCAATCCTGACGCGCAGTGGAGCAAGTACACGAAGATAATGCTGCAACCAGTGCAATACTGGGATAAAACGGATTCTAAGGAATCAATCGAAGACGAGCAAAAGCTTGTCACTTATTTCCACAATCAGTTGCAGCAGACCTTGCAGAAAAACTTCACGATGGTCGGTCAGCCGGGGCCGGACGTGCTGGTGCTTTACGTCGCATTGATTAATGCGACTACTGCGACGCCGGTGTTGCGGTCGATTTCCGTAGTCGTCCCCCAGGCACGGCTGCTTAACAGCGTGCAGTCGCTGGCGACCGGAAGCTACGCTTTCGTCGGATCGGCAGAAGCGGAGATGAAAGCAGTCGATGGTGGGACAGGCGAGTTTCTCGCAGGCGCGATCGATCAACGCTCAGGAGGAATCGCTCTGAGCACGGCCGCACAATGGCAATGGGGTGACGCCGAAAACGCTATGAACTATTGGTCCGAGCGCATCAACACCCGGTTGCTGGAACTCCAAGGCCGCACTCCCGCGCCAGCGCAATAAACTTGCTAATACGCTATCGTCCCCCCTCGCGCTGACACGGGGGCTGTGGCCTCGCGCGGTCTAGGCTCGCCCTCGCCACCGTTTTCAGTCAGACTTTCGTTGGAGGCAGGCTTCACTCAACAGTATGTGCGGTATTGCCGGTGTGATGATGCGTGACGGGCGCCCGCCCGATTCAGCTATCCTCGACTGTCTGATCAATGCACTGGCCCATCGCGGCCCCGATGGGAGCGGCAGATATGTTTCGCCGCCCGTTGGTCTCGTACATACGCGGTTGGCGATCGTCGATCTCAAGACCGGCGATCAACCTTTGTATGAAAGCGGCGGCGCCGTGTTGGTCGCTAACGGCGAGATCTACAACGATCCCGAATTGCGTCGTCAACTTTGCGGCGTCAGCTTCAGCACTGGGTCGGATTGTGAAGTCCCACTGCATCTCTATCGGCGTGAAGGAACTGGCTTTGCCGCAACGCTGCGCGGGATGTACGCGATCGCTATCTATGATCCTGCGAATCGCCGCCTGACGCTTGCCCGCGACCCATTCGGAATTAAGCCACTCTATTATGCTGAAGCACCTGATTGCTTTGCGTTCGCCTCCGAACCCCAGGCGTTGCTGAGAGCGGGTTTGGCCAAGCGATCATTTCGTGCGCGAGCTCGGTCGGAACTGCTGCAACTAAAGTTCACGACCGGCCGGGAAACGATCTTCTCTGACATCCAGCGCCTGCTGCCCGGCGAGATCGTCGTCGTTGAGGACGGGCGGATCATCGAGCGCCGACGCCGTTTGCCGCTCAGCCAAGGGTCGTCGCCTGCAACGAATTATGACGATGCATTGCGGCAACTCGATAAGGTTCTGACTGACACGGTGGAGCATCACCTGCGCGCCGACGTGCCCTACGGCTTGTTCCTTTCAGGTGGCATCGATTCATCCACGCTGGCTGCGTTGATGGCGCGATTCTCCGCGCAACCGCTCATCGCCTTCACCGCCGGATTTCCCGGAACTGCGGCAGCGGACGAAAGCAGCGATGCGCGCCGGGTCGCTCATACAGTCGGCGCAGATCATCATGTGGTCGAGATGACCGAGCATGATTTCTGGAATTGCGCGCCAAGTGTCGCTGCTGCCCTTGATGATCCGACCACGGACGCTGCCACCCTGCCTACCTATCTATTGGCGAAGGCGGCCAAAGATCATGTGAAGGTGGTGCTCACCGGTGAGGGGGGCGACGAGATTTTCTGTGGCTACAGCCGCTACTATCGCGCCCGCCGTTTCTGGGGTCTGTTTACGCACAAAGCTCGATCACGCGGCGAATTCGATGGCCTGGTCCATCTCAGCGCGGTGTTCAACGGATGGCGTGACGGATTGAGTCTCGTTGAAAGAGAGCAGTCGCGGGCTGATCGGACTCTCGTCCAGACGCTGCAGGCGGTCGATTGCGCCGAATGGCTGCCCAACGATCTGCTGATCAAGGTCGACCGCTGCCTGATGGCCCACGGCCTTGAAGGACGCACCCCGTTTCTTGATCCCGTCGTTGCTGACTTTGCCTTCCGTCTTCCCGACGATATGAAGGCCACGACCAAAATGGCCAAGCGCATGCTCCGTGATTGGTTAGCAACCAATGTCCCGGCAGCAGAGCCTTACGCAAAGAAACTCGGCTTCAACCCGCCCGTCGGTGAATGGATAGCTGCACGCCGGCCGCTAATCGAGAAATTGGTGGCCCGTCAGCCGGGTATCCGTGAGCTTTTCCGTAAGGCTAATGTTCGCGAAGATGTGGCATGGGCATTCGCCGACCTGAAAAGATACCATCAGGCCGCCTGGAGCTTGCTGTTCTACGCGATGTGGCATAGTCATCACGTGTTGGAGATTCCATCCGACGGCACTATCGAAGATGTTCTCGCCTACGCCGCTGCGGCCGCATGATGCGCTTCCGGTTGCCCGCGAATCAGCCACATCAGTTTTCGCGATTTCGTCGACCCGTGTCCGCTCGCCAACAGCGGTAAGTCATCTGTGACCTCATCGACGCGCACCATTATGCGTGCGCTCCCCCTTGCCGGAATCACTCTGCTGCTCGCGATCCTGACCCTCAACCGGCTCGGCGCCAGCGACGTATGTGGCGGAAGCGAGGCCGCGATGGCGGTCTACGTCCAGCAGATGGTCGAGGACCACAGGCTGCTGTTTCCACTCGATAACTGCACCATTCCGATGTACAAGCCGCCGCTCTATCACTGGACGGCGACCGGCCTTGCTGATCTGTTGCATGAAGAAACCGCGACGTCATTCAATCTTCGCTTGCCTTCGGCTCTTTATGCGATCGGCGGAGCGATGCTTACGATGGCGTTTGCGGCGAGCCTGCTCGGCTTGCGCGGCGCGATACTCGCTGGGCTGATCCTCTGCGGCTCCTATCAGTATGTCAGTCAGGCACGGATCGGCCTGGTCGACATGACCCTGACCTTTTGCGAGACGCTCTCGCTGTATGCGTTCTTTTGGTGGTTCGCACTCGATCGCGATTCCGCGGGTGCTTCTCGCCGCATCCTACGTCACTATCTATTTGCGATCGCGATGGGACTCGGGGTGCTCGCCAAAGGACCGGTGGGCGCGATCCTTCCTGGCGCTGCAATCCTGCTTTTTCTCGCAATCGAACGGAATTGGGCTGCACTAAAAGCTCTGTTCAAGCCCGGCCCTTTGATCGTTGGCGGCGCGATCGCCTCTAGCTGGTATCTGGCTTGCCTGATTGGCCGCCGCTACGACTTCCTGCATCTTCAGATTGGCAGTGAAAACTTCGGCCGCTTCTTCGGGAGTCTCGGCGCTATGCGCCGATCGTATTACCTGACGCCACTGCTGCTCAATTCGCTTCCGCTCAGCCTGTTCGTCCCGATAGCGGTGGTTATCGCTCTGGTTCCTCCCCGCGTTCGGTCGCAGCCAGTCACCGCCGAGCCGCTACAACCTGTAGCATTACCTGCCAACAGCGAGAGTGCGGGGAGCGCCGCTCGCTTTCTCGCGCTCTTCTGGACCGTCACTGTCGTCTTTTTCAACCTGGCCGCATACAAGCGGCGCGATTATCTGTTGCCGCTATGGCCCGCTGCCGCTTTCCTGCTTTCGTGGTGGATTGTCGTTCGCGTCATTCCATGGTTCAGCACGCCGCGCGGAGTTCTCGTCTATCGTACCGCCGTGGCTACATGCCTGATTCTCGCCACTGCGAATTTCCTTTATATCCCTGCCTATGAACTTCACGGATGCGGTGCACCATTCACGCTGCGCGCATTCTTCCGATGGCCCTCCAAGGGCTTCGCTGGCGAGTCGTCCGGCGACACTGGGCAAGTCAAATCGTATCGAGCGGCGGCGGCTCAAATAAATCAGCTTACGACAGCCGGCGCGCCACTCTATACTTTTGGCTTTCAGGATGCGATCGAGCCGCTGGTTTTCTATCTCGATCGCTGCGCTCCTCCCTTGCCGCGCCCACTAGCCACTCCTTCCAGTGGCTACGTGATCGTCCCCGCCCAAGCCTGGGCTCGCGCGAGCACGCGCACTTCAGGGCTCACTCCCGTCACTCAGGTCCCTTTCGACAACGGGAAGCTGGTCTTGCTCCGTGCCACCTCTCCCTGAACCGGAGCTTTCAATAGAAGTAGAAATGGGATAAGTGCAAAATGCGATAAGCTAATCAAGCAAAGAAGTCAATTTTCATACGGAGGACGATGTCATGGGTCTGCCGAACGGAGTTCATCACCTCGCGATTTGCACGAAGGACATCAAGAGCCAGATCGAGTTTTATACTCAGGTCGTGGGGATGGAACTGGTCGCCCTTTATTGGATGCACGGGGTCGAGAACACCTTCCATGGCTTCCTGAAGTTGGGCAACAGCTCATCGATCGCCTTCGTCCAGTCGAAGGAAATTGGCGAAATTCAAGGAATTAAGGGCGTTTCCCATGCCGGTTCGCCGGCGATGCCAGTGGCCGCGGGCGTGATGCAGCATGTCGCGCTCAATGTCGACACCGAAGCGGATTTGCTGGCGATGCGCGATCGTGTGCGTTCACATGGCTACTGGGTGATGGGCCCGCTTGACCACGGCTTCTGTAAATCGATCTATCTCGCAGCGCCCGAAGGGATCAACCTCGAATTCTCAACGTCAGAAGGCAATTCCATCGACGCTGACGCATGGATTGATCCTGAAGTCGTGCAGCTCGCCGGCATCATGCCTTCCGATTTGCGGCGCTACAGGAACCCGCCCGCATTCGACAGCCAGGGCGGCAAGGTTAAGCAGCCACCACCGAACTCGGGCAAGCCGATGATGGACGGGATGGAACGGCTCTATGACATGACCGACGAGGAAATCACCTCGCGGTTGAGCCAGCCGACCCCGCCAGTTGAGGTGCATAAATAGGTCATTTGCCGATTCGCTAATAGGCCGGCCAGACGGAACCTCCCTGCCGCTGACAATCCTGACCGTATTTTCCGGTTATCGGATGAAAAACGGCTGCACCAAATCTCGCGAGGATTGTTCGCTTCGCGGATAATCCAAAATCGATAAATTCGTAACGGTCCTCGAGGGGGGTGGGTCGTGGCGCTGACGGGCTGGACATTGCGATCGCTGTGGTCGCGTCTTTGGGTGACGCCGTCCAAGCCGTTCATCTTTCCACTTTTGCTTGCTCTGGTCTCCATTGGAGCAATCTCAGAGCCGGTCGCGGCGGTTGGTCAGCCGCCGAACATTCTATTGATTCTGATGGACGATGCCGGTATCGACCAGTTTAAGCTGTTCGGATACGGCGGCACGACTCCGGCGGCTACGCCAAATCTTGATGCCATCGCCAAGGCGGGGATTAAATTCCACAACGTCTGGGCCATGCCCGCCTGCTCGAACTCGCGCGCGGCGCTCTACACCGGCCGCTACCCGTTCCGCACAAACGTTTACACTGCGATTGGCAACGATGATCTTGCCAACTTCATGGTGAATCCTAACGAGACGACTGCACCCATCTTGCTCCAGCAACGCGGTTATACAAGTGCCCTCTTCGGTAAGTTTCATCTAGGTACCCAGGGCAACAATCCCTACGGCTTGGGTATGGTGCAGGCGCTCGGTTTCACGTACTTCAATGGCTGGCTCGACGCCACCGGTGACCCCTCGTCGATTGACACTACCGCCGGCGGAGTCTCGCCGCCCGGCACCTGGTCCTGTGGCTTTGTGCGCGACGCTAACGATGGCGGTGCAGATACGGGTGCCTGCTATGCGGGTGACGGCACCTGCGCAGTGGTTACGAAATCCGGGGAGGAAGCGCCGGGAAGGGTATGCCGAGATAGCGGTGGCATCTTCAATCCCAATCAATCATGTACCAACCCGCCGCCAGCGTATATCAACTTTTCCACTCTTAGTGGACATTACGTGTCACCGTTAGTCATCAACGATAATGGATCGGTCGTGCAGGTACCACCGACTGATCTCAGTGCGCGGACCTTCCGCGGTGTGCAGGTAGTTAATGCGGCGGTCGCCTGGATCAATCAGCAGCCGAAGAACCAGCCGTGGATGGTTAGCGTGGATTTTGCCTCGGCCCATCTCCCCGTCATGCAGCCACCTAGTCAAACGCTGCCTCCTGGAGAGGCGGATACCAGCAATCTCGACTGTGCTGATGCCATTGACCAGAGAACCATCACCAACCAGATGGAAGAGGCGCTCGATTACGAAGTAGGACAGCTTTTGGTAGCGACCGGACTGGCGACAGTTACTCCAAGCGGCCAATTAGTTTACCGCCCGAAGCAAACCAACACCGACGTTATCATCGTCGCCGACAATGGTAGCAACGGCGCCGCCGTCAAAGTTCCATTCGATCCCAGTCGCTCGAAATCCAGTGTCTATCAGACTGGCGTCTGGGTTCCGGGAATTGTCGCGGGACCGGCAGTTAATCAACCCGGCCGAGTGGTAAAAGCGATGGTCAACATCGTCGATTTCTACCAGCTCTTCGGTGAACTCGCGGGTGTCAACGTACATGAGGATGTACCACGGACCGTCGATGCTCAGACGATGCTTCCGTACCTTAGGAATCCTGATCAGTCGAGCATCCGGAAAACAAACTTCACGCAAATCGGCACAAATCTCCACGCCAATGGCGCTATTAACGGACCTTGCGTATACAATACAACCACGTGCACACAAATCGCTCCGACCAAAGGGGTGTGCGAGGACAACAATGGAGTATGGTGGGGCGCGGGAGCCACAGACCCTAGCACCGCTGGAATCCCGCTGGAAGGATTGGCGTTGTGCTGCGACGTTGCCATCTGGCAGCACGATCACAGCCAGACGATTTCCGACAACATCTATCCACTGGAGGCCGTCGCGATACGCAACAACCGCTACAAATTAGTAATCAATAGTTATGAAGGGTATGACGCGGCCTCGAATTCGTGTGCCAACAGCTCAAGTACGGAGTTCTATCAGATCAATCAGAATGTTCCGGTGCCGAAGCTCGATACCGCCGATTCTGACCTGCTGGCGTCTGGAAGCAAGCTCACTCGGCAGCAGCTACGGAACTACAATGCTTTGAGCGCACAGCTTAACCAGCTACTCGCATCGCAGCCGGCCTGCCCGGGTGATGTCAATCTCGACGGTGTCGTGAACTATCTGGATGTCGCGGAATGGGCAACGCTTGAAGCGCTATCCAGCGGACTTTCCAGTTGGGCCGACATTAATCTCGATGGCTTAACCGACGACGCTGACTTGGCGATCATCCTGCAAAACCAGGGGCAGTGTCCCACTCAGTAACTACGCTCATTAGTCGCGCGCCGCAGCGCTAATCTTATTCCGCGGTGAGAATGGCGCCCGTACAGTTGGCGCTCGGTTTGGCGATGAACGTCCTTCGGTGGTATGCCTCATCAGAGATTAACGGAGGCTGCGGCCGATGAATTACAACTACGATTTTCTCGATATCAACGTGACGGATCGCGTCGCGACCGTGACGATCAAGCGGCCCGAGTATTTCAGTTACGAGGTCCATCACGAAGTTGAGGAAATCTGGACGGACCTCGCTGCCGACCATGACGTTAACGCGATTATCCTGACTGGCGTTGGGAATGTCTTCTTGAATCCGAAAGAAATGGAGATGGCGCGCGATCCGAAACCCTCGCGCCGTAATCATGGTCGTCATCAAACCTCCAATGGGCGACGTATCGTCCAGAACTTTCTTGACGTCGAGCAGCCGATTATCGGCGCGATCAATGGCGATGCTTTTTCGCTCGGCGCAACACTGGCGCTGATGTGCGACATTACGATTGCATCAGAAACTGCAAAGATAGCTGACACGCATGTGAAGATGCGCGTCGTGGCCGGCGACGGCGGAGCCGTGATCTGGCCGTTGCTGATCGGGCCGCATCGGGCAAAAGAATATCTGATGCGCGGGAATATCATCACCGGCGCCGAGGCTGCCCGGATTGGCCTGGTGAACTATGCCGTTCCACCGGATCAAGTATTGCCCGCGGCCAAGGAACTCGCGCAGGAACTCGCCGATGGCCCGACTTGGGCAATCCGATGGAGCAAGCTCGCTGTCAACAAATGGCTGAAGCGCCAATCCAACTTGATCATGGATGCCGGGCTTGCTTATGAAGCGCTGACGATCAAGGCAGCTGACGAAGCACTGCGTGCCAAGAGTGAACGCCGCAAGGCCGATTCGGTCCGCGCCCCCAAGTAGTAGCAACTCTGCGGCCGCCCTGGCCACGAAGTGACGCACGAAATTGGTAAGTATTCGTTGGGCGGAAGTTTGCTCCGCCCAACGGTCATTCTTTTTGACTCAGTTCAAGTGCTTCCAGTAAAAGCCTGGTTGCTTTACCCAATTATTGTCAGCCTTCCTGGTCACTGGACGAAGCCGTAGAGTTTCGCGGCGTTACCGCAAACTATTTTGTGACGCGTCGCCGCCGGCAGATGCCCCAACTCGCGTTGAATATATTCCTGGGAATCGGGCCAGATGCCGTCTGGGTGCGGGAAATCGGAACCCCACATAATGTTGTCTTCGCCGATCTCGTCAAGCAACTTGATGCCGATACGATCGCTCTGATAGGTCGCGTAGCACTGCCGCCGCCAATAGTCACTCGGCTTCATCTTGAGATCCAGATCTTTGAACTGGTCTTCCCATTCGAGATCCATGTGATCGAGAATATAAGGAATCCATCCGATGCCACTCTCCCCGATTACCATCCTGAGGCCGGGATGATGTTCGAGCACGCCGGCGAAAATAGTCGCCATCAGCGGGATCGACATATACATCTGAAAACTCGAAATCGCAGTCGCGAATGCTGCGCGTCCGACCTTGTGTTCGAGTTTTCTAAAGTCCGGAATTGAGCCGCCGATGGTGTGCAAATGCACCGGCAATTGCGCCTCTTCTGCAATATCCCATAGCGGATTCCAGCATGGGTCCCAGAACGGCGGGATATCGGGACGGTTGGCAATATCGATCCCACGCAGAACTCCGTCCTTGGCCACCCGTTTAATTTCAGCGACTGCCGCGCCAATATCGTGACTTGGAATCGAGGCGAGACCTGCATAGCGGTCAGGATGCGTCCGGCAGAAGCCGCCAAGCCATTGATTGTAGATACGCAACATCTCGGTGGCGGCTTCGTCATCCTTGAGCCGCATGCTCGCGCCCAGGACGCCGTAGAGCACTTCGGCCTGAACGCCGTCGCGTTCCTGATCCTTGAGACGCAACTCAGGGTCGGTTAGGCGCCGAACCCCTTTGCGTCCGTCGTCGTACAGGCCCGTCGAAGCCATACGATCAGAGCGATGGATTTCACCGGGGACGTATTCGCGCCCGGCCGAGCCCATCCCATTGACTAGGCCGAACTTGGCGCCATTGTTCGCGACCCACTGCATGCCCTTGCGCCCTTCCGCGACGTAGGGCATGCGATCTTTCAACGCTGCCGGCGCGTTTGCGGTAAAAAGATCAGGGGGCAGCCAGATTAAGTCGATGTGACAATCCGCTGAAATGAAGTCGTATTCCATTGGTCACTTCTCCCGGAGGTTCTTACACTTAGCCTTCTGAAGACCGGCGTGATGCCTTAGTTCGTGATTCGGTGAGTCAGTAATTTCTAAACGGTAGCGGTAGCAGCCCCAATCAAGAGAGCGATTCCGATTGCGATCAGTAACAAACCCAAATACGTAGTTGAGATCGTTGGATCAAGTTTGCCGATCGGGCCACCCCTATGCTGGCATTCGTCACAAGTATGTGGTGAGCGGGTCATCTGGAACACCACAAGCCCGATGCCGGCGACAATGAGTACCACGCCAAGATGAGGCGCGAAGTGTATTAGGCGATACATATTTTCGCCCTTAAGCTTAGTTTATCTCTCCTCCTGCAACCAGCTGAAATGCGATACCATCAAGCCGCCATCCACTCCCTTAACGCGGGCCGCGATGTAGCACGCCTTGGGCTTCGAGCTCAGCAATCCGCTGCGCCGAATAACCGAGATACTCTTCAAGAAGTGCGTGATTGTGCTCGCCGAGCGTGGGAGCGTCGAGGTCTGGATGACGCGGATAGGCCGAGAACCGCAGTGGGAAGCCGGGAATATCGAATTCCCCCAGAAAACGATCTTTATACTTTCTTACGATCTCGCGGTCGCGCAAATGTGGTTGCGCCATTGCTTCTTCAATCGCCAGGACCGGCGCGTAGGGGACCCGATACTCTTCGAGTAGCCTGAACACCTCGTCTTCGCTCGTGGCGTCGAACCAGTCCTGGATTATGCGCTTGAGCTCATCGACATTCGCCATCCGGTCCGCGTTGGTTAAAAACCGCTTGTCGGTGTGTATTTCAGGACGGCCCATCGCTTGGCACAAATAACCGAACTGATGATCGGTGCTGGCCATGATCAAGATGCCGCCGCGTTTGCCATTGAATACTCCCAGCGGGGCGACGCCAAAATGATGTGACCCGTTGCGCCTCGGCAGAACTTTTCCCTTGCTCAAGCTCGCGGTCTGGACGGTCAAGTCGTTGTAGCTGAAGTAGCAGTCGAGCAGCGAAGTCTCGACGTATTGCCCCTCGCCGGTGCGTTCGCGATGGAGCAGGGCGGCAAGAATCGCGCTCAACGCATGAACCCCGGTACTTATGTCGCCGACGCCGACCTGCGGCAGCGACGGCGTATGGCCGGCTTCGCCGATCATGCTCAGCACACCCGAGTAGGCACATCCAATGAAGTCATATCCCGGGCGTTCGGCGAGTGGACCCTTCTGGCCGAACGTGGAAATCGAACACATGATTATTTTCGAATTGAGAGCCTTCACATTCTCATAAGCAAAGCCCAGCCGCCCGATTACGCCCGGTGCGTAATTTTCAACTAATATATCAACCTTCGGGATCAACTCTTTGATAATCGCCGCGGCGCCGGGATGCTTGAGGTCGAGGCAGAGACTCCGCTTTCCGCGATTCTGCTGAACGTAGTAACCACTACGGCCATCTTGGAGGTAGGGCACGCCTCGCGAAATATCGCCAGCTGGTGCGAATTCGATTTTGATGACCTCGGCCCCCATTTCCGCCATGTAGCGGCTGGTGGTCGGACCTGCCAGAACCTGGGTGAAGTCAAGTACCCGGTAGCCTTCGAGCATAGGTTTGGTCGTAGCCATGATGAACAAGCCTCGACGCAACAACTCGCATCACTATGAGCCGAAAGCAAGAGAAATCCGGCGAGGCGCGGCTGTCGGAAATCACTCCGGGCTAATGCGCTGCTCGTTTATCGCGGCGAGCGCTTCGCGCAAAGTAAAAAAGATATGATCGGCACCGATGACGCTGATCAAGCCATGATGCTCCAGATGAGAGCGGAGCGAGGGTTCCGCACGCGCAAGAATGAGGCCCACATGCCGGCTGCCCAGGTCCTGACGGACATCGCGCAAGACGCTCGAGGCTGAATAGTCGATGCTGGTGATCGCGGCCGCATCCACGACCAGCCATTTGACCGGCGTTGCGGCGCCGTCAATAAGGCTCCGAATGTCGGCGACGAAACGGTTGGCATTCGCGTAGAAAAGGTCCGCGCCGAACTGAAAGATAATCAACCCCGGTCCGCTCATCGTGCCCGGGACAGCCGGGGTCGGCCGCCAGTAGCCCTCGTCGTCGATCAGTACCGCGGTGTAGGGCCGATAGCTGTGGCGAAGATGCCGGAGCAACGACAGCGCCATGGCCAGCAGGATGCCTTGTTCGACCCCGATTACCACGACCACTGCGGCAGTAATCAAAGCCAACCCGAATTCGCTTGGGGTTTCACGCCAGATGTCACGAAGCCCACGCAGGTCGACGAGTTTGATCGCGATCGTGAAAACGACAGCAGCAAGTACGCAACGCGGCAGATAGTGGAGCGGGCCCGCCAGAAAGAGGAGTATCACGGCCACGATTCCCGCAGTGGTCAGGTGGGCGATTTGGCTGCGCCCGCCCGAACTTTCGACCATCGCTGTCTGCGTCGGGCTGCCATTAACCACGAAGGTGCCTGTGAGTGCTGCCGAGATATTGGCCGCGGCGAGGCCGACTAGGTCCGCGTCGATGTTGAGTGTTTGCCGGTGACGCGAAGCGTAAGCATGGGAGGTCGCCGAACTTTGCGCGACGATCATCAGAAAGCAGGAGCCTGCGACCGGAAATAGCGTCGGAATCTCGTGTAAGGTTATGTCTGGCCAGTGGATCGGCGGAAGGCCTCCGGTGACATCCTGGATCAGCTTAATCCCGTGTCCGGCGAAGCCGAACGCTGCGCTTGCGGCGATCGCTCCGGTGACCACGAAAAATGCTCCCGGTATCCGTGGAGCCAAGTTGCGGATGAGCACGATGATCAGAACGGTGGCGGCTGCCAGGCAGAGTGTGGGCACATGCGTTTGCGGCAAACCGCGAAGCGCCTGTACGAACTGGACGACGGTGTTCCTGGATCCGACGCGGACACCAAGCATATCGCCAAGCATCGCAATTCCCACCTGGAATCCCACGCCGGTCAGAAAGCCGACCAATACCGTTTGTGAAAGGAAATCGGCCAGAAAGCCAAGCCTGAAGAGACGGGCTAGGAGCAGCAATCCGGCGGTCAGCAGCGCGACCATCCCGGCGAGCGCGACATAATGGGCGCTGGCAATCGGCGCCATAGTTGAAAGACTACCTGCAAGAATTGCCGCAGTGGCCGAGTCTGCCGCCACCACCAGATAGCGCGATGACCCGAAGGTCGCGAAGGCGATGAGCGGCAATAGCAGCGTATACAGTCCGGTCACGACGGGCATGCCGGCGATGCGCGTATAGCCGAGCGCCTGAGGCACGTTCATCGCGGCCAGAGTGAAACCCGCGAGTACATCGCCTATCGCGGCGGCGCGGTCGATTGGGATAATGCCACGGAAGAGCCAGACTCCAGGTTTGTTACGCGGCGGCTTTTCCAGTGTCACATTCATCGATTGGACGGGTTAGTCCTCCTATTTCTTGCGTGCGGCCTTTGGCCGATTGCCACTATGGTCATTTTGCTCAGCGACCGCAGCGTGGTACTTGCGCCGAATATCTGCGATATTCACCTTGGCCGGCGGCAGCTTCAAATCCATGTCCTCTATGGCATGGGACACAATCGCTGACACGGAGAGATTGCGAAACCACTTGTGATTTGAAGGAATCACGAACCATGGCGCATATTTGGTGCTGGTCTTTTCCATCGCGTCCTGGAACGCCTCGGCGTAAGCGGGCCATAATTCACGTTCGGCATAGTCGCTCTCGCTGATCTTCCAATGCCGCGACGGATCTTCGAGCCGCTTCCTGAAGCGCTCGAGCTGCTCCTCGGGGCTGATGTGGAGATAAAACTTGAGAATCCGCGTACCATTCGTCACCAGCGTCTTCTCGAAATCGTTGATCATCTCGTAGCGTTTCGACCAGACGGCCTTTGACGTCAGCTTGTGCACCCGCACCACTAGCACGTCTTCGTAATGCGAGCGGTTGAAAATGACCACTTCGCCCTTGGCTGGCGCATGCAGATGGGCTCGCCACAGAAAATCATGAGCAGCTTCGATTTTGGTCGGCTGTCTGAAGGCCTGGACAAACGTCCCCTGCGGATTCATCGCGCCGAAGACGTGGCGTATCACGCCGTCCTTGCCGGCGGCGTCGGGCGCCTGCAGAACGATCAACAATGACCGGTCGCCGTCCGCATAGAGCAGATATTGTTGTTTGCCCATGCGCTCGACGTATTTTTGGATTTCGGCCGCCGCACTCTCGGATGATTCGTGCTTGCCTTTGAACGAGGGATCGATCTTGCCGAGCCGGACTTTGGCGCCGGGCTCGACCAGGAAGCTCTTCAGGTAATCCATCGCACCGATTCCTCTTCAGCGGGGCAGCAGTTCGAGCGCTGATGGTCAGTTTATGCAGCTGCTCAAATGACTAGTGGCCGCGCGATGCTGGCATCATCCCATCACTTGGGACAAGAATGATCGTTAAGACCAACGCCAGGAGCTCGAAACATGGGAACCAGAGTTTCGTCGGTCCTGCAACACAAAGGCTATCGGGTTGTGACGGTTACCGCTCGCGAGACGATTTCGGGAGTCGTCAAGGTGCTCACCGAAAACCGCATCGGAGCAGTCCCCGTCATCGGCGACGACGGCGGCCTGATGGGAATCATCTCCGAACGCGACATTATTCGCGGCCTCTCGCAGTTTGCCGATGCTGCCCTCAGCCTCACGGCCGGGCAATTGATGACGCGGGATGTGAAGACCTGCTCGGCGGGAGATGAACTCGTCGAACTGATGGAGGTGATGACGCAAGAGCGTATCCGGCATCTCCCTGTTATCCAGGACGGTTCGCTCTGCGGCATCGTCAGCATCGGGGATGTCGTGAAGCAGCGGCTCGAAGAGGTTCGTTTCGAGGCCGAGGAACTCCGCCGCTACATCACATCGGCATAGCCCTGGCCGGCTGGGTTATCTCTAGAACGCATCGGCACTGACAAATGATGTAGCCGCGCAGCCCGCGAACGATCGCTTTCAAAGTCCGTCCGGCAGGATCAACGGTGGAGTGGGCTGACGGTGAGCGAAATCGAACAAGGTCATCATGTTCCCAATAGCCGGGCCATCCTCCGGGACGTACGGATTACCCGGCGACGCGATCGGATTGGGGAGATTATCCCGGCTGCGCCTGGAGAGCGGTGACAGTTTCCAGTTTGCTTCGATGAACTTCAAAATCGACCCGTGATCGCCGTAACCATGATCGATCGTGCCAGGCCGCACGTAAGGCGAGATTACCATCATCGGGATGCGCGTGCCGTCGCCGAAGAAATCCAGTGGCTGGATATAGCCGGAATCATAATAGCCGCCGCCTTCATCGAACGTGACGAAAATCGCCGCCGTTGCAAACACCGATTTTCGTTTGATTACCGCATTGGCAATGCTCTCGACGAAAATACTCATACGCCGACATGCTCGAGTTTGCCGGATGCCCTGAGTAAGGTTCATACGGGCGCACGAACGAGACCGCCGGAAGATTTCCGGTGTCAAGGTCGCGATAGAAATCCGCGACGTCGCGGATATTATTCCTGAGCGGCGTAGTCATGATGTCCTTGTTGTACTGCAACGGATTGCATATCGAACACCAAGCATCATTTGCTCCGCCCGGCTTCAAGCCACCGATATAGTATTTCCATGATACGCCGGCATTACTCAGAACTTCGGCAATATTGGGCAGCGTCTGTGGCGGAAGCGTATAGGGGTGTGCTTTGAGGTCAACCGGACTGCCGTCCGCTTTGTAGGCGGGACCATAGTTATTGACTAAGTAGTAATGATCGCGATCGCAGTTGGACGATCGATGCAAAGTCTTCAGATAATCCACGATTGGCGCAACGCCCGGCTGCGAAGCATCGGCGCAGTTCACATATGACCCACTCTGGTAGCCGTCGCGTTTGTACCAGTTGTTCGATCCCGGCCACGGATTTGGATCTTCAATCAGTGCGGCCGGTGGCGTCGCGGGATGGCCGTTCCCGTCGCTGTAAAACGCAATATCGCCGGTCCCCAGATAAATAAAACTCGCACCCGTGCCGCCCATGATTCCCTGATGGAAATTATCGCTCATCGCATAGTGATCGGCGATAAACTTGAAGACGGGCGCGTCGCCGCGATCCATATTGTAGAAACTTGCTTAGTGCTTTGGTCTGTGAATGGAGCCAGCGGCGGCTTACCTTCGCTGCCGAAGCCAATAGTCACTCCAACCCAGGTAAATAGATCGTTACGGCCTTCGTCGAACTGCTGCCACATCTGAAAGAGACGATGAGCGGGATCACCGGTGTAGGCGAGCTGATATGCTGTGTAGTTGGTAATCGGGAAAGGTCCATCGGGAAGATTCGCGGGAAAACGCGAATCCGGCACGCCGAGTTTCTGGCCGAAAGCGTACGTAGTGTTGGGCTGCGGCAATGTCGAAAATGGTTCTGTCAGCTTTGGAGCAATCGAATACTTATCGCCCTCCTTTGCCTGCCATTGCTGCGCCCTGATCCAATTTGGACCCGGCGAACCGTCGGCCTTTATGATGCCTTCGGAGAGGAGGTTCAGTGTCTTCTGTCCCGCGATTGGTTGGTAGGCGCCGAACAGATTATCAAAAGTGTGGTTCTCGCCCACGATCACAACAAGATGATCAATCGGTGTCGACGGTGAATGAGACGCGTCCGCACTGGCCTACCCCGCCAATGGCGCCGCACAACACCAAGCAGCAACTGCGGCCATCGCGATAGCTCGCATCAGCCCTTTCATTGGTCTCAACCTCAACGCGCCTCCGAATCGCGATCGACCGTAGAGCTTCCGCGAATCTCGCACAACCAGGAACGTTGAGGATTCCTGAATCAACGACCGGCCAGAGGCCCGCACGGGCATCGTCCGGTGCAATCGGCCGCAGGAGATACGGTTTGCTTGATTGACAATCGCGCGCGAATCCGAATACCTAACGGAGCATCACCGCTTGCGGAGATTTGGGTTCAATGCCGACCAAGTATGCCGATGTACGTGGCTTCGCGACCTACTATTATTACGTCGGGAAAACGACGTTGCCGGACGTGGTTCCCGATCTTTCCCGCGGCCGCAAAATCCTGATGATCCATGCCGCGGGCTCCAACGGCCATGCGTGGCATTATCAATACGAAGGCTTGGGGGATAACCATAGCCCAGTCGCGCTCGATCTGCCCGGCCATGGCCGCAGCGGAGGCGTCGAGGCGCTGCCCTCGGTCAGTGATTACACCGATTTCGTCGTCGCCTTTCTCGACACACTCAAGATCGATTCAGCCGTCATCGCTGGCCGTTCGATGGGTGGAGCGATCGCGATGGACCTCGCGTGCCGCTATCCCACTCGTGTACAGGGCCTTTTGCTGATCGCGACAGCAGCGAAATTCAATATTCAGCCCGAGATGATCCAGACGTGGCGCAACGTCGCGATGGGACGCAGCGGGCAGCCATTTACCAACCTCGGCTACTCGCCAAAGACGATTGCCGAAAAGCCCGAGATTATCCGTGAGGGCTGGGGTGAGCAGATTCGTACCGACCCGCGCACCCGCTGGGGCGATATCGTTGCCTGCTCGAAGGTAGATCTGCGCGAGGCGATTGGCGCGATCACCAAGCCCACACTGATTATCGCGGGCAAGGATGACCAGAGCACGCCGCCCAGTGATGCGGAGTTTATCAAGAGCCGGATCCGCAATTCGCGGCTTGAATTGATTGCCGACGCCGCTCACAACGTCACGAGCGAGCGGGCGGACGAGGTCAATGCCGCGATCGGCAAGTTCCTCGCGGAATTGAGTTAGGAGCGCAGCATGAGCTTGAGCCGCAAGACCGCCCTCGTGGGCGTTTATGAACATCCGACGCGCTTCGCGCCCGACAAGAGTATGTACCAGATCATGGCCGAGAGCGTGAGCGGGGCGCTCCAGGATGCCGGCCTGACCATCAAGGACGTTGACGGATTATGCACCGCGGGCATGGGCATGGGCCCTATGGGCATCGTCGGTTTCTGCGACTACATGAACCTGACGCCCAATTTCGTCGATGGGACCAATATCGGCGGCTCATCCTTCGTCGCCCATACGGCTCACGCAGCGGCCGCGATCAACGCCGGACTCTGCGAGGTCGCGGTGATCGTCTATGGCTCGACCGCTGCGTCGGGGCGTTTTGCGATTGGCACGGGCGGTGGCGGTGGTGGCGGCGACCCGTGCGATCAATATGAATTTCCGTTCGGCCCGACCACCGTGGGCGCCTATGCGATGATTGCCCAGCGCCATATGTATGATTACGGCACCACGCCGGAGCAGCTCGCCGAAATCGCCGTGACGATGCGGCTGCACGCCTCCATGAATCCCCTGGCGAAGTATCGCGATCCGATTACGGTCGAGGACGTGCTGGCGTCTCGCGTGATCTCATCGCCGCTGCATCTGCTGGATTGCTGCATCATCAGCGATGGCGGCGGCGCGTTGGTCGTGACGTCCGCGGAACGCGCACGCGACCTCAAGAAGAAGCCGGCCTATATCCTCGGTGCGGGCGAGACAGTCCGTCATGCGGCCCGCGGCCAGCGTGATTTCCTCGAAATTGCAGCCGCGCAATCGGGTCGGCTCGCCTTCGAGCGGGCGGGCGTGAGCCACAAAGATATCGATATGGCGATGATCTACGATTCCTTCACGATCACCGTCCTCACGACCCTCGAAAACCTTGGCTTCTGCAAGCGTGGCGAGGGCGGTGCCTTTGTTTCCGGGGGCCGGCTCCGTTACGACGGTGATTTCCCCATCAACACCGATGGCGGCGGACTGTCGTCGAATCATCCGGGAATGCGGGGGATGTTTCTGGTTATCGAGGCCGTCAAGCAATTGCGTGGCGAATGCGGTCCGCGCCAGGTGAAGGATTGCAAGATCGCGTTGGCTCATGGGACCGGTGGTGCGCTCGGCACCAGGCATTCGGGTGCAACTTTAATCCTGACGAATCAGTGAGAAATTGAGATGCCGCAGGAACGAGACAAGAAACGCTACGCCAAGCCGCTGCCCCATATCGACGAGGAGAACCGTCCATGGTGGGAGGCGGTCCAGCGGCACGAATTGTACATCCAGAAGTGCCGTGATTGCGGTGACTTGCGGTTCCACCCGCGGGCGCTGTGCACGAACTGCCTTTCTTCCAACACTGAATGGGTTAAATGCAAAGGCAGCGGCCGCATCTATACTTTTACCGTTACCAACCAGAATCAGGCGTCAGGCTTCCGCGACAGCCTTCCCTACGTCCTCGCCTGGGTGCAGTTGGACGAAGGACCTAAGCTGATGACGAACATTGTCGACTGCCCCCCGGAACGCGTTAAGATAGACATGCCCGTCGAGGCTGTATTTGACGACGTCACACCCGAGGTGACACTGGTGAAATTCCGCCCAGCGACGGCCCGGAGCTGAGGGCGTTGGGCAGCGAGGCGGCCGCGTTAAGAGGCGAGGTCTCTGTTTGAGCACTACGCTTGACCTACACAGCCACAGCGAGGCTTCAGAAGACAGCCGGGCGCCACTCGAGGCCTACCTGAACTGGCTTAAGCTTCGGGCGGCCGAGCGCCCGCTCGATGGGATCGTCCTGACTGAGCATCGCCAGTTTAACGGCAATGCCGATTACCGCGCACTTGAGGACAAATTCGGCACCCTGGTGCTTAAGGCGTCCGAAGTCGAAACCGATTACGGTCACGTGCTGGTGTTCGGCGTTAATGAAGAGATGACCAAACGCTTCGATTTCGCCAACGTCCGGTTACCGGCACAGGAGCTAATCGATGAGGTCGCACGGATGGGCGGAGTCGCTGTGCCTTGTCATCCAGGGCGTCCCAATGTCGGCCTTTGTGAGCATTACGCCAAGAAGCCACCATTAGATAACGTAGTAGCGGTTGAAGTATTGAATGGTGGTTCCCGCAAAGGCGAGGATGAGCGCAGCGTGGAATTAGTGAGGCAACATGGCTACCGCGCGATCGGCGGCTCGGACAGTCATCTTGTCAGCCTGATCGGATTGTGCGGGACGCGTTTCGAAGCCGAAATTCGCACGATTGAGGACTTGGTGCGCGAGCTAAAGCATGGCGAATATGCGCCGGTCGATTTCCGTCCGCGCCGCAAGCCGGTACCCCACGCGGTCGCGGCCGAGGTGAAGTAGCGATGGCGATCAATTACGATCCGGCACTGATTGGCCGGGTATTCGAGAACACCGAACCGGTGCCTGTCACAGCCGAGATGATCAGTACTTTTTGCACCGCTATCGGCGAGCATAATCCGATACACACTGATCCAGAGGAAGCCAAACGTGGGCCTTATGGCAAATTGACAGCGCCACCATCATTCGCGGTGACGTTTCGCAACGGGCAGCATTTTTTTCAGCACGTGCCGCGCTTCGGTAAGCAAGGCTTCGACGCTGGTAAAGACGTCGAGTTTCTTGCACCGATCTATCCCGGCGATTCCATTACGCTGAGTTCGCTCGTCAAGGAAATTTACGAAAAGACTGGTCGCACCGGCTCGATGGCCTTCGTCATCGTGCGCACGACCCTTAAGAATCAAAACGGCGAAGAGGTCGCTCACGTCGACCATCGCTTCATGAACCGCATCTGAGGCGCCATGTCCGACTCAACGATCAGCTTTGAAACTATCCAGATCGGCGACGCACTCGGTCCCGAGGAATTTCATCTAAGCAAAGACCAGGTGCGCACCTACGCCAAGGCTATGGGGATGTGGGTGCCGCGCTTCACCGACGATGAGGCTGCGCGCAAAGAAGGCCTGCCGGGGATGATCACGCCCGGCAATATGAGCCTCGCGATCCTGAGCAAACTCGTCACCGACTGGATTGGGCTAAGTGGGGCGAAGATGACGCGCCTTGGAACGACCTATCGCCAGCCTGTCCTGCCCGACCATACGATCACGCTCCAAGGTTTTCTCACAGCCAAGAACGATGCCGATCATACGGCGGAGATGGATGTATGGCTCGAAAACGAAGACGGCGAGCGGCTCGTAATCGGCACCGCAACCGTCCAGTTTCCCAAGTGATGCACTAACAGTCGCTCCCGAAACACTACACATACAAGCAGTGGCCAGCGATAGCCGCTGCTTTTTTTCGTGCTCAGATTGCTACGAACTTCTGTAAGCGCTTGCAGTGCATAGCTGAGCTGTGATGTTTTATACCGGCTTATAATGTGAATGTTCGTGATATTCACTGAATACGCTTAATAATTTAGCATTTGGGCTGAATTAGAACGTGTGTAACCGAAGAGCGATGACAACGATGAACCGAAGTGTTTGGAGCGGCTGGCGGCGGACAGCGATGCTGCGATTTACCTTGGTGACGATTCTGATTGCGGCTTGCGCGATCGGCGCGAATGCGCAGAACTTGAGCCAGACTGGGGCGTCACCACTGGCAGTCACCGGAATCTCCCAGCCGGGCAAATTCCCGATCAAAATCAGCAAGTCAGGCAGCTATCGACTGAACAACAACCTAACCGTCAAAAGCGGCGTCAGCGCAGACGCGATCGACGTACTGGTGCCGAACGTCACGATCGATCTCAGCGGGTTTACGATCACAGGCGGTCTGGTCGCAATCAATGCGTTGACCTCCGATGCCGCGAACGTAACTGTTAGCGGAGGCTCCATAGCCGGTTCCGGTGCCGGGGTTCTGCTCGCTGATGGCGCCGTCGTTCGGAACGTTCGCGTTAGCGGTGTAACCGGATCCGCCATCGCTTTCTCCGGCGCGATCGTCTGCGGTAGCAGTTGTACGGTCACCGGCAATACGGTTTACGATGTGACCCCGGTCAATTCCGGCGCCCCGCCATCTGCAATCGCGGTGGGCAGCAATTCTCTGGTTTCGAATAACACTGTAACGGGGACCATCGGCGGTTCAAGTGTCGGCGTCGGGATAGGGAGTAATTCGCTGGTGAGTGGCAACACCATCTGCAACAATGCGAACACGGGAATTTTGGCTTTCGGCAGTGGCGTGATG
>DATKPK010000045.1:0-24468 GCA_035524095.1 Binataceae bacterium (SeqCode) | reverse complement strand
AACCATTTCGCATTAGTGCGAATTAACTATCGGCGAACGCATGAAGATATAGATGAAGGTCTTCATAGAGCCGCGAACATTACCTTTGCATTTTGTAAATCGAGGGTATCAAATCCTTCCGAGAAGGATGGAAGAATCTTCTCAAGGGCACGTCGGATTTCGTGACGTTTGGATTGCAGCTTCCACAGGCAGCAAAGGCTCGTCGTAGCGCGTAACTCCAAAGATTTCGATTTTTGTTCTTGAGCGATAGCGATAGCGCGTCGAAAACAACCTTCCGCTTCGTCTTGATCGGTCGCTTGCAGATCATGCGCCCCAAGTGCTTTGAGGATGATCTCGCCCTTGACCCTATAGAGTTCTGCCTGCCAGTAGCGTTCGCCGCCTTGGCTGACCAAGGCCTGCGCCTCGGTCAGCGCACCTAACCCTTCATCCACTCGCTTGGCATTGCTATACGCACTGGCCAGTAAACTCAGGAAACCAGGAACGATTGTCAGCGCGCCCATGGCGCGATATTCGTCCAACCCGTCTCGCATTCTGATGATTCCGTCGGTTAGCTGATTCTGCTGGGTCATCGCCCAACCCAACATGATCATGCCCCACGTTCTATAGAATGCAAACCCGTGTTTCGTTGAAGCCTCAATGGTAGCAGATGCTAAATCTTTGGCGGTCTGGCTATCTCCGCAGAAGCAAAAGAGCCATGCCGCCCAAGCCGAAAGGAAGACCGAAGTGTAAGGGTGATTCACCTTCTGGGCGATCGCCAATCCCTCGCGATATTTTTTTCTAGCTTGATCCGGATAGCCTAGAAACCAGAGTGCCCAAGCGGAGTTTATCCAGCTTATAGCGGGATGATGGCCATAGGTGTATGCCAAGGCTTCGTGCTCTGACGGATCATAAATCGCAATGGCCGCGTCAAGATGTTTGAGAGCTTGGCTAAAGTCGCCGATCGCTATGAGGCCTACGCCGTATATCTGGTGTGCTTGAAGCAACGAAGCAGAGTCGTCGGCTTTCTGAGCGGCACGCAAACATTGCTCGGCCAACTCGCGTGCCACCACGTGATCAGCTCGAGCTGTATAGAAAGTCCACAGCCCGTAGAGCACGGGGCAAAGCTGTGGAACATCCCCCGCCTGCTGACACAATTCACGGGCGCGAGCGTAAGCGGTGCCGACGTCAGCCGAAGCAAATCCTTTGGTCGCGATTAGGGGCGCACCTAAACTCAATTGGAAAGTAAGTTCCTGATGAAAACGTTCGATACTCGCTGGAAGAGAATTAAGTAAAGTGAGTCCCTTGGCCAAATGGTTGATGGCCTCGGAGTTGGCGGAGCGTTGGATGGCCATCTGGCCGGCGAGTTGCCACTGTGGAATAGCCAGTTCGATCAATCCCGCTTCGGTATAGTGATGGGCGAGCAATTGGGGCTGGCTATTTGGTTGATCGGGCGAGCGATCAGCCAAATGCTCCGCGATGCGCCGATGATAGTTCTGGCGCTTGCTGCGCAGCAGCGACTGATAAGCCGCGTCGCCGATGAGGGCGTGGCGGAAACTATAGTTGGCCTGGGGCGGCAGGCCTCGCTCTAATAGCAATTGGGCGTCGCCCAAGGTCCTTAGCGAATCGGTCAGCTCCTCATCGGATACATCGGCGACGGCGCGCAGAGTTTCCCAAGAGAACTCGTGTCCAATAACTGAAGCAATCTGGGCGATTTCGCGGGCTTCGCCGAGCCGATCCAGGCGCGCCATCAGCGAGTCGTGCAAGGTCGTCGGAATATCGTGAACAGCAGATTCAACGCCGCCTTCAAGGACGGAGTGAGTTAGTTGTTCGACGAACAGAGGGACGCCGCCACTGCGTTCAACGAGTGTGCTGGCGGTCGCCCGATCAAGGTTGGCAAGCGGCGTCAGGCGGCTGACCATTTCGCGAGTGTCACCAGCGGTCAGACGATTGAGCGTCAAATTAGTGTGATGAGCGCGGAAGGACCATGCGGGCTGAAATTCGGGTCGGGCAGTGCAAATCATTAGCATCGGGCTGGTAGCGCATTGCTCAACGAGCAATTGATTCACCTCAACGGTTGAGGGATCGGCCCAATGGAGGTCTTCGCAAGCGATCACGACTGGCTGAATTTTGGCGGTGCCGAATGCCCAAGCGGTGATAGTCGCCAAGAGGCGCTTGCGGCGCTGGTCGGGTTCGAGCTGTAGCGGCGGATATTTGCCCGGTAGTGGAAGACTTATCAGAGGCGCAATCAAAGGCACCGCTTCGCTCGGATTGAGGCCAGCCAATTCGAGAGAAGCCTCCATCAGAGCAAGGCTTTCTTCGGGCGTTTGATCGACATTAATGCGCAAAGCCTGGCGGAGCATGTCCTCGACCGCATAGAAGGGCGTGTTCTGATGGAGCGAGACCGAAGCGCAATCCACCCATATATGAGGAATATCGGCGAGTTCTTCGCGAAAGCGTTGAAGCAGGCGCGACTTGCCGATGCCCGGCTCACCGATCACCAGAACCGCTTGCCCTTCGCCTGCGCGCGCGCGGTCCCATCGGTTACGCAGGACGCTTAACTCCTCGCTGCGTCCAACGAAGGGAGTCAGGCCTGTGGCGGCTGAAGCCGCAAGCCGGCCGCGTACTCCACTCCATTGGATTACGCGATAGAGCTGAAGCGTATGCTCGACGCCTCTTAGCGGGCGGAGGCCCAAATCTTCAACAACAAACAGTCCGGCGATAAGTCGATGTACAGCACCGGTGATCAGGACAGTGTTTGGTTCAGCGATGCCTTCGACTCGGTTCGCGATATTAGGAACCGGGCCGAAGACGTTCGCCTGACGGCCTGAGCCTTCAGAAATGACGACCGGCCCGCTGTGGATACCGACACGGATGGCGAGCTTGAGGTGGTATCGTTCTGCGACTTTGAGATTTAGGGCTGCGATCGCGTCGAGCAGCGCCAAGCCAGCCAATACTGCACGCTGAGGGTCTTCTTCGTTAGCCTGAGGGTAGCCAAAGAAAACCATCAGGCCGTCACCGAGATAAAGCGCGACGGATCCGCCGAAGCGGGTGACCGTCTCGGTGGCGGTTTGGTGATAGCTGGTGACGATTTCCCGCCAGTCCTCGGGATCGAGCTTGGCTGAGATTTCGGTCGAGCCGACGAGATCACAGAAGAGAACGGTCAGATGGCGGCGCTCAGCATGCAGTCCGTTTTCATCGTCTTTATTGGGTGATGGCAAATCATTTGATGTAAGCTCCAGCGGAGATGAGCACGCCGCGCAGAATTTCGCACCCGCGCGATTGACTCGTCCGCATGACTGGCAAGCGGTCGGCATTGCGGCCGCGCACTGGTCGCAAAATTTTGCTTCTGCTGGATTGTTCGAACCACAGGCCGGGCAGCGCATGGCGCTTACTCCTCGGTATCGGCTACGAACTGACTGTTTGGACGAAACAGCGCCTATTAGATATTAAATTGAACATCTAAGCTAGAGGTGGAAAGAAAAAGATATCGACTCTAAGCGATTGCCTTTGATGGCAAAGCTGAGCGAAACTTAGGCATAAGAGCCGCAGCGGATTCGAATCGTCGAATACGGGGATTGGCGCTATTTGGCTTTCGAGGCTAGAGAAGCGATGACGTGCGCCGGCCAGGCAGAAACGGCGCGTTCAATTTTCGGGCAGCAGATTGGACACCAAAGCCATTCATCTTTTTCGGATTCAGCGATCGATCAAGCTGGACGCCGAAGCTGGAGCTTATCGAGGGTGTGGATCATTTCATGCGGGCGAGACCAAAAGAAATCTGGATCCGCGGCCGAGGCTGAAGGAAATGCGGACGGCGTGGACGCTTGAACGGTTCGCGCCGTAGCCACCGACTGCTTTGCTGTAGCTCTGGACTAAATATCTTCCGACGGAGACTTACTACGCTGCTGCGTTAAGTGGTGGGTGATCCAAGAATCTGCGTCGATGAGCATGAAGGAGCGCCTTTTCGAAGGCCTTTGCCTGGGCCTTGCTGCTTTTAGAAATCCAGTCAACGCAGACCGTCTCCAGTGCAAACATACTTTTGTAGTCGTAGTCGTGAAACTTGATACCGGCCGCGTGCGAGAATTTATCGCCCCAAAGGACGGCTTTCTGAAATGTCTCAATTCTGCAATTAAGACCGCCGCTCGCCACCGCGCCGCTCTCACCAATGTCCAATACACCTTGTGGATCATCATATCGTAGACGCCGAATGGCGATTGGCTGACCTCCGATGTCTATAACGCGAATCCGATAAACACCTGCCGTCTTTGGAATGGCCGATAAAAGTCGTCGACTGCCGTCGGCATCAAATAGTCTAATCCAATGTGACCAGCCGACGTTACCCATCGGTGTTGCCGCCATGCCGAGTAAGCCTTCCAATCTCTACGACTCACCACGATATAGATTTCACGCGGCTGGTCGTTGTGACGCTGACGGTTCTAGCGAATCCTCTCGTGCCTAATGGGTGAGGCGGCGGCGGAGGGCGGCGTCGAGAGCGCGGGTGAGCGGTTCCCATTCGCCGACCAAACCGAAATTGGCGCGCTCGAAAATCACTGCATCAGGATCGTTGTTAATCGCGACGACCGTCTCGGCGCGCTTGATGCCGACCGTATGATTCGGCACGCCGCGAATGCCAATCGAAAAATAGAGGCGCGGCTCGATGGCTTTGCCGGTGAGGCCGACCTGAAGCTGATGCGGGACCCATCCTTTGTCCGTGACGCGGCGCGTAGCGCATAGCGCGGCCCCGATCGTTTGGGCGAAATCGGTAACGACGCGAATGCCCTCGGGCCCGCCGACGCCCATCCCGATCCCGACCACGACTTCGGCGCCGTCGAGCGGGGTGAGGCTGGGATCGAGGCTGGAAGTTGAACTCAACAGGCGCGAAAGCGCTGGCGGCAAGTCGAGATTGATGGTTTCGAGCGGCGCGACGCGAGCGGGATTCGGCTCGGCAAGTTCGATTACGCCCTGGCGTACGGTGGCCATCTGCGGGAAGGTTTTCGAGAGAATCGGCGCGACGATATTGCCGCCGAAGGCTGGCTTGAGCGCGACCATCCGATGTTCGCCGTCGAGTTCGAGGCCGATCGCGTCGCCGGTCAGGCCGAGGCCAAGGCGGGCGGCGAGGCGCGGACCCCAATCGCGTCCGCGTTCGCTGGCGTTGAGAAGGAGTCCCCAGGGCTTGCGCTCGCTGACGAGACGCGCGAGAGCGCTCGCGGCGACGTCGGGTGAGTAATTGTTCAACGCGGTGGACGTGAGAAGCAGGATGCGATCGGCGCCGTAACTGGCGAGCAATCCCTGGTGACGGGCGCTGGCAGAATCGAGGCCGACGGCGACGACGGCGCCACCGAGACGAGCCGCGAGGCTATCGGCAGAGGAAAGCAGTTCGAGGCTGCCGAGGGTGATATCACCGGCGAGATTGGACTCGACGACGACCCATACGTCTTTGCCGGCGGCGGACGAACGGATGGCAGCTGCGACGGGGCGGCGACGGCGTTCGCGAGGTTTGAGCGCGCCGATCGCGTCGAGCGCGGCGACGACTTCTTCGGCGGCGCGGTCCGGGTCGGCGGCATCGATCATGCGGCATTCGACCTTAGGTGATTCTTGTGCGCGGACCTCTTGCACCCAAGTCGGCGAACCGGCGATGCCGAAGTTGCTAAGATCAGCGCCGAGGGCGGCGGCGGAAATGACATCGACCTCCCGGGTCAAAGCAGCCTCGCGGCTGGCGGCATCCATCTTGAGCGGGTTGATTAGACGTTCGGCGCACGTGAGCAGGGCCGGCATCCGGCATTCTACTTCTTCGACGCCTTCATCGCTTTCGCGTTCGGCGCGGACTGTGTCGCCGTCGATCGTAAGTTTGCGGACGCCGGTGATTTGCGGGACGCCGAGCAGTTCCGCGATTTCGGGACCGACCTGGCCGGTCTCGGCGTCGAGGGAATATTTGCCGAGCAGAATCAGATCGAAATGCTCACGCTTGAGCCATGCGGCGAGGGCGCGGGCGGTTGCGAGCGTGTCGGAGCCGGCGAAGGCGCGATCCTGGAGATGGACGGCGCGGTCCATGCCCATCGCGAGTGTATCGGTGAGGGCCTCGCGGGCCTGCGGCGGGCCCATCGTGAGGGTGACGGTCTCGGCGCCGAAGCGGTTTTTGAGGTCGACCGCCTGAGCGACTGCGCGTAGGTCGTAGGCGCTGATAACGTTAACGCCGTCGCGGCGAATAGTACGGGTGACAGGGTCGAAGTTGGCGTCCTCAACCAAAGGAATCTGCTTGATACATGCAGCGATTTTCAACACAGCAAAATACCTCTTCTCAGGGCCGGATGGCCGCAGACTCGCAGCGCTGTCTAAGAGTTTTAGGGCGTGGCTCGCGCAGACTCAAGCACGCGCGGCCTTACATGCGAAGTATCCAGATTCTTGAGGCGCGACACTCGCGGACTCGCGCGCGCACGGCCTCACAAGTGAGGCCTATGCCCGGCGCTTAAGATAGCAAGGCTGATCGGATAACTTCTGGACGTGGTTAAGACGGAGAGCGGGCGCTGGCGGACTATTGCCCTGGGCGTCGCGATGATGACGTGCGTTACCGCATGTGACGGCGGCGTTCGGCAAGCGGCGGGCGGTCCGATGCGAATCGTGTCGCTGGTGCCGTCGATGACGGAAACGCTGTTTGCTTTGGGGGCAGGGCCGAAGGTGGTGGGGGTATCGCAATACTGTGACTATCCGCCCGAGGTGACGAAGCTGCCGAAGGTGGGGGATTTTATCGCACCGAATCTCGAGGCGATTGTCGCGTTGCGCCCGACGCTGGTGGTTGGAACCTCGACCGCATCGGATCAGCGTCAGATCGACGCGCTGAGTGCGCTAGGGATTCCGGCGCTGATGGTCAACGACGATTCGGTGGAAGAGGTCGAGGGGAATATCATCACGATTGGCGACAGGATCGGCCGGCACGCAGAAGCGGCGCGACTGCTGGCAAAAATTAAGGCCCAAATCGCGGCGGTCGAAGAACAGCTGCGCGGAACGAAGCGGGTGAGCGTGCTGATGATAGTGGGGCATGACCCCCTGGTCGCGGTCGGGCGCGGGACCTATCTGGATGAGCTGGTGACGCTGGCGCATGGCGAAAATATCGGCGAGGCGACGGATCAGACCTGGCCGCGACTCAGCCTCGAATACCTAATGGCGGTCGGGCCCGAGGTGATTCTCGATGGACAGATGGGATCGGAGGGTGCGGTGCCGTCGACTTTCTGGGCGCGTTATCCCTCGATTCCGGCGGTCCGCGATGATCGAGTGTGCGGGTACCCGATTGATTTGATGTTGCATCCGGGGCCGCGAATCGCGATGGCGCTGGAGACGATCGCGCGGCTGATTCATCCGGAGGCGTTTGGGGAAGCGCCAAATCCGGCCGGTGATGGCCGGACGGCGGGCGGCGATCGCAATCGGGCGGAGGCGCGGTCGTGAGCGCAGCGGCCGCACGGCCGTCACACGGCGGAACGGAGGACGCGGAGAACGATCGCACTGGGGCTGCGGTCGATCTGACGCAAGCCTATCTGACGCGCACGCGACTGGTGGTAAGGCTGGCGGTGATGGCGGCGGGCTTGGCGATAATCGGGATAGGGGCAGCGGCGTTCGGCAGCGTCCATGTCAGCTTAATTCGGGCGGCGCGGGACGCGGCGAGTCCCGACCGTGCGATCCTGATGAGCGTGCGGGTCCCGCGGGTGCTGATGGGCGCTATTGTCGGAGCGATTCTGGCGGCGGTCGGTGCGGCGTTGCAGGCATTGGTGCGGAATCCCCTGGCGGAAGGGGGGATTCTCGGGATCTCAGGCGGCGGCGCGATGGGTGCGATCGTAGCCATGGTAGCAGCGGCCAAGATCGGCGGGGGCGAGGCGCTGGTGCCGATCGGGGCTTTCGTTGCGGCATTGCTTTCGACTTTCGCGGTCTATCGGATTGCGCTGGTGCGCGGGCGACTCGAACCGTTCACGCTGCTGCTGGCCGGAGTGATCTTCAACGCGTTCTGGGGCGCAGCGATCATGATGGTGAACAGCGTCGTGAACTTTTTTTTCGTACGCACGATTATTTTCTGGCTAATGGGCAGTTTCGAGGCGCCGACGTATCGCGAAGTGGTGATCGCGGCGGTCACTGCGATTGGCGGCAGTGCGGTGTTGATCGCGTACGCGCGTGACCTGAATCTGCTGAGTCTCGGCGACGAGGAAGCGGGGGTGCTGGGGGTCGAGGTTGAGCGGCTGCGGCGGATAATTTTTATCGTGACGTCGCTGATGATCGGCGTAGCAGTGTCAGTAAGCGGAATAATCACTTTTGTCGGGCTGATCGTGCCGCATGTGTTACGGATGACGCTGGGCGCGGACCATCGCCTGCTGATACCCGCGTCGCTGATCGGCGGGGCGGCATTCACGATCGCGGCGGACTTGTTTGCGCGCACGATAATCGCGCCGGCAGAGTTACCGGTCGGGGCGATCACGGCGCTATGCGGCGGACCATTCTTTATCTACGTCTTGCGGCGCGAAGGGCGGCGGTCGATCGAGCTCTAGATGGGGGCTACAGCGATCAAAGGGACGCCGGGGCCGTTATTGAGCGCGAGCAGAGTGACTGCGGGCTATGGCGCGCGGACGGCTTTACGGGAAATCGAATTAAAGGCCGAGGCGGGTGAGTTACTCGCGATCGTTGGGCCGAACGGAGCCGGCAAGTCGACGCTGCTCAAGGTGCTCGGCGGGTTGCTGGAGCCGTGGGGTGGCGGGGTGGCACTTGAAGGGCGGCCGCTGAGTGGGCTGGACCGGCGGAGTCTCGCGCGCATCGTCGCGAGCGTCGCGCAGGAAAATCCGATCGCTTTTCAGTTCTCGGTGCTCGAAGTGGTGCTGATGGGTCGCGCGCCGCATCTGGGGGCGTTCCATTTCGAGACGCCGCATGATGTTGAGGTGGCGCGGGCGGCACTTGAGGCGTTTGGCCTGAGTGCGATTGCGGCGCGTCCGATTCAGGAACTATCAGGCGGTGAGCGGAAGCGGGTATTTTTAGCGCGGGCGATTGCACAAGAGGCGCGGATCGTGCTGCTCGACGAGCCGACGGCGTTTCTCGATTTGCGCCACGTTGCCGAAATTTTTGCGCTGTTTCGGAAGCTGTGCCTTGAGCGCGGAACGGCGGTGGTGGCGACGCTGCATGATCTGAACGCCGCGGCACTCTATGCTGACCACGTGATGCTGCTGAAAGACGGCGCGTGCGTTGCGTACGGGAGTCCGGCAGAGGTGCTGACGGCGGCGAATTTGAGTGCGGTGTATGAAACCGAGGTCTACGTCGGGCATCATCCGGTGAGTGGCGCGATTATGATCTGGCCGGCGGCGACCGGCGTGACCGGTCAAAGCCAAGATGAATGAAGATTCGGCGGGTTGGGAAACGGCGTAATTGACGGCGTATAACCATCAGCGCAGGGCGGCGGAAACCGGAACTACTGCAATGAGGGGTCGGGCGTATGCGCAACGGAATTAAGAGCCGTGGGTTGATGCAGATTTGGCTGATGGCGCTGGTGGTCGCTCTAATAGGCAGCGGCTGCCCGCTCAGCAGTGTTGGGGGCGGCAACGAAAATGGCCCGCCATCAGCAACGTCAAGTGACACAACCGAGAATATGCTGGGCGAATGGGAGGGGACGTCACTTGCGACCTGCGGAATGAGCCTGCCGAACCGCTGCAATGCGCAGCAACTGATTACGATCACGCTGTTGCCGCCGGGTGAAGACGGCAAGATCGGTGGCTACTATAAGTGCGCATACGGCAATATGAATTGTTACAACATGAATACGACCGGGAAGATCGGATACGTTTCCATCGACCGATCGCTGCTGTCGGTGCTGGTGATTATGCCGGACGGGACCTCGTGCCGTTATCAAGGACGCAACGTGGACGGCGCGATCAATGGGGGATACGCCTGTATGGCTGGCGGGTCGCAATTCGAGCAGGGAACGTGGCGGGCGAAGAAGCAGTATTGAGGGGAAGAGAGAGGCCCATTCGCCTCACTTTCGGACAGCATATAGAACGGTCACTGACCAGCCGGAAGGTGCGGCGAAGATCAGATTGAGACGTTTACTTCGATCTCTCTGAGAGCGCTCGCGGGAACAGGTATGGGCAATCCCTTTGTGCGCGAGTCAGTGACGGATGCGACGATCGCCTCGCGAATCAACTCCGCCGCTTCCGCTTCGCTCGCTCCAACAACCGCGACCGGCAGATCGGGCGGGTAGGCATTTACTCAATAAGCCAAAATGCCTTCCCAACCTTGTAAATCAGGGGCGTGGGCGGATCGGGGGACGGAGGCGCTTGCCACGGCGCGCTTCGTAGGCGCGAAGGGCGTCGAGCACCGCGGCCGCCTCCGCGCGAATCGCGGAGGGATCGGCACCGTTGGCCTCAGCGCGCGCGAGCACGTCGTTGAGCGTGCGCGTGTAGTCGTTGCGATATCGCGTGTTGAGTTCTTTCCACGGGACGCCTGACAAGGCGTTGAGAGTCCCGGGGCTGGGCGAGTGGAGGCCATGCAGGATCAGGACGGCAATCGCGGGATAGCCGAGATAGCCCTGCCAATACGAGGCGTTATCGTTGGACGAGATTTGATGCGTGGCGTTATCGAGTTCGACGGAATAAGTCTTATCGCCGCTGGAAGAGACAACCGTCGCGTGAGAAGCATCGATTAGCTGGACGCGGCCGTCGCCGATCGCGCCGAGAGCCTCGTAGATTTTCGCAAGCGGCGGCATCTTCCATGGCTCGGCGGCCATCGATCGGTTAAATCAGGGCGATAACGGATCGGCAAGAGTGGGCCGTAGCATCTGCGATGATGGTGGCCGGCGGCGCGAATTGCGTGATCTGCCGGATAAGTACGAAGCTCGTTGGGAGTAATCGAGGTAGATTAAAGATGGCGAAAGCGGCGATCGGCAAGCTCGATCATATCGGAATCGCGGTGAAGAGTATCGCGGAGGCGCGGAAGTTCTTTGAAGGCGTGCTCGGGGCGAGCTTTTTGTACGAGCATGAGAATTCTACGGCAGGTTACCGGCTGATCGAGTTGGACCTGAATGGGATGACGCTCGAATTGCTGGAACCGCTGGGCGAGAAATCGTTTCTGCATGGATTTCTGGAAAAGCGCGGCGAGGGGGTCCATCACCTGACCCTCGACGTGCCGGACGCGAGCGAAAAGATTGCGGAGTTGAAGCGGGACGGGGTGAAAGTAGTGGATGAGCGCGAGTTCAGTCGCGACTCGCACGAATGCTTTATCTCGCCACGCGAGAGCCATGGCGTGTTATTCCAGATTGGATCGGGCTATCCGACGCTGGCGCGGGCAGCCGAATGGTTCCAGAGAAAGGAGTGATGGTTTAGCCCATCAGGCCCTGCGTGTAGCCACCGTCAATCGTGATGTTGGCGCCGTGGATGAAGACGGCACGGTCAGAGGCGAGGAAGAGGGCCAAGTCGGCGACCTCCTCGGGACGGCCGATGCGGCCGAGTGGAGTCATCCGGCGGAAGGCCTCGTCGGTTGAGGAAGCGGATGAGGAAGGCATCAGGCCGGCGCGCATCTTCAGCAGACGTTCGGTCAGGATCGGGCCGGGGTTGATGCCGACGACGCGCACGTTAGCTTTCGAGCCTTCGTCGGCCAGTGCCTTGGTGAAATGGTTGAGGGCAGCGTTGGCGGCGCCGCCGATCATGTAGGAGCGGCGCGGATTCAGGGCCGCGGCGCCGATGATGTTGATGATCACGCCTCCGCCGTTGCGCTGCATGACAGGCAGGACTTCGCGGGCCATCCGCACGTAACCGAAGAATTTGAGGCGCCAATCGTCAAGCCACGCATCGTCGCTGAGCTCGAGAAATTCACCGGTACGGGCGCTACCGGCGTTGTTTATCAGGATGTCGATGCGGCCGAAACGCTCGACGCATCGCGACGCAACCTGCTTGATCGCGCTGGCGTCGGTAAGATCGGCGGCAAGCGTAGCCAGGCGCGGGCGCACAGCTTGATCAGCAATGGCGAGAGTCTCGGCGAGGGCCTCGGAGCCGCGCGCGGCGATCAAGACGGAGGCGCCTTCGGCGAGGAATCCGAGCGCGGTGGAGCGGCCAATTCCTTTGCTGCCACCGGTGACGATTGCGACTTTACCAGTTAGTCCGAGTTCCATCCGAGCCTCCGGCCGAAGGTGAAGCCGCGTCAAGGTGTGATGCGAGCCGCCCGTTATTCGTTAACCTAGATACCATGGAAAGGGTGTGGTGAGTGAGGGATGGCATAGGAAGGGTGGGGCGACGCCCCTACCCATTACCGGCCGGGTCTGGCACGATTGAACGCCGAGACCGCATGAAAGATCTCATAAGTTCAGTATTGGAAGCAGCGATCGCGCGAGCGCATCAGGAGGGCAAGCTCACGTCGACGGACGCGGCGATTGTCGTCGAGGCACCGAAGGATGCGGCGCATGGCGATGCGGCATCGAATGTCGCGCTGACGATGGCGAAGCGCGAGGGTAAGCCGCCGCGCATGATCGCAGAGGCGATCAAGGCGGCGATAGAAGCCGAACGGCCGGCGGAAATCCAGAGAGTCAGCGTCGCGGGTCCGGGGTTTATCAACTTTCGGATGGCGCCTGAATACTGGCATGGCGAATTGCGGCGGGCGGCGGCGATGGGTACTGCGTTCGTGCGGCCGGCGATCGGCCATGGGCGGCGGGTCCAAGTTGAGTTTCTGTCAGCGAATCCGACGGGGCCGCTAACTGTCGGTCACGGGCGCAACGCCGTGCTGGGGGATGCGATCGCGAGGCTGCTGGAAGCAAGCGGTTACGAGGTCCTGCGCGAATACTATTTCAATGATGGCGGGCGGCAGATGAAGCTGCTCGGCGAATCGGTGCGAATGCGCTATCTGCAAGAACTTGGGCGTGAGGCGTCGCTGCCCGAAGATGGTTACGAAGGCGAGTATATTCGCGCGATCGCGCAAGGGTTACGAGAAAGATACGGCGATGATTTGGCCGAGACGCGCGGCCGGGAGTTCTTCTGCGCAACGGCGGTCGAGGCGATTTTTGCCGAGATCAAGCAGACCTGTGAAGGGCTGAAAGTCCGGTTTGACCATTTCACCAACGAGCGCGAGCTGATGGATGACGGCCGCGTCGATGCTGTATTGGCGGAACTGGAAAAGCGCGGCCTAGTGACGGAGAAGGACGGGGCAGTCTGGCTGCGCGGCGAGCCGCTGGGATTACCGAAGGACGTGGTGCTGGTGCGATCCGGAGAGACCCGCGAGCCGACCTATCGGACGCCAGATATCGCGTACCATATTGAAAAGCTGAAAGCGGACTACGACCAGATTGTCGACGTGTTTGGCGCGGACCATATCGCGGAGCATCAGCAGGTGATCGCGGCGGTGAAAGCGCTGGGCTACGACACGGCGCCGATTCGCGCGATTATCTATCAATTCGTGACGCTGACGCGCGGCGGCGAGAAAGTGAAGATGTCGACGCGGAAGGCGACCTACGTCACGCTCGACGAGTTGATTGAAGAAGTTGGGGTTGACGTGGTGCGATTCTTCTTTTTGTTTCGCAAACATGACAGCCATCTGGATTTCGATCTCGATTTGGCGAAGAAGCAAGCTCCGGAGAATCCGGTGTTCTATGTCCAGTATGCGCATGCGCGGCTGGCGAGCGTATTTCGCGAGGCCGAAGCACGCGGGCTGATGTTGCCGGAAGACTGGCTGAGCAACCCTGCGATCGTGAATTTGAAAATGCTTGGCACCGAGGAGCTGGAATTAGCGAAGAAGGCGATCGGAATCACGCAGATAGTCGCGGATGCGGTGGCAGCGCTTGAGCCTCACCGAATACCGTTCTATCTGCTGGAAGTAGCGGGCGAGTTCCATCGCTATTACAACAAACCAGCAAATCGTATAATCGGCGATGATCGGGAAGTGAGCCTGGCGCGGCTGTTCTTGGCGAACGTATTGAAGAACTGTATAGCGGGGGGCCTCGATTTGCTGGGCGTGAATGCGCCAGAGCGGATGTGAGGGCAAAGCTAGATGCGTTTTGAGATCAGGGGCGGGGGCTTCTTCATGATCCTGGTCGGGATCCTGGGACTCTCGGGCGCGGTCTTTATGTTCGGGCTGCTGGCCGGCTATGACGTCGGTCGGCAAAGCGCGTCGGCGACGCAGGAGGTCGCGACGACCTATTCGATTCCTTCGGCGCCGTTGGTAACGGCAGCCTCGGCTCCCGCACCCGCACCGTCTGCTCCGGCATCGGAAGCGGGGCCGCCAGAAGTTGCCGAAAACCCTCCCGAAACTGATAGCGGAGATGCGGAAGCCAAGCCGGTCAAGGCGCCTGCGGCGGCAGGTGAAATGGGTAGCGGCGAAGGGGCCACTAACGACGAAGCCCCAGACGAGAACGCGGCTCCGCCACCACCCTCGAGCAGTAAAAGCACCCGGACCGCCAGTGCTGAAGCAAACAATCCCGATACTGGCGATGACACTGATAATACGGCGGCTGATGACGAGGCGCCGCCGCCTCCAAAGCATCATGGGTTCAATATCCAGATTCAGGCGGCGATGGACTTGAACGGGGCGAATCAGATGATTCGGCGGTTGCAGAGAATTGGCTATCCGGCGCATCTGATAGCGACGCCGATAGACGGTCAGACCTGGTACAAAGTCGAAGTGGGGCCGTATTCCAGCCAAGAAGCGGCGACGTCGGCACAGACGGCGATGCGGCAGAAATACAATGATGCGTATGGTCATGGCGGTGCGGCGGGAGCCGAATCGGCGGCGCCACCGTCGGCGGCGGAAGGTGGCGGGCCCACAGAGGAATAGATAGGGCAGCTCAAAGCACGCGAGTAAGATCGCGATTTCGCGCTCGGGAATTTCTGAGTTTGACGGCGCGCAAATCCAAGTGAGGCTAAGTCGGACCGAGGTGTGGCTTGAAGGATAGTTGACAAATGGGCGGACGGATGGCTATCTAGTGAGGCGATGATCGACTACGTAAATCGGATTTCCGCAGATTGGCGTTGGCGCCTTAGTGCGCATCCCTGCGTTCCGATTTCGTAATCGAAGATAATATCGATTCTTCGAGGGCCGCAGGTACTAAGATTCCTGCGGCCCTTTTGTTTTTCGGCGATGCACCAGTGAAGCGGGGCGGTTGGTGCAGTGAGTGGAAGAAGGTACGAGTAAGCGAAGATCGCAGAGGAGTGGCTAAGGGCGGTGAGGGCAGGTGGAAAGGTCTCGCCAATAAGGCTGTGAGTCTGCGAACTAAACACCTGAGGAATCCGAAGCTGTGTGGGGTAGAGGCCGCCTGTGATGACGAGCTGGGAGGCTCGCAGTGATGCTGACGCCAAGCGAACATGAATTCGAAGCATTGGCTGCCAAGGGGTTCAACCTAGTGCCGGTATGCCGGGAGATATCGGCCGACATGGAAACGCCGGTTTCGGCATTTCTGAAGATTGCGCGCGGCGACTACTCATTCCTATTAGAGAGCGTGCGCGGCGGTGAGAAGTGGGGACGCTACACTTTTCTCGGCACAGAACCGGCGATGGTGCTGCGGGCGCGAGGCCATCGGATGGATTTGATCCGGCCCGGGCGAGCAATGGAATCGCGTACAGTGACTAATGCGTTCGAGGAATTGCGCAGCGAAGTGAAGCATTTCCGCGCGCCGGAACTAGCGGAATTGCCGCGCTTTTTTGGCGGGGCGGTGGGTTTTTTGGCCTACGATATCGTGCGCTGTTTCGAGCCGCGCGTGCCGGAATCAGTGCAGGACGACCTCGGCGTACCGGACCTGTGCGTGATGCTGACCGATGTCGTTGTGGTTTTCGACAACGTGCGGCAAACGCTTAAGATAATCGCGAATGTGCCGATTGAGGAATTCGCATCGTCGCGCGAGGCCTACGCGAGTGCACAGGTGAAGATCGACGCGACGATCGAGCGAATGAAGGGTGCCGTGATGCCTCCGAGTTTGGGGCTGCCGCTCAATGGCACGGGTGAGCCGCATATCAGCTCGAATCAAACGCGTGAAGGCTACATGGGGATGGTGGACGCGGCGAAGGAGTACATCACGGCCGGAGACATTATCCAGGTGGTGCCGTCGCAACGGTTTGAGGCGCCACTGACGGCCCATCCGTTTAACCTTTACCGAAGCCTGCGCATCATCAATCCGTCACCATATATGTTTTACGTGCGGCTCGGCGATATGACGCTGGTGGGCGCGTCGCCAGAGACCAACGTGCGGGTCGAGGGCAAGCAAATCATGCTGCGGCCGCTGGCGGGTACGCGGCGGCGCGGCGCGAACGAGAGTGAAGACGTGGCGCTCGAACGGGAGTTGCTGGCGGACCCGAAGGAGATCGCCGAGCACGTGATGCTGGTAGATCTCGGGCGCAATGACGTTGGCCGGGTGGCGAAAATCGGATCGGTGAAAGTCACGGAGCTGATGAACGTCGAGCGTTTTTCACACGTGATGCATATCGTGTCGAACGTGGTGGGGGAGTTGCGTGACGACTGCGACGCTTTCGACGCATTTCGCGCGACGTTTCCGCAAGGTACGGTTTCGGGTGCGCCGAAAATCCGTGCGATGGAGATTATCGACGAGCTGGAATCCGTGCGGCGCGGCGTTTACGCAGGCGCGGTGGGCTATTTCAGCTACACCGGCAATACCGATACGGCGATCGCGCTGCGGACACTGCTGGTAAAGAACGATCGGGTGTATATCCAGGCGGGCGGTGGAGTCGTGGCAGATTCGGATCCGGCGGCGGAGTTCGACGAATCGTGCAACAAAGCGCGCGCAATGATTCGGGCGCTTGGGGCGGCGCGTGATTTCGAGGCTGCTGCGCGGAGGTGAACCGTGAAAATACTAATGATCGACAATTACGATTCGTTTACCTACAACCTCGTGCAGTATCTCGGTGAGTTGGGCGCCGAGACGATCGTGAAGCGGAATGACGCGATCGACGTAGCCGGCGCCCGTTCGTTGAAGGCCGATGCGATAGTCATTTCACCGGGTCCATGCACGCCGTCGGAGGCCGGAATCTCACTGGCTATTCTGCGCGAGATGGCGGGTGAGAAGCCGATGCTGGGCGTGTGCCTGGGCCATCAGTGTATGGCGGAAGCATTCGGTGGCAAAGTCGTACGGGCTGCACGGCTGATGCATGGCAAGACTTCGCCGGTACTGCATGATGGCAAAGGTGTCTTCGCCGGACTGAGTAATCCACTGGAGGCGATGCGATATCATTCGCTGCTGGTGGAGAACATGCGGATCCCGTCCTGCCTCGAAGTGAGTGCGCGCACGGCTGAAGGCGAGGTTATGGGCCTGCGTCATCGCGAGTATGCGATTGAGGGCGTGCAGTTCCATCCGGAGTCGATCGGGACGCCAGAGGGAAAGGCGCTGCTGCAAAATTTTCTGAACGGTGCAGGCACGTGATCAATCTGCGCGAGGCCTTCAACGAGGTATTGCGCGGACGGTCGTTGGACGCAGCCGAGGCGGAGCAGGTCGTCACTGAGATCCTTGCGGATATGGTGCCCGACGTGCTGGTCGCAGGTTTTCTGATCGCGTTGAAGTGCAAGGGCGAAGCTGCGGCCGAGCTAGCAGGTGGAGCGCGGGCGATGCGCAAGCGCGCGCGTCCGCTGAAACTCAATGATGGCAACCTGCTGGATACGGCGGGGACCGGTGGTGACGGCGCCGGTACGTTCAACATTTCGACGGGTGCGGCGATCGTCGCGGCGACGGCGGGCGTGCCGGTCGCGAAGCATGGGAATCGGGCGATCAGCGGACGGGTCGGCGCCGCGGATGTGCTCGAGCAGTTGGGGATCAAGCTGGAGCAGGATCCGGCGGGATTGCAGCGCTGTCTCGACGCGGCGAACTGCTGCTTTATCTTCGCACCGTCGTACCATCCGGTGCTCGCGCGGCTGGCAGTGCTGCGGCGTGCGCTAGGTGTGCGGACGGTCTTCAACCTGATGGCGCCGCTGGCGAACCCTGCGCGGCCGAAGCGCCAGCTATTGGGTGTCGCGGATCCGAAATTGTTGCGGCCGATGGCCGAGGCGCTGGCGGCGCTGGGCGTCGAGCATGGGATGGTAGTGCACGGGAATGATGGGCTCGACGAAATTTCGCTGGGAGCGGCGACACGGATCGTTGAGGTGCGCGGCGGCGAGACGCACGAATATGAGATCACGCCGGAAGAATTTGGGATCAAGGCGGCGGCGCCGACGACGTTTCTGACTGGCGAAGTGAAAGAGGCAGCGGCGATGCTGCGAGATACGCTTGCTGGCGATGCGGGGCCAGCGCAGGATGTAATCGCGCTGAACGGCGGCGCGGCGATTTATGCTGGCGGCCGGGCGGCGACGATGGCGGAAGGCGTCGTAATGGCGCGGCGGATTCTGGAATCGGGACGGGCGCTGGAGACGATCGAAAAGATGCGCGTAGCGAGTAATCAGACGATAGAAGCTCCGCAGCGTTACCGTTGAGCGACTGGGCGTTTGGCCTGACGGATAGTTAAAGATGGCGTCGATTCTCGATCAGATATTTGCCGCGAAACGTGTCGAAGTAGCCGCGGCGCGAGAGCATGTTCCGCTCGAAAAGATAATTGATGCGGCGAGGAAAGCAGCCGCGCCGCGGTCATTTATTGAATCATTGCGGGTGAAGCGGCCGGCGATAATCGCCGAGGTGAAGCGTGCGTCACCGAGCAAAGGCGACATTTTGGCGGGGCTGAATCCGGGGGCGGTCGCGCGTGATTATGCGGAGAGTGGGGCAGCGGCGATTTCGGTGTTGACCGATCGTCATTTCAAGGGAGCGCTCGATGATTTGCGGGCGGTGCGCGAGGCCGTTGCAATTCCGTTGTTGCGCAAGGATTTCATGTTCGATCCGTATCAAGTGTATGAGGCGCGGGCGGCGGGCGCGGATGCGATTCTGCTGATCGCGGCGATGCTCGAAACCGGGCAGATGCGGTCGCTGGCGACGCTCGCGGCCGAATTGGGGATGACGGCGCTGGTGGAAGTACATAACCGCGATGAGTTTGGGATCGCGGAACAAATTGGCGCGACACTGATCGGAATCAATAATCGGGACTTGCATACATTCGAGACTGATATCGCGACGACTGAGGAGTTGCTGCGCGACTATCGCGGAACGGCGTTGATAGTGTCGGAGAGCGGAATCGACAAGCCGGAAGATATTCGGCGGCTCGATGCCTCAGGTGCGCGGGCGTTTTTGATTGGCGAGAGTCTCCTGCGTGGCGGCAAGCCGCGTGAAGCGCTGGCATCGCTGGTGCATGCGCTGGACGAATCGGCGATGCGGGCGGCCGAATGAGCGTGCGGGTAAAAATCTGCGGCATCACGACGCCTGAAGATGCGAGGCTCGCGATCGCGTACGGGGCCGACCTGATCGGGCTGAATTTTTATCCACCGAGTCCGCGTTATATCGATCGGGAGCGCGCATGCAGGATTCGTGAAGCGATCGGCGCCAATGCGGCTGTGGTTGGGCTGTTCGTAAATGCGATGCGTAAAGATATAGAGGAATGCCTCCGTGAATTGGCGCTCGATATGATTCAGTTTCATGGAGACGAAGACGAGAGCGCAGTCACAGGTTGGCCGGTCAAAGTGATTCGTGCGATGAGGGTCACGGCCGGCGCGCCGGAAGAGGCGTATACGACGTGCGCGGATTTCCGCCTGCTCGATACGTTCCATCCGGGACTTTACGGCGGTACGGGTAAGCGGCTCGCTGCGGACTGGCTCGGCACTGCTGACTTATCGCGGACAATCCTGGCGGGCGGGCTGACGCCAGAGAATGTTGCTGAAGCGGCGACGCTTAAACCATATGCAGTCGACGTGGCTGGGGGCGTCGAAGCGGCGCCAGGAGTCAAGGATCCGGCGAAGCTGAGGAGTTTTATCGCGAATGCAAAGTCTTCCTGATAGCCGCGGACGATTCGGCGAATACGGCGGGCGTTACGTCGCCGAGACGCTGATGCCGGCGTTGTTCGAGCTTGAAACAGCCTACAAAGAGGCGCGGCGCGATCCAAAGTTTCGCTACGAGCTGAAACGCTACTCGCGCGAATATGTTGGGCGGCCGACGCCGTTGTTTTTTTGCGCGAATCTGACCGAACGCCTGAAAGGCGCAAAAGTCTACATCAAGCGCGAGGACCTGTGTCATACGGGGGCCCATAAGGTGAACAACACGCTGGGACAGGCGCTGTTGGCTGTGCGGATGGGCAAGGAGCGGATCACGGCAGAGACCGGCGCGGGACAGCATGGCGTGGCGACGGCGACGATGGCGGCGCTGTTCAAGCGGGAGTGCGAAATCTTCATGGGCAGCGTTGACGTGGAACGGCAATCGCTCAACGTGTTTCGCATGAAACTGCTGGGCGCGAAGGTCAGTGCGGTCGATGCGGGCAGCAAAAGCCTGAAGGACGCGATGAATGAGGCGCTGCGCGACTGGATCGCGACGGTGCGAAATACCTACTATTTGATAGGAACCTCGGCGGGGCCGCATCCGTACCCGATGATCGTGCGGGACTTTCAATCCGTTATCGGGAAAGAGGCGCGGAAGCAGATCCTCGAAAAAGAAGGGCGCTTGCCCGATGTGCTGATCGCGTGCGTCAACGGCGGTTCCAACGCGATTGGATTGTTCTATCCATTTATCGGAGACTCGAAGGTTAAGTTCGTTGGCGTCGAGGCGGCTGGATTGGGAATCAGTGGCCCGATGCATGCAGCGACGCTGAGTATGGGCACACCCGGCGTATTGCACGGGAATCGGACTTATCTATTGCAGGACGAGATGGGGCAGATTCGCGAGACCCATTCGATAGCGGCGGGGCTGGATTATCCGGGGGTCGGCCCGGAGCATGCGTGGATGAAGGATACGCGGCGGGCGGAGTATGCGGCGGTGACTGATGCGGAGGCGCTCGACGCGCTGAAGATGCTGTCGGAGAGCGAGGGGATAATTCCGGCGCTCGAAAGCTCGCATGCGGTAGCCTATGCGATCAAGCTGGCACCGACGCTATCGCGTAAGCAAGTGATCGTCGTGAATTTGTCGGGGCGCGGCGATAAAGATATGCAAACGGTCGCGCGAGCGTTCAACGTAGAGCTATGAACAAGCGGGAGAGTAATTCTACAAACGGGCAGGTTGCGGCTGGACGGATTGCGGCGAAGTTCGCCGAGTTGAGAGCGCGCGGCGAGGCGGCGTTGATCCCCTATATCGTCGCAGGCGATCCTACTCTGGAGCGCACCGCGCGGCTGGTGTTTGAGTTTGAGGCGCGTGGTGCGGATTTGATTGAGCTGGGCGTACCGTTTTCCGATCCGATGGCAGACGGTCCGGCGAATCAGCGGGCGGCAGCGCGCGGACTGGCGGCAGGGGCGACATTGCCGGCGATCCTCGCGATGGTCGCCGAATTGCGGAAGCACACGCAGATTCCGCTGGTGCTGTTTGGCTACTACAACCCGATTCATCATTACGGACCTGAAAGGCTGTGCAAGGACGCTGCGAGCGCGGGAATCGACGGCTTGCTAGTGGTCGATCTGCCGCCAGAAGAGGCCGAGGATTTGGCGGCGCCAGCGCGCAGGTCGGGACTCGATATAATATATTTGCTGGCGCCGACGACGCCGCTCGAGCGCAGCCGCGTGATTGCGCGATCGGCGACCGGCTTTCTCTATTACGTGTCGGTGACGGGCGTCACTGGCGCTCGCGCGCAGCTTGGCGCGGACCTGGAAGAGAACGTACGCAAATTGAGGAAGGTAACGAAGCTGCCGATCGGTGTCGGGTTCGGGATCTCGACGCCGGCGCAGGCGCGCGTAGTTGCAAGCTTTGCCGACGCGGTGGTAGTTGGGAGCGCGATTTCGCAGCTAATCGAGAATAATCAAAAGTCCGAGCATATGGTGGCTACGGTGGCGGATTTTGTTGGCTCGTTGAAAGAGGCAACGCGCGGCGCGCGGTCAACTGACGCGTCGATGACGGCTTAGCAATGGCGGAGCGCGAACCAATACCGGTGGGGCAGCCGCCAAGCGCGGTCCAGGTTCCTGCAGCGACGCCAGCAGATGATATCTGGGTCAAATGTCCCGGTTGCAAGGAAATAACCTTCCGTAAGGAAGTCGAACGCAACCTGAACGTTTGTCCGCGCTGTGGCCATCATTTGCGGGTGACTGTCGAGCAGCGGCTGGCGATTACGATTGATCGCGGGACCTGGCACGAGATGTTTGCCGAATTGAGGATCGGCGACCCGCTCGGGTTCGTCGATTCCAAGCCATACCCGGAGCGGATGGAACAGGCGCGGCGCAAGGCGGGGCGCAATGACGCGGTGGTGACGGGGGTCGGCAAGATTGTCGGGCGGCCGGCTGCGGTCGCGATCATGGATTTCAATTTCATGGGCGGCAGCATGGGGGTGGTAGTCGGCGAGAAGATCGCGCGGCTGATGGACCATGCGCATAAGAAAAAGATTCCCGTGATCGTGTTCGCGTCGTCGGGCGGGGCGCGGATGCAGGAAGGGATCCTGTCGCTGATGCAGATGGCCAAGGTCGCGGCGGCAATCAGCCGGCTGCGGACGGCCCATGTACCGTATATATCGGTGCTATGCGATCCGACGACGGGAGGGGTGGCGGCCTCGTTCGCGAGTCTCGGCGACCTCAACCTCGCCGAGCCTGGGGCGGTGATCGGTTTCGCCGGGCGGCGAGTGATCGAGCAGACGACGAATCTGGAATTGCCGGAGAATTTTCAGACAGCGGAATTCCTGATGGCGCATGGGATGCTCGACGCGATCGTGACGCGTGCGAAAATGCGCTTCACGCTCGGGCAATTGCTCACGATGTTGCGCCCCCGAACGGCAGGGGCGGCTGGAAAGTAGCGGGCGGCGCGGACGAAAATTTGTGTCCGTCTTACAGGCCTGATCAGCAAATTGATAGCGCACTCGACTCCCTCGACTTACCCAGGCGCTCGAATTTCCGGGCAAACAGTCAGAACCGCATCCAACCGAACAACCACGTCAAAGCTCCATGCTGGGCTGAAGCGGCGTCAGCGCATGATGAGGTTTAATCCTTCCGGCGTCGTATAGCGTTCCAGGTCGGTGAAACGCTCTGGAACCTGTTGGTTGACATAAAAGGGCTGGTCGTCGCCGGGCTCGGCAAAAATCGTGGCGTGGTCGGTCTGGATATCCCAGATGCCATAGACCATCGAATTGGACGAGTCTTGCGGACCGATGCCCGGGATGTCGAGCGTGTGGAGGAATAGTGCAATGAAGCGCTTCGGGCGCATCTGAGAATCGTAGAGGTCTTCCCATAACGGCGCATAGGTCGCCTTATCGATGTAGAGTATGCGCTTAGCGAAACAATACCCAGAACCTTGTGACGGCAGTTTACTTACCGCGACTTCATAAACGTCACGCAGCTGCCATTTGCCCCACGAGGGTTCAGGCCATCCGAGGGGCATCGAGTAATTTTGAGGAAAGCGGCCGGTAGGCATCGTGTAGTCGAGCAAGCTGATGATTTTCTTTTCGCCGATAAACTCGGCAGAAAGTTGAGTGAGATTCGAGTCGAAGCCGTAGCGGCGATCGTCCGGAGTCTCGTCGGTACCGAGATCGGGACTACATCGCGCGGCGGGCGACAGCGGCTGATAACGCCGGAGCGAGGGGATGAATACGTAGACTTGTTCTGGTTGCGCCAAGTCGGCGTGCGAAATAGTCAGAACCGCCGTGTAGCGTTCCTCTTCAGGCTCCTCCACCATTTCATACTGCGTGAAAAACTTATCTTCGGTACCGGGGAGATCATTTGCGGCGCCGGGATCGGTATTGAAGGATAGCTGCCGGTAAATCTTCATGCCGGCTTTGCAGCTAACGTGGTGGCCGCTATCAACGAAGCAGACTACGCCTTTGGTGTTCACAGTGAGGTGTGGCGTGTAGCGATACCAGAGGTTGGCGAGAATCTTCCAACCCTTGTGAGGATCGCTGGGCTGCGGAAACGGGATGCCGCCGCTATAACCGGTCAGAGTCAGGCCGCCATTGGGAAGCTCGACGATTTTGACCTGCGCGGAGTACTTTTCCGTTGCGGCCAGATAGCTGGCTGGCAGAGGATGGATGATGGTTGGACCGAGCGGTATCTGAATGTCGGGCGGCATCTTCCAAAAGGAGCCGCCTTCGAACAGAGAGACCATGCCGTCGGGCATGAAGGAGCGATAGTCCTGCCAATTCTGCATCGTGATGGTTTTGCCGATAAGATTGGAGTCCGACCTGGTAGCGGCATCGTCCGTCATGGCTGCGGTGGCGGTTGTGGCAGTTTCCGAAGAGGCGGCTTGGTTGATAGCAGTGCTGGAAGAACCGCCATCTGATAAACCCGAAGACGGCTTGGCGATGGTTTGTGCGCTTGCGATGCGAGGCGCGAGGCTGATCACCGAGACGAAAATCCAGATCGTAAGGCGGCGCGTCAGGGCCTTGGCTGCTTCCATAAAGTAAGGAACCTCAAGTTGAGCAGAAGTCGTGGATAGTCTTTGGCGCGGACCGTAGTCAGTCTGGAACGAACAGTCAAGACTAATTGACGAGGCTCACTGTCTGTTGATCTCTCCAGAGGGCCTTG
>DATKPK010000044.1:0-23516 GCA_035524095.1 Binataceae bacterium (SeqCode) | reverse complement strand
GTTCATCGACATATTACCTGCCGCGGATTATCGGACTGCGGCGCACGCTCGAATTGGCGCTGACGAATCGAGTGCTGACGGCAAAAGAAGCAGAGGCGATCGGGCTGGTGACGCGCGTCGTACCAGACGATCAATTGATCGCACAGGCGGAGGCGCTCGGCAGCGAGCTGGCGCACGGGCCGACGCGGGCCTATGGCGGGGTCAAGCGCCTGATGTATAGCTCAGCCAACAATACGCTCGACGAGCAGATGGAACTCGAGAGCGAATGGATCGCAGATATGGCGCGGACCTGGGATGCGCAGGAAGGGATCGCGGCGTTTGTCGGGAAGCGCGCGCCCAAGTTCAATGGGCAATAGACTTCAGGCTAAACTTCAGATTCCGAGGCCGGACGCGTGCAAACCTCGCGGCGGCACGGGCTCAGAGGCCCGGCTTATGAAATGAGCAGACATGGACATGAGAGACCGGTCAGGACCGGGCATAGTGTCTTAACAGGCCTTTGGCGACCAGGATTTCATCGCGACGCGCCTTTCCGCTTCACGACATTAGTATTTGGATTTTTCGTGGCGTTAATTCTAATCTTCGTGTTGTTGCGCGGATGAATCGTCGTGAAAGGCACGACGGCACGGTGAATGGTTAGTAGCCAAGGGAGCGGTCGACCAGATTGTAGAGCGGCTGGCCGGTTCTGTAACGTCGCAAATTATCAGCAAAAAGAGCGCAAGCGCCGGTGTTGTAATCCTTGTAAGCGCCCGACATGTGGGGCGTAAGAATCACGTTTTCGAGATCCCATAGCTCGCTTTCGGGTTCGAGCGGCTCGCGCTCAAAGACGTCGAGACCGGCGCCTGCGATGCGCTTAGACTTGAGGGCCTCGATCATAGCGTTTTGATCGATTACGCCACCGCGGCCGATATTGACGATATAGGCGTTGGGACGCATCGCAGCGAACTCGCGCGCGCCAATGAACTTGTCCGTATGCGGGGTCATCGGGAGCGTGACCGTTATATAATCGCTTTCGTTCAGCAGGGCTTCGCGTTCCTCGGGGCCGAACCAGCGCGCAGGGATGCGTCCTTCGGGATCGCCGACGCCAGGCGGATTCCAGCCGGTATCGACGTGATCGTCGGGATTGCGCTTGAGCGCGAGCACAGGCATCCCGAGGGCGTTGCCGATACGAGCAGTTTCGCGGCCAATGGAACCATAGCCGATGACGCCTAAGGTCTTGCCGCGCAGCGAATCGGCCATATCCATGAACTGGGAGTTGCGTCGCCATTCGCGCTTGACTTGCGAGCGCATCGTGAGATGGAGGGCGTGGGCAAAGGCGAGCATCGAGCCGATAGTGTACTCGGCGATCGGGGTGGCATGAATGCCGCTGGCGGTGGTGACCGCGATGTCGCGCCGCTCGGCGAGCAGGCCCTTGAGGATGTGATCGGCGCCGGCGCTGAGCAGCTGAATCCACTTAAGGCTCGGCGTGCGGCGCAACAGTTCGTCGGGCACTCGGAAGCTGAAGAGAACCTCATATCCGCCATCGGATGCTTCTTGAGCGGCTTCAATCATCTCGGCCTGAGAACGGCAGCGGCGGTCAACGACCGTGTCGAGAGGATCTAGTGAAGCTTCGAGCATCCGGTGCTGGGCTGGCGTAAGGCCAACAGTCGAGAGGACTTTCATGGGAGTGTGCTCCTCGAATGAGGTCAATGTCGCACGGGCGGCGAGGCGGCATCAAGGAAAAGGCTGGTCGGCATCAATTGCAGAGGGCAGCCGTTAGATGGTGCGCTGCGCGTCAAGTTTCCCGCATCGGCGGAGCTGGACTAGAATAGCCGTCGACGGAAAGCGTGATGAAAAGGCTGCGAGCGACAATCTGCCTTGGGATTACGTTGGCGATCGTCGCTGGTTTGGTACTCTCGCCATCCCGCGCCTCGGCGCAGAGTGGGGTCCTGCGTCGCGGCGCCGTGCCGCCGGGTACGATGAATGACGCGCCGGTGCTGCCAGAGGATAGCTCGGTCGCGCCAGGAGTGCCGTCACAGGGTACGCTGGAGATAGCTCCGCGCGTGGCTGCCCCGCCCTCTCCCGCCGCCGCGCCGAGTCCACAAGGCGATGCTACCAATCAGGGCAACACAGGTGACGACGTTTCCGATGCAGCCGGCACGGCGGATGATGCAGCTCATACGAAGGCGGCGGCGCAGACGCCCAGTAGTGACGATACTGCGGGCCTTGTCGGTGAAAACCGTCCCTATCTGGGGCTTGCCGTGCAATATATCCTGAGCCGCGATCCACCTTCGAGGACAGTGCAGGGGCTGGAAGTCGTGAGCGTTGACAAGGGAAGTCCGGCCGCGCTGGCGGGGCTCAAGGGGCGCGGGCAGATGACGTCGGTGGGCGAGACTGGAGCCACCGCGAGCAACCTGATGGCACCGCTAAATCTGATCGTGATGCCGCTATTGAAGAAAAGCGGATCGCTGGGCAGCAGTGGTGATCTTATCGTCGCGATCGACGATAAGCGCGTGGACAAGGCGGATGCTTTGAGAATGGCACTCGATAGTGACAAGCCGGGTGACGTTATCTATCTGACAATCGAACGGGCGCTGTCGGGCGGTAAGACGGACACAATGAAAGTGCCGGTCAAACTCACCGCAGCCAAATCTTCGGCAAACGACACCACGGCCGACGCGGACGGCAGCGGCAGCAACTAGAGTATCTGCCATATATCAGCTTGAGCTATAGATCATTGCCCGCTTCATCGGGGTCGATCGGTGCTTAATTTGCTGGCTGGAGTGGGAGGAAGGCGGAAACTTTCTTCGATCGAAGGTGAGCGGGCGACGGCGGCGGTCCTGCTATAATTCGGCGGTTGAGGGATATGGTGCGCGAGTGTGCTCAGGTGCCGGTTTGTGCATTTGAAAGGTAAACCGTGGCGCAATTATGGATGGATTAGCGATTCCGGGCAGCTTTGGATTACTGATCTGGCGACGGAAGAAATAGCGACTGAATGGAACGAAGTCTGAAGGAAGCCGCGGGCGAATTGCACGCGCGGATCGGCGCGGGACGCGAGCGCCGTTTCCCGATCCTGGGTCTCAAGGGGGCGGCTAACGCCCTGATGGTGCGCGAGGCGGCGCTCGCGATCGCGCATCCGTTGCTGGTAATCACCCCGTTGGCGAATGAGGCGGAGACACTTGCCAGCGAACTGGCATTTTTCATGGGCCAGGTAACCGAAGCCGACCCTGCTGACGCTCGCATCTACTTGTTGCCGGCGTGGGAGGCACGGCCATTCGCGCAGGTCTCGCCCGGGCCAGATACACAGGCCACTCAGCTTGCGGCGCTCTACGCGCTACTGCGGAAGCCATCGCCTATCGTAGTGACCTCCGTGGAGGCACTGATGATGCGGACGATGCCGCGCCAGGTGTTCAAGGAATCGGTGATCAAGGTTGGCTTGGCCGAACGGATTGATCTCGAAGCATTAATCGAAGCCCTGATCGCGATGGGCTATCAGCGACTGCCCCAGACGGAGGAGCCGGGGGATTTCAGCGTGCGCGGCGGTATCGTCGATATTTTTTCGCCGCTCCATCACAACCCGATCCGGCTGGAACTCGAAGACGACCTGATTACCTCCGTGCGCCATTTCGATCCGTCCAGCCAGCGCTCGCTCGGCGAGGTCGAGGAAGCGACCGTGATTCGTACGCGGCACGTGGCACCGTCGGTGCTGCGCGACAAGCGGCTGATCGAGCGAATCGCGATTCGATGTGCCGAAATCGGGATGGTGCGCAAGGAAGCCGGCGAGTTGACCGAAACCCTCGAAACGGGGTTGTTGTTCCCCGGCGTAGAGCTGATCACGCCGTATATCCATGAGGGCGGCCTCTCGACGATTTTTGATTATCTGCCGGCCAATGCACTGGCGTGGATGATCGAGCCCGGGCGCATCGTCGCGGAAGCGGAACGCTTCACTGAGCGGATTGACGACGAGGCGTCGGCGGCACAGGCAAAGCCAGTCTTTTATCCAACGCCGGAGCGGCTCTATCTGACAAATACCGAATTGGAGCGAGCGTTATCGAACCTGACCGCGGTCGAGGCGGGATCACTGGTAACGGTCGCCGCGCCGCGCGAAGGCTGGGCCATGCCGATCGAAGTCAAGTCGCAGGCGAGCTTGAAGTTGGGCGGCGCGGAGTTGACCGGTACGAATAACGCACCGTCGTTCGAGCCGCTGGCAAAGGAATTGAATGAAGTTCGGCGCGGGCAAGGACGCGCGCTGATGGTGGTCGAAGGAGCGAATCAGGCCGCGCGGTTGCGGCGTCATCTGGAGGCGTTCGAGATCGAGGTCAACACTGAGTGCAAGACCTTTGCCGAGATACTCGATTTCCCTGACTATCGGCCAGTGATTATGGAGGGCGAGATCGCAGCCGGCACCGTCCTTCAGCGCGACGGACTCTATATCTATGGCGAAGAGGATTTATTCGGTGAGCCGCGTGCGCGGCGGCGGACGCGGCGGCCGGCCAAGGGAACGCTATTCAATCTTGAAGAATTGCGCCCGGACGAGCTGGTCGTACACATTGACCATGGAATTGGGCGTTATCGTGGCCTGCGTCATCTGAAGGTCGCGGATACCGAGGGCGATTTCCTGAACCTCGAATATTCCGGCAACGACACGATGTATGTGCCGGTCGAGCGGATCAACCTGGTGCAGCGCTATGTCGGCGGTGACAACGTTGAGCCCAAGCTGGATCGGCTTGGCGGGGGTTCATGGGATCGCGTCAAGAAGCGGACGAAGCAGGCAGTGCTGGCGATGGCGTCGGACCTGCTGGATATTTATGCGGCGCGGGAAGTCGTCGAAGGCCACGCGTTCCCGCATCCGGGACGCGATTACGAGGAATTCAGCGGACGCTTCGAGTTCGAGGAGACGCCTGATCAGCAGGCGGCGATCGATGAGGTGATCCGCGATATGGCGCGGCCCAAACCGATGGATCGACTGATCTGTGGCGATGCAGGCTTCGGCAAGACGGAAGTCGCTTTGCGCGCGGCCTTCATGTGCGTGATGGACGGACGGCAGGTGGCGGTGCTGGTTCCGACGACGGTGCTCGCCGAACAGCATTGGGAGAATTTCGTTAGGCGCTTTAAAAACTATCCGGTGCGAATCGAGATGGTCTCGCGTTTCCGGACGCCGAAAGAGAATCGCAAGGTAATCGATGACGTTCGGCGCGGGGTGGTCGATATCGTAATCGGGACTCATCGACTATTGCAGAACGATGTCGAATTCCCGAAGCTTGGTTTGCTCATTATCGACGAGGAGCATCGCTTCGGCGTCACGGACAAGGAGCGAATCAAGCGGCTGCGCAAGTTGGTCGAAGTACTGACGATGACGGCTACACCGATTCCACGCACGCTGCACATGGCGATGCTGGGGATTCGCGACTTGTCGATTATCCAGACGCCGCCGGCCGATCGGCAAGTCGTGCGGACTTTCGTCGCGCATTTTGATGATGGACTGATTCGTGACGTGATCGTGCGCGAGTTGAATCGCGGCGGTCAGGTATTCTTTGTCCACAACCGCGTCGAGAATATCGATTACATGGCGCGCCATCTGCAGTCGCTGATTCCAGAGGCTAAAATCGCAATCGGCCACGGCCAGATGAAAGAACATGAGCTGGAAGTGGTAATGCGTGATTTCATGGAGAATCGCGTCAACGTGCTGGTCTGCTCAACGATTATCGAGTCGGGGCTAGATATTCCCAATGCGAACACAATGATTATCAATCGCGCAGATCATTTCGGATTGGCCCAACTCTACCAGTTGCGCGGGCGGGTGGGTCGATCCAAGCGGCGGGCTTACGCGTACTTGTTGATTCCCGGCGAACACATCATCACACGCGACGCCAAGCGTCGGATAGAAGCGCTGCGCGAACTGGTCGAAGCGGAGAGCGGAACCGGCTTCAAACTCGCGATGCGCGACCTAGAGCATCGTGGGGCCGGCAATCTGCTCGGCAAGGAACAATCGGGCGAGATCGCGGCGGTAGGTTTTGAGCTGTATACCGAGATGATGGAGGAGGCGATTCGCGAACTGCGCGGTGAGCCGCCGCGTCCGGACTTCGAGCCCGAACTCAAGCTCGGGATTCCGGCCTATATCCCGGACAGTTTTGTGCCGGACGAGAACGAGCGCCTGGTGCTCTATCGGCGGATGGCGCGGGCACAGTCGGAGTCTGACCTCGACGAAGTGCGGGACGAGATGCGTGATCGTTTCGGGCCGGTGCCGACGCTCATCGAAAATCTGCTCAAGGCGATGAACGTTCGGCGGCAGATGAAGGAATTGTTAATCACCACGGCGATTCTGAAAGGTGATCAACTGGAGATTAAATTTCATCCGGAGGCGCCGATTGACAGCGAAAAGTTGGTGGGGCTGGCCGCGGCGAATCGGAACACGATGCGGCTAACGCCGTCGTATCAGATTATCGTGCGGGTGCTGACAGGCGAATACGAGCAAATGTTCGAGCAAATCGAGGGTATCTTGCAGGCACTGGCGGCCTGTGAAAAGTTGGAAGTGAAGCCTGCAGGATCGGTTACAGCGCTACCGAATTAGTCTGTGGCAGGAATGAAGATGCACTCGCGAACCCAGATGAAACGGTGGATTGGCGTATCCTTGATCGCGGCCGGCGCTATAGCTCTGGTGGCAGGAGGCGCCGCCAGTCGCGCGCGCGCGGAAGTGATTGACGGCGTGGTTGCGAGCGTAGATGGTGACCCGATCACGTCGCATGACGTGAAGGTTTACAATGCCTCGAATTCAGCCAGCGCAAATCCCAACGCGCCTCTGACCACACCGCAGGATCCGGACGAGATTTTGAAGCAGTTGATTCAGGATCGGATGCTCAAATCGGAAGCACACAATTATGCCGACCGCGTGACCGATGACGAAATCGATCGCTATATTCAGAATATTGAGCAGACAAACCATATCACCGACGATCAGCTTCACGCGCAATTAAAATCCGAAGGCGTCAGCGACGCGGAATTTCGGGAGCGAATGCGCGAGCAGGTCGAAGCGATGACGATGATCGACAAGGAAGTGCGCCAGAAGATCGAGGTGTCGGACTCCGAAATCAAGCACTATTACGAGGATAACCCGGGCGAATTCACTATCACTGATGAGAAGTATCAGCTCGCGCAGATTCTGATCGCGGTGCCCAAGAACGCGTCGCCGCAGCAGGTGATTGCCTTGCGCGACAAAGCCGAGGCCGTGCGCAAGCAGGCGGTAAAGGGAGCTGATTTCGGAGGGCTTGCATTGCAATACTCTGATGATGATTCGAAAACTAAGGGCGGCGAGCTCGGCGAGTTCTCACCCAGCGACTTGAATGATCAGGTCGCCGCGGGGATCAGGAATCTCAAGCCCGGCGATATCTCTCAGGTCATTCGTACGAAATACGGCTTCCATATTATCAAGGTCGAGGCGCATCAGACGCCGGGGCTCCAGCCGCTTAACGAGGTTCGCGGGCAGATTCGCGATAAAATTCAGAGTGCTCAGTCGCGCGGCGAATTCGAGAAATGGGTCGATACCGACTTGGCCAAGCAGCATTACGTTGAAACTTTGCAGTAGCGCGATCTCCCAACCCGTCAGGTCAGGGTTCGGCCTGCGCAAGAAGTCCGCTTGAGCCGCATGGCGCCGGCCTCGAGAACGCCGCTGGTCGCGATCAGCATGGGTGATCCGGCGGGGATTGGCGCGGAAGTGATCCTCAAAGCGGCGCGAATGATCGGTCAGGCTGAGGCACGTCTGCTGGTAATCGGTGATCGCGACGCAATGGAGGCGGCGGCCGGGCGGCTCGGGGCTGACGCTCCGCGCTTGCGCGCATGGCGTGAGGGCCAACGGCGCGCCAGTGATTCGGTCGATGTTCTCGCGCTGGGGAAGCTCAAACCATCGGAATATGCGCCGGGAAACCCATCGATTGAGGGTGCCGATGCAGCTTATCGCTACATTATTGAAGGGGCGCGGATGGCGATGAGCGGCCAGGCTGATGCGTTAGTGACGGCGCCGATCAATAAAGAATGGCTCAATCGCGCGGGCCATCATTTTCCCGGCCATTCGGAACTGCTCGCGCAAATGTCTCGCACGCGGCGATGGCGTATGATGTTCGCGGGCGGTCAATTGAAGCTGACGCTGGTAACGGTGCACATGGGATTACGGCAGGTTTCGGAGGCGCTGACGCGGGACGGAATCTACCAGACGATTAGCCTGCTAGCGGAGCATCTCTGCAAGCAGTCAGGAATCGTGCGTCCGCGCATAACCGTGCTCGGCTTCAACCCGCATGCGGGCGAGAATGGATTATTCGGCGACGAGGAGACGCGGGTGATCGAGCCGGCGATCAGGCGGGCACGCAAGATCGGGATCGACGCGCGCGGACCGGTCGCGCCTGATACCGCCTTTATCCGGCAAGGTGCCGAGTTCGGTTTCGACGGGGCGGTCGCGATGTATCACGATCAAGGCTTGATTGCGCTGAAGACACTGGAATTTGATCGCGCGGTGAATATCACGCTCGGGCTACCGTTTATTCGCACCTCGCCCGATCACGGAACTGCCTATGATATCGCCGGGCGCGGAATCGCTAATGCTGCGAGCATGGCTGCCGCGATTAAGTATGCTGCCGATGCCGCACGTGCACGGGATCACACGGCGCGGCGCGAAAAAGTTGCGATGCTAAGGAAGCGGTCATTAGCAGGTCAGACAGGCTGATTCGCGATGGATCGGATCATCATCAAGGGCGCGCGCGAGCATAATCTCAAAAATATCGATATCGAGATTCCGCGCAGCAAGCTCGTCGTGATCACTGGGTTGTCGGGTTCGGGCAAATCGTCGCTCGCCTTCGACACGATTTATGCGGAGGGGCAGCGGCGCTATGTCGAATCGCTGTCAGCCTATGCGCGGCAATTCCTCGAGCAGATGGAGAAGCCAGATATCGATTCGATTGAGGGCCTTTCGCCGGCGATCGCGATCGAGCAGAAGACCACTTCGCGCAATCCGCGATCAACGGTCGCAACGATTACCGAAATCTATGATTACCTGCGGCTGCTATTTGCGCGCGTAGGGCACGCATTCTGTTACAACTGCGGCCGCGAGATCAGTCAGCAGAGCGTTCAGCAAATCGTTGATCGGATCATCGGATGGCCCGAGGGCACGCGCCTGCATGTGCTCGCGCCGATCGTGCGCGATCGCAAGGGCGAATATAAAAAAGAGCTGAGCGATCTGCGGCGCGCGGGTTTTGTGCGAGCCAAGATCGACGGCAAGCTGGTTGAACTCGGCGATGAGATCAAGGTCAACAAGAATCAGCGCCACACAATCGACGTCATGGTTGATCGCCTGGCGATTCGGCCCGGGATCGAAAAACGACTGAGCGACTCGCTCGAAGTAGCGTTCAAATACGGGCAGGACTTACTCAAGATCGAGCGGCTGGATGGCAGCGGGAAAAGCGGGACCGAGATCAATTTCAGCCAGCGCTTCGCATGCGTCGACTGCGGTATCTCGTATCCGGAAATTACGCCGCGGATGTTTTCCTTCAATAGTCCGCATGGCGCATGTACTGAATGCTCAGGGATTGGGTCGATTATGTATTTCGATCCCGAGTTAGTAGTACAGAATGAAGACCTAAGCATTTCTGATGGTGCGATCGCGCCGTGGGCAAGCATGAATTATATGCAGCCGGTACTGGAATCACTGGCGGCGCATTACAAGTTCAGCCTCGACCAGCCGTGGAAAACGATTCCAGCGAAGGTCCGCAAGGCGATTCTCAATGGCTCTGGCACCGAAGAGATTGAATTCAGCTATCTGCGCGGTTCACACCATCATGGGTATGCCAAGACATTTGAAGGCGTGCTGGCATGGCTCGACCGCCGGTATAAAGAGACCGATTCCGAGAGTATCCGCGAGGTACTCGAAGCGTACATGAACATGCGGCCGTGCCCGGCATGCGGAGGGGCACGGCTCAAGAAGGAAAGCCTGTTCGTTCGGTTCAATAATCAGTCGATTAGTGAAGTGACCGCGATGTCGATCAAGCAGGCCGTCGCTTTTTTCGAGCATCCGGTCTTGAGCCCGCAGGAGACCGAGATCGCGCGTATGATCCTCAAGGAGATTCGCGAGCGGTTGGGATTTCTGGCCGATGTCGGGCTTGGTTACCTGACGCTCGATCGCACGTCGGGCAGCTTATCGGGCGGCGAGGGCCAGCGGATTCGTCTGGCGACGCAGATCGGATCGAGCCTGGTTGGCGTACTGTATATTCTCGACGAGCCATCGATTGGACTGCATCAGCGGGACAATCAACGTCTGCTGGGGACGCTGAAACGGCTGCGCGAGCTAGGCAATTCGGTGCTAGTTGTAGAGCACGATCGCGACACGATGCTTGAAGCGGATCACATAGTTGATATGGGTCCGGGCGCGGGAATCCACGGCGGCTATATAGTCGCACAGGGAACTCCTGACGAGGTTATGGCAAACCCTAATTCGTTGACAGGCAAATACCTGTCGGGCGAAGCCGCTATTCCGGTGCCGTCGCGGCGGCGAACACTAGGTGCACGCTGGCTGACAATCAAAGGCGCGAAAGAGAATAACCTGCGCGATATCACCGTTGGTATTCCGCTCGGAGTGATTGCGTGTGTGACGGGGGTTTCGGGATCGGGCAAGTCGACGCTGGTACTGGATACGCTCCATCGCGCGCTGGCGCAGAAGCTCAACGGCAGCCGGGAGCGGGCCGGTTTCTACAAGAGTATCGAAGGCCTCGAGCATCTGGATAAAGTGATTCACGTGGATCAGAGCCCGATCGGGCGGACGCCGCGATCAAATCCGGCGACGTACACGGGACTGTTCACGCATATTCGGGAACTATTCGCGCAATTGCCGGAAGCGCGGATGCGCGGTTATGGGCCTGGGCGGTTTTCGTTCAACGTGAAGGGTGGACGATGCGAGGCATGCCAGGGTGACGGCATCATCCGGATCGAGATGCATTTCCTGCCTGACGTGTATGTCACCTGCGAAGTCTGTGGCGGCAAGCGCTACAATCGCGACACACTGGAAGTGCAGTACAAAGGCAAAAGCATCGCCGAGGTTCTGAACATGACGGTACTCGATGCAATCGAGTTCATGGGATCGGTGCCACCGATCCGGCAGAAGCTCGAAACGCTACGCGACGTTGGCCTCGATTACATCCATCTGGGACAATCGGCCACGACGTTATCCGGTGGCGAGGCGCAACGGATCAAGCTGGCGAAGGAACTTGCGCGGCGCGCAACCGGCCGGACCATGTACATACTCGACGAACCGACAACCGGATTGCATTTCGATGACATTCGCAAGCTACTCACTGTCCTCGGACGGCTCGCGGATAACGGCAACACGATTATCGTAATCGAGCATAATCTGGATGTAATCAAGACTGCCGACTATGTAATCGATCTTGGACCTGAAGGCGGCGATCGCGGCGGTCAAGTGGTCGCGCAAGGCACGCCAGAAGAAATAGCTGCAGCGCCGAACTCACATACTGGTGAATTTCTGCGACAGGTACTAGGCACGCGCGCCGCGGCCTAGGCGTTGAGCGGCGGCGTAGTCTCGGACGTTTGAGATCAGGCCTTTAACCTCATCAATGGCGTTGATTCTTCGGCTTCGCGAAGACGCTGGACGATCCGTCGCGCCGCCAGCGGTGCGGCATCCGACTTGATTGCCACCATCGGGGCGTCGGGTTTCAAATCCAGTGATCGCTGTTGAGCCTCGAACACCGCGATATCTTCCTGAACGGTCTTCTGGATGTCGAGGAAAATTGCCTCTGTCAGGTTCTCGCCTGCCGGTCCACGTTCCTGGGCAATCGACCAGAAATAATGAGTAGTCGAGGCGGTTTCCGGAGTCATCGCGTTGAACGTATGCAACCCGATCGCTTCACTGAAATTTCCTTCAGGAGCTCCGCTGCCGGTCGCAGCCGCACCTGCATACAGGCTTAGAAAAGCGGGCGGCCGAAAAGTAGTAATCTGCCAGCGATCAACGTTGCCTTTGAAATTACCGCGCGCGTAGGTTGGTGGAGGAGCGATATCGATTAGCCATCGCGAGTTAACGACTGAGTCGGCTGTAATTTCATTCCTGATCTGTACCTCATTAACTTTCGCGGATGAACCGAGCGTATGCGGATGAACATATGTGAGATGAGAAAGATCAAGCAGATTATCGGTGATCAACTGGTAATTGCACTTGACGTATAGATGCTCGCCGCGCACGTCCCGTTGATAATCGCCCGTCAGATGCCAATCAACAATCGAGGATGCGTTCGCCATCGCCGGCTGGCCCATCCAAATCCAGACGAGGCCCCATTGCTCGACGATCGGGTAGGCGCGGATATCGGCACCGGACGGGACGTGTGATTGGCCCGGCACTTTGACGCACCGCCCTGAACAGTCAAAGGTCACGCCGTGATAGCCACATTCGAGGGTGTCATCGGTCAGGCGGCCCTTATGCAGCGGATAACCGCGATGGGAGCAACGATCCTCGAGAGCCGCAATCGTGCCGTCATGTTTACGAAAGAAGACTATCGGTTCGTTCAATAGGATACGGCTGAGCGGGCGCCGCTCAATTTCGTGCGCCCAGGCCGCCACGTACCAATAATTCCGTAGAAACATCAAACATTATCCTTGGATTAGACTAATCCCGCGAGGACTTCCGAGTTTAGCCTGTGTAGTCGCATGAAGCTAAGCCGGGCCTCTTGCGGAATGAACAGCTTTGATTTCGCGCTCGGGTGTCGCAATATCGTCGCGAGATACCTGATTTAAGCGGGACGACAGGACCTTTATTGGAGGACGATCATCATGGCCGAGAAGAATGGATCGGCAGTGGGCACTGAAGCAATAACCTATGATTGGACGCAAATCGTGGACGACTTGAATCGGCTACTCAGGCTGCGAACGACGCCGATCGGGATGAAGCTTTTCACGAGCGTCGCGGAGATGGAGGCAATACCGAAAATCCGGCGCCCCAGTTCGATTCATACGACCGACCAGATTGTCGCACAGGCATCGCGCCTCGGATTTACCGTGGGGATCACCCAGAAGGATCTGGTGGGCGCGCAATGTGGCGCAGTGATCGGACTCCATCCGCAGGACGACGACTGGCTGTCGGGCCGGAATATGGCGAAGGTCTGGTACGAGACGATTGAAGATTCCTCGGCCCATCAGCGCGCGATGGATGTGGTGCCATATGGGAAATACGCCGCGATGGCGGTCTCGCCGTTGACCAGCGGCAGGCTCAATCCGCCGGATATATGCCTGATCTATGCGACGCCCGGGCAGATGATCATCTTTATCAACGGGCTGCAGTGGGCGGGATACAAGAAATTCGAGTGGGGCGTCGTCGGTGAGTCAGCCTGTGCGGACTCCTGGGGGCGCGCGCTCAAGACGGGTGAGCCGAGCCTGTCGATCCCCTGTTTCGCGGAACGCCGCTACGGCGGCGTACTCGATGACGAGTTGCTGATGGCACTACCGCCGCGATACCTGCCAAAGACGATCGAGGGGCTGAAGCGGCTGTCGTCGAATGGTTTGCGTTATCCGATTCCGCAATACGGAATTCAGGCGGACGCACGCGCAGGCCTCGCGGTTAGCTACGGTAGTAAGAAGGAATAACGCAATGTCGAAGGACCGGTGATCTGCGCTATGTCTCGTCGGTCAATGGCTGTGCAGAAGCTGAGCGACGAGATACATCGTAAGCATGCCAGCGGCGGTCGCGACACCGACCAGCGGCGAATCGTGCTCGCGGGCCTCTGGCAGTAAGTCCGACGCCCCGATATAGAGAAAGGAGCCAGCAAACAGGGCCAGCAACCAGGGTACGAGCGTTACCGGCAGAGGGATGACGGTGGCGGTAATCGCGCCAAGGACCGGGGTCGTCATGTCGATCATCAGCCAGTTTACGGCACGTCTGACGGGATTATCATGGGCCAAGACGACCGTCACGGTATTCAGACCGTCGCTCAGGTCATGGGTGATGACGCCGAGCGCGATCAAGATGCCGATCGCGAAGCTGCTCTGAAACCCGACCCCGATCGCGAAGCCATCGAGAAAACTGTGCAGCGCAAGTCCCGCTGCCGCCATCACTCCTAATTCCTGTTCGTGGCTATCAGGCATGTGGGCGTGCTCGCGGCCGCGATGCAACGCCGTTATGCGCTCAAGTGTAAAAAAAGCCAAGAAGCCCGCAGCAACCATCGGCATCAAGCGGGTAGGGGCGTCGCCAGCCAGGATAATTTCAGGAAGCAGGTCAAAAAGGGCAACTCCGAGGACGGCGCCGGAGCTGAAGCCAAGCAACAGATGCATGCGGTCGCGCATCCGGATAGCCGCGATGCCGCCCATGCCGGTCGAGATCAACGTAAAGCAAGCGAACAGAATTGCCATTCATTCCCACCCAAAGCGAGTACTCTAGCTGACGAGACAGGGCGCTGGAGTAGTTTCTGCTAATTTTTTCAACGGGCGAAGGCCGGGCGAGGCAGGCCTACGATCGGTTGATGGCCTATTCCTTGCTGATTAGCTGAGCGGCAGCGCGCACAGGTAGGCAGCGGCGGAGGCTATGCAGGAACCGAAGGTTGGAATCAACAAAGCGGATGAGGTTGATGAGGAGCAGTCCGCCCTCGACCGGGTAACGAGACCGTTGCTCGCGATTGTGATCGTGACGGCCGTGCTTTACCTGGGCCGGGAGATTCTTTTGCCGATTACGATGGCGTCGATTCTGGCGATAGTTTTCAGTCCTATAGCGAGCCGCCTTGAACCCTTCGCCGGCCGTCTTTTGAGTGCCGTACTGGTCCTGATCGTCTCGATCGCGGCTATTAGCGGACTCATCTACTTTCTCACAGTTGAGCTGACGGCGGTTGCCGTGGAGGTCTCCGCATACTCGGACAATATCGCGGCAAAGGTCAACGCTCTTAAAGGTCAGACACCGTTTTGGCTCCAGCGAGTAGAAGGAGGGGTCGAGGAAGTCGAGGAACAGATTGAGACGAAGAGCACGCCGATCCACACGCGCAAGACACCGGTGATCCAAGCAGCACCCGCGCCCGTATCCCCGGACGTCAGCGAGGTGCTGAAGCCGGTGATGCCGGTACTCGCGAGCCTCGCGGACGGATTACTGATCATGGTGCTGCTGTTTTTCCTGCTATATGGGCGCAGCGACCTGCGTGAACGCCTGGTCAGACTGGCGGCACGCGGCAGAATCACGATCGCCTCGCAAGCGATCGAAACAGCGGTCGAGACTGTTGGGCACTATCTGCTGTTGTTCTCAATCACCAACCTGGCCTTCGGTGTCATGATCGGAGTGGTGGTGTGGCTGCTCGGACTGCCGAACCCGGTCTTCTGGGGCGGGCTCGCGTTTCTCCTGCGGTATATCCCCTACGTCGGCGCACTCACCTCTGGGATCTTGCCGACACTGGTCGCGTTTGCGGTGTTCCCGGGATGGCATAAATCATTCGAGGTGCTGGCTGCGTTTATTTTGCTTGATCAGATATCCGCACAGGTCGCGGAACCATTTCTGATAGGCCGCGGGATTGGACTATCGCCGGTGGCTTTACTGATATCGGCGATGTACTGGTCGTGGCTATGGGGCGTCGCGGGATTGCTGTTGGCAACGCCGTTGACGGCTTGCCTGAAAGTGGCAGGGGATTATGTGCCGTCGTTAGGATTTTTGTCGATTCTGCTCGGCATCGGTGATGCGACTGAAGATTATCATGAATACTACCGGCGGTTGCTTGAACTCGATCAATCCGGCGCCCGTGGACTCGCAATTCGTCATTGCGACGAAAACGGGCTTGAAGCGACCTTCGACGATATCATCGCGCCGACCGTGATCCTAGCGGGTGAAGAACGCGCTGGCGATCATATCAGCAGCGAATGCCAGCAATTTATCGCCGACACGTCGACGGAGGTCGTAATCGAATTGGGCAACCGCCTGAGCCGGCCGCGCAACACTGCAAGAATCCGAATCCTCGGAGTAACGCCGACGGATGAGCCGCACAATATCGGCTTGCTGTTCCTGCTCGAATTGCTCAGGCAGGAGGGCGCCGCCGCGATCTTTGCCGGTGAGAACAAGTCCGCCGAGGAGATTCGAGGCTTGATCCGCCGCTTTGGTCCGACGGCAGTCTGCATTTCGTGCACGATGGCTGAGTCGATGCCCGCCGCGCTCGAACTTATCCGATCAATCAACCAGGAGACACCGCGTGTCCGGGTATATGCTGGCGGAAAGGCCGCGCTAGAGAATCCGTCGGCCTTTCTGGCCGCTGGTTCCTCACAGGTTTGCGAGAGCCGCAACGAGGCTCGGCGCGCGATTCGGCGATTTGGAGGGGAGCGCCGTTTCATCTCAGCACCATCGATGGCAGTCATGACAGATATGGCTGCCGAGACGCTCGCAACAGAGGATGCGACGCGCAGATCTGGGGAACCTATCGCGCGGCGGTAGTCCAAGCGGAAGTAGACTCAGAAAGTGTTCGAGCGGACTAGCTTTGTTTGGACCTTGCGGCCGGATCTTTGCTCCATTCGATGAGCTTAAAGACCGGAATCTCCAGGCTAGTCACGGTTAAATCAGCCTGGGCAATCCGCTTGACGGCGAGCGCAAGACGATGAGTCGAAGTGGGAACCAATTCGAGCATCTGCCAATCCACACTATGCTCACCGATGCTCGCAGCTACCGTGAGTGAAAGCGGATCAAGCCGGAAGGCAATGTCCTCTAATGGCAAGCCAAGACCACGCCCGATTCCTTTGATAAATGATTCCTTGAGAACCCATAGGCGAAAAAAAGTTTCCGCTCGCTCATCGGGAAGACTTCGAGCCAAAAGCTGCTGTTCTTCGGGTGCAAAGACGCTCCTCGCGACGGCGTCGAAATCGATCTGCCGATTGATTTCTTCGACGTCGACACCGACAGCATGTCCGTGGGACAAAGCGCAGGCCGCCAAGCCGTTGGTATGAGACAGGTTGAAGTGCAGCGGCGACTCGCCAAATGGGGGGTCCAATTCAGGTTTCCCATATTCGCCGACTTTGAATTTTCGCTGCGGTTCGCAGGCGGCAGCGCTCAGGCAAAAGCGGAGGAGCGCATGAGCCGTAATATACAATTCCCGGTCTTTCGCGAAGACGAAGCGTGAGGCCCGCTGAGATTCCTCAGCAATCAGAGAAGGAAGCAGCGACGCCACCTGATCATCCGATAGACGGGGAACTGTAGTGAAAAAGACGGCAACAGCATTTTTGGCTGACGCGGCCCTTACAAACGAATCTTCCATCCTGGCTAGATTCGATCAGTGGCCAAGAGTTCCGTGGAAAAGAGAACGGGACGTTCGATTCATCGTTGAGAGCATATGAGTTGGAGAGGCATCACTCCCAGGAATTCCAGACGTTCATCGCTCTGTGCGTATCCATGGGGTTTCGAAGGACGCCGCTTTGAAAATCTTCGCGGCGATTTTCAACTTCCAGAGCGCATAGACCGGAGCCGCTAAAAGCGCCGTAAAATCTCGCCAATCGCCTCCGCCGATAACGATCGAAGCGCAGACGTGAAAGCCGAGCAGTACAAATGCAATCAACGCATAGATTCGGGCGGGAGTGAACGGGATTGCCGCAGCGCCGCTGATGAGAACAACGTGAAATGCGAGCGGCAGCAGTAACAGATCAAGCAATGGTTCGATTAGCGCCAGCCTTCCACCGAGAATTTCGCGAGCAAGCTGTGGCACGTTCTGGCGGATCATTCGGAGCCGTCCGCCTTCCCATCGCAGTCGTTGCGTTTCGACTCCGCGCCCGCTTGCCGGTATCAGGCCGCGGACGGTAGTGCGGTCGGCAAACGCTATACGCCTGCCTGAACGGACGATGCGCAGGCCGTACTCGAGATCCTCCACGACAGAATGGGCGTCGTAGGGTACCGCTGCAAGCGTTGCCGAAGTCACGGCCCATCCGTTTCCGAGAATACCCGTGGAAAGACCCAGCCGGTCGCGACCGCGAGGGCGAAGAACATTGATGGCCATCAGGGCTGTGTTCATCAGCCGCGTCCGGATCGAAGCTTCCGGATTCAGAACGCCGTAACGGGTCTGGACGCCGTCGGCACCGGCTTCCAATAATCCGATAACTTCGGTTAAGAGGTTCGGTTCGACGATTGTATCGGCGTCGATTACGAGGAACGCTTCAAAGCTTTCTTCGCGTAGCCGGCCGAAACCATATTGCAGAGCAAAGCCCTTGCCCCGAAGGGTTTCGTCGAAGCGTTCAATAACATGCGCCCCAGCTCGCTCTGCAACTTGCGCGGTATCATCACTGCAATTGTCGGCTATTAATACAATCGCGATCGACGAGTCCGTCGGCTGCGTGCAAAGGGAAAGGCTATGGATCGTGCGTGCGACGTCGAGCGCTTCGTCATGCGCCGGAATGACTATCGCGAGCTTCCGAATGGACAACCCCCGGGTAGTACCCGGGCGAGGCCGCCTGCGCGCGGGCAGAGTGCCAGCGACAGTCAGCAGGCCTAGCTCCAGACTTCCCGGCAACGAGAGAAGTATCAGCAGAGTGCCGACGACGGTTATCGCGGCATGAATCATGAGGGATGGCTTTGCGTGCCGACAAAGGCACAGTGGCCGGTCTGCCTAAGTCGCAGTCTCAATATCTCAGCATCTCCAGGTATGGTTTCGCTCAAGCAATAATATTCTCCGTCAAACGGCACTTGAGGCAACGGCATTTGATAGAATTGCTTGTTCGATTGCCCCAACGAAGCCGTTTGGAAGCGCTCTGGGTGAGTTGCCTGAGGCAGCCGGATTATCACAATTCGTAGTGCGCGAACACCTCACTTCGCGCAGAATGAAAGGCATGCGACGTGTGGAAAATCCGTCGATGAGGCAGGCCAAGGCACTAGTTGGGAAAGCTGACGCTTTGGTGAGAACCGGATGAAAGGGAATCTTTTTCACGAGTCAACTGCGTACTCCGAGATCAATGCAGCGTAATCACCGCCCGCTATGATTAGAGCAGAGATGCCAATCTATGAGGCAACAGAGCTATCTATGGCTACAAAAGCCTATACAAATTCCTTCGAGCTGGCTAGGATAAGAATGATGGTTGAGGCCCACCAGCGAGGAATCGGCGATTTATGATTCTTAGAACGGGACCTGCCCCACATTGGTTTTGTGATCCCAGTTTTGGCCAAGGCGGTAGCGAATTCCATAACCAATATGTGGCGGCGAAGCCCTTTCCGTATATCGTGCTGGACGATTTCCTGGACGAAGAGCTGGCCAGCTTTTGCTTGCGTGAATTCCCGCAACGCCCTTCCTCAATTAGAGAATTCGCGAGGAGCCAAGAGAACAAGAAGCTCGAATATAAGCCCGAGACGCTTTCGCCTTCATTTCGTTCGCTCTTTTATGCATTCAATTCGGCGCCGTTTATTCAGTTTTTGCAGAACCTGACCGGAATCAAAGGCCTGATTCCCGATCCGTATTTCGGCGGCGGAGGCTTGCACGAGGTCGCGAACGGTGGCCATTTGAGTATCCACGCCGATTTCAACCATCACCGAGAAATGGATCTCGAACGGCGAATCAATGTTTTGATCTATCTCAACCGTGATTGGAAAGAGGAATACGGCGGCTGTTTCGAGATTTGGGATCGCAGTATGAGCGAGCGTAGTTTGCGCGTCGTTCCGCTGTTCAACCGTTGCGTCATATTCAACACGTCCTCGACTTCCTTCCACGGCAATCCCGACCCGGTGAACCATCCAGAGGGTGCTTCACGCCGTTCGATCGCGCTTTATTACTATACCGCGACCTGGGACAGATCGCGGCGAGAGCATTCGACGCAATTCAGGGTAAGGCCCGATTCGCGTGACGAGTTCGATCTGAGCGTCCGGCTGGATGAAATCGCATCCGAGCTGGCCCCGCCGATTGCGCTGAGGGCGGTCAGGCGGCTGATAAATGGCGTTCGGCGCCGCCTGACAGTAGACACATACGGATAATCTATTGATGATTATTGCGTCTGTGGAAAGACCGCGATGCTCGGACAGACCAATCTAAGTCTCTTGCAGTTGGACCGCGGTTAGCGGATGAATGATAGGAATTTGCAGTATAAGGTTCAGTAAATGTCAGTAAGGGCGACCATCGTATCTCAGTTCGAGCAAGTGGCTAAGGAAAAGAAGGTCAAGCTGCAGCCGCTAACCGATGATCTTGTACTGGTGGAATCCGGTCTCGATTCACTCTCGTTCGCGATCATTGTTGCGCGTCTCGAAGACGAGTTGGGCGTTGATCCTTTCAGCGCCGATGAAGATCTCGAGATTCCGATCTGCTTCGCCGACTTCGTTAGGATTTACGAGGATGCCGCAAAGTGATGCGTTCTCGCTCTGGGACGCGCTGACAAGTTCGGGAGATCTCGAGGGGCGATCACTCCACGGTCTGGAGTCAAGGATTAGTTTGAGTGATCTGGCCGAACGGTCAAGTTTAGGCGGGCATTACGACGAACTCTGCGACCGCTCGGTTGTGCTGGCGACCGACCAACAGTTTGCGTCCGCACTGGCGCTGATCGAACTGGATGGTATCGCCCAGCGTATCGTTCTTTATCCTGGCGACCTGCCTCGAGAGCATCTGCCATTTGTAATCGCGACCGCAGAGAGTGACGTGATTGTGTGCGATCAGGGCGTGCCGGAAGTCAGCGCGTTAGATATCGAACATGTGATCGCGTGTGATAAAGGGCTTACCGCATCAAAGAGTCAACGCGGTGCGCAACGGCAAACGGAGTGGGTTTTGCTCACCTCCGGCACGACCGGCCTACCTAAACTGACCCAGCACACACTGGCAAGCCTCACCGGCGCAATCACCCCGAGCCAATCGCGTGCAAAAGGCATTGTCTGGAGCACTTTTTACGATATCCGACGCTATGGCGGCCTGCAGATTTTTCTGAGGGCGCTCCTCGGCGGGGCGTCGATGGTGTTGTCGAATTCACAAGAACTGACCGGCGATTTTCTGACGCGGGCTGGCGCGGAAGGCGTAACACATATCTCGGGGACGCCGTCTCATTGGCGGCGCGCACTGATGAGCCCGATGGCAAATAGGCTCAAGCCGCAATATGTGCGACTTTCGGGAGAGATCGTCGATCAGGGAATTCTCGACAATCTTCGCACGGCCTATTCCGATGCCAAGATCGTACATGCGTTCGCGTCGACAGAAGCCGGCGTCGGCTTTGAGGTGCATGACCAGCTGGCTGGCTTTCCTGCAGAAGTTGTCGAGAACAACGGAAATAACTTGGAAATGAAGGTCAAGGACGGCTCGCTGCGGATTCGATCTAACAGAACCGCACGGCGCTACCTCGGTGATCAGTGCGCGACGCTGGCGGATTCGGACGGCTTCGTCGACACCGGCGACTTAGTCGAATTGCGCGGTGAGCGGTATTACTTCGTGGGCCGCCGGGATGGTGTCATTAACGTCGGCGGCGCGAAGGTGCATCCGGAAGAGGTTGAAGCGGTTCTCAATCGCCATCCGCAAGTGCAGATGTCACTCGTGAGAGCCCGCAAAAATCCTATCACCGGGGCGATCGTGGTCGCCGATGTAGTATTGAAGTCCGGCGACAACGGCGATACGGCGGCCGTAGTCCCAATACTTAAGCAGGAATTAATCGAAGCATGCCGCGAGGCGCTAGCCGCATACAAAGTTCCAGCTGCGATCAGGATCGTGCCTTCACTGGATGTAACCGCCTCCGGGAAACTAGCGCGTGCCAGTGGCTAACGTCCTTGTAACCGGCGCCAGCCGTGGATTAGGTCTCGCGATTGCGCGCAAGCTCGCGGTGGCAGGATATAGCGTCATCACAATCGCGCGGCACGAGGGTGCAGAGATTGCCGCGGCGATCAGCGATGCTGAGCAAAGCCGGCGCGGCCCATTGCACTTCCGTGCGTACGATCTCTCAGACCTTTCCGGCATCCACGAACTGGTCAAGAGACTGCGCAAGGAGTTCGGACCGATCTACGGCTTGGTCAACAATGCGGGTCTGGGTACCAGCGGCTTGCTGGCAACGATGCATGACTCGCAGATCGAGAGCCTTGTGCAGCTGAACGTTGTATCACCGCTGATACTCACTAAATACGTAGTGCGATCGATGATGGCAGACGGTGGCGGCCGGATTGTCAATATCGCCTCGATCGTCAGCTTCACAGGATACAAAGGCCTCGCCGCATACGCCGCGACCAAGGCCTCGATGATCGGATTCACCCGTTCACTGGCGAGAGAGGTTGGTTCGCTTGGGATCAACGTAAACGCGATTGCCCCGGGCTTTATGGATACCGAGATGACGCAAGGGTTGACGGCAAAGCAAAGTAGCCAGATCTTACGTCGTAGCGCACTGGGAAGGCTAGCCGAGGTTGAAGACATAGCGAATGCTGTCGAATTCCTGATCGGCGAAAGAGGACGGAATATTACTGGTACGGTGATGACGATCGATGCGGGCAATACAGCCTAGTTCAGCGATCGCATAGGGTTCACAGGCGAATCTGACTGTCCTGAATGCTTTGGTAGAGAGCGGCATCGAGCTTGATAAAGTCTTGCCGCAGCCGATCGTTGAAAAATAGAGGCTCCTTGATGACGGATGGATCGAAGGCTTCGCGCTTTAATTCCTGAGCCTTGGATTTGAAGGTCGATGTAGTTTCGATCTTGTCGCAAAGGCGCAGGAACAATGGGTGAGCGTATTCAGGCAAGTTGTTGGTAAGATACTTGTGGAATGCGTTCAAAGAAAATCCGTCACCTGGAACTATAGTGGCCATGCCGGCGCGGCCCTCGGCACCTGGAATCGCAACACCGTAAACGATCGCTTCCAGCACTCCGGGACAGGCTGAGATTTTCGTCGCAACTTCGGCGGTAGATACGTTTTCGCCCTTCCAGCGGAATGTATCGCCGACTCGGTCAACGAAGTAGTAATAGCCCTTGTCGTCGCGGCGCATCAGGTCGCCGGTGCGAAACCATGCATCGTCGCGCGTGAACACATCGCGCAGGATTTTTCGCTCGGAAGCTTCACGGTCGGCGTAACCTTCGAAACGGCTAGTATGATTTGATCCGTCGTCGAGAATTCTACCGATCGCTTCGCCCACCTCTCCTGGCTGGGCACGCAGACACAACCCCTTGTCGTTGCGGAGCGGCGCATCCGCTTCGAAATCGTATTTGACCAACGCGAGATTGGTGCGATGCGCGAGGAATGATGGCACGCGGCCGATCGCACCGGGTTTGCCCTCACAGTTGTAGAGTGAGACGTTACCTTCGGTCGAGGCGTAGAACTCAAGTATCTGCGGGATATGGAAGCGGCGCTTGAATTCGGACCAGATGTCGGCACGCAGCCCGTTACCGCAGCATAGCCTTAGATGATGCTCGGCCTCGCGCGGATGCGGAGGGGCGTTCACGAGATAGCGGCAAAGTTCACCGATGTATTGAAACAGAGTGCAATCCCACTCGGCGATATCATTCCAAAAACGGCTCGCCGAGAAGCGCGGTTTGATCACCACCGAGCCGCCATTGACTAGAACCGATCCGATTGCCACCACGCCACCGACACTGTGATACATCGGCAGGCAATTGAACATTCGA